>JACDES010000060.1 GCA_013816265.1 Parachlamydiaceae bacterium | reverse complement strand
ACAATACATTGAGTCCTGTAGGGACGGCACATTGATACGTACATGATTATGCCGTCCTTTCAGGACTCAATACATTGTTTGCTATGACCCAGGCCTCCGCTTCGCTGCGACCTGGGCTATTTCATGCCGGCCCTTCAGGCCTAACACAAGGTAACATTTCTTTAATTGAATGTGGGTAAAAGAGCGGAAAAGGAAAAAAGTTATTCGCCTATTTATTTGTCTTATTTAGACTGCATTGGGCATTGAACAGACGCTTTCCAAGCTAACAAAGAGTCGCTTAGGAATTTATTCACATCCTGTCAGGGCAAAATCATCGGCATCGATAATCCAACCACCACCTAATGCACCATACAGTTGTACGACTGCAATAAAGCTTTCAGATTGGGCTTGGACTAAATCTAATTGCGCATTGAAAAGGGATCTTTCAGCATCTAAGACATTCAAGTAGTCAATTTCACCTTCCTGATATCTTAGCTGAGCTAAATGAAGATAATCTGATAATACATTCACTTGTTTTTCATGTTCTAGTACTAATTCACGATTCTTTTTATAAGAAATTAGTGCATCGTCAACTTCACGAAAGGCGTTTAATATTGTTTGCTTGTAATTATGTACCGCTTCATCGGTTTGTGATTGAGCAATTTTTAGTAAATATGAGGTGCGGTTAGCGTCAAATATAGTTTGTACTGCGCTCGCGCCATATCTCCACATTTCAGCAGGCGAGGTAAGCAATAGATGTAATTTATCACTCTCACTGCCATATAATCCAGTTAGATTAAATTGTGGAAAAAATAATGCCCTAGCAACAGTAATTCGAGCATTGGCTGCAATTAATAGATCTTCTGCTCCGATAATGTCAGGTCGACGAAGTAATAAATCAGAAGGAATTCCTGCTGGGATATTAAATGGATATTGAAAGGCTTCAATAGATCTACCTCTTGCAATAGCATGTGGGTTATCTCCCATAAGAATGCTAAGAAGGTTTTCTTGAATCGGGATTTCTCTTTCAAATTCTATGGCTGCAATTACAGCAACTTCAAGTTCAGATTCAGCTTGCTTGACTTCCAATTCAGACGTCTCACCTAATTGAAAACGTATGACGGCTAAATTTAATGATTCAATGCGTGATTCAACCGTTCGTTTAGAAACATTCAGTTGTGAATCTAATTGTCTCAAACGAATATATGCATTTGCAACTGAAGTGACGATAGTTTGAACGACACCTCTTCTGACTTCAATTTGATTTAAGTATTCCGCATTTGCTGCTTCTGTTTCACTATAAATTTTTCCCCAGATATCAAGCTGCCAATTTAGATTTAAAAAAGCTTGAAAATCATTGTTAATACGATTAATACCAATTGGAAGCCCTGTTGGTACTGCAATAGATGATTTTATACGATTGTAGCTAGCGGTCCCTGTTACATTAGGATATTGATCGGACTTAACAACACCAAGACGGGCATAGTATTCAAATACTCTATAAATCGCTATTTTCAAATCTTGGTTATTTCTCAAGGCGATTAAAATATACTCATTTAAAGCGGGGTCTTGAAATTGTTCCCACCATCTTAAATTACAAAGAGTGCTTGCCTCATCAGTTTCTAATCGCCATTCAACAGGTGTATTTACATAGGGTGGTTCATAGTGAGGTCTAAAACAGCCTGTTAAAAGAAATAGTAAGCTTAGGGCAAACTTTTTGTTAATCATTTTTTTCACCGGCATCTGAAGATGGGGTTAATACATTAAGATCTTTGTCCTTATTTTTATTTCTAGTTTCTGTTAACTCGATAATTAATCTAAAAAATAGAGGAACGAAAAAGATCGCCATAAAAGTAGCAGCGATCATTCCACCTAATACACCCATACCGACAGAGTGACGGCTATTGGCACCGGCACCAGAGCTCAACACAAGTGGAATGACACCAAAAATAAATGTTAAGGATGTCATCAAGATGGCTCTAAAGCGAAGTTTACCAGCTTCAATAGCAGCATCGATGATAGGCATTCCTTCCTTATATTTTATTATTGCAAATTCCACGATCAAAATGGCATTTTTTGCAGCAAGGGCAATGATTGTAATAAGACCTATCTGGAAGTATACATCGTTATTCATGCCTGTTATCCAAATTGCTAGAAGCGATCCGAAAATTCCAAAAGGGACTGCTAGAACAATGGCGAATGGCATGGTCCATTTTTCATACAAAGCTGCAAGAATAAGAAATACCATTAGTAATCCTGCAATCATCATATTTGTTGAAGTGCCGCTAGTTGCTTTTTCTTGATACGACTCACCACCCCATGCGAAACTCATATCACTTGGTAATACTTCTTTCGCAACTTCTTCCATTGCATTCATCGCTTGTCCCGAACTGTAACCTGATGCCGAGCTTCCGTTGATTTTTGCTGCTGGAAATGTATTAAAACGGCTTATGAGGCTAGGACCAGAAGAATTTTTTATTGTGACCAGTGATTTTAAGGGAACCATTTGCCCTCTATTTGATTTAACATAAATCTGTTCAATGTCCGTGGGCTTGGCTCTCCAAATCGGTTGCGCCATCAGCAATACTCTGTATACACGACCGAACATATTAAAGTTGTTGACATAGTATGAACCGAATAAGCTTTGCAGTGCACTGTATATTTCGTTAATTGGAACTCCTAACGAACGGGCTTTAGATCGATCTAAATCGATATATAACTGTTCTGTTGTAGCAGAAATCGAAGAGTTAAGATGGGCTAGTTCAGGTCTTTCACTTGCTTTTGCAATGAACTGATGGGTGACATTTTCTAATGAAGCGTAATCACCATTGCCTCGATTTTCAATCCAAAATTCAAATCCACCAACAGTTCCTAAACCTTGAATTGCAGGAGGGTTGAAGATTAAAATTTGTGCTTGTGGGATTAGTGAATACTTTTTGTATAGATCGACTAAAACTGCATCTGCGTGTTCATTATCTTTTTTTCGTTGATCCCAGTCTTTCAAAATAATGAAGTTAGTTCCTTGATTTGCACGATTTAAACTATCGATAAAGCTAAATCCTGCAAGCTCTAAAAACTGATCGACAGCAGGATTTTTTACGGTAATTTTTTCTACTTCTGATGAAACTGATTCAGTACGATTTAAGCTAGAACCTTCCGGCATGTTCACAACGGCTAGTAAGTAACCCTGATCTTCGTCTGGAACAAAACTTGTGGGGACGACGTGGAAAAGATAGCCGATCAGTCCACAAATGACTAAAAATGTAAATATACCTACAAATGGACGAACGATAAGCCATTTTGCGCCTTTAATATAAAGATCAGTCCATTTTTCAAAAAACTTGTCGAATAGTAGTGTGAATTTTGATGGTTTATCACGAGCTTTGATTAGAATTCCTGATAATGCGGGACTTAGAGTTAGTGCTACGATTCCTGATATGATAACAGAGATAGATATCGTTAAGGCAAATTGCTTGTATAATTGACCGGCGATACCGCCTAAAAAGGCAACGGGTATAAAAACGGAGCATAGGACAAAAACGATAGCGATGATAGGTCCGGTTACTTCCTCCATTGCTTTATGTGCAGCCTCTTTAGCTGAGTGACCCATTAAGCGCATATTTCGTTCAACGTTTTCGATCACGACGATGGCATCATCAACCACAATACCTATAGCTAGTACCATTGCAAATAATGTTAATGTATTTATGGATAGTCCTAAGATTAACATTCCTGCAAACGCTCCGATGATGGAAACAACCATTGCTTGAAGAGGAATAAGTGTTAAACGAATATTTTGTAGGAAGATAAATACAACAAGGGCAACAAGGAAAGCTGATTCGAAGATTGTTTTAACCACTTCATGGATCGAAGCTTTAACGAATTTTGTTGTGTCGTAAGGGATAAAATATTCGATGCCCTTAGGAAAACTTTTAGAAATATAATCCATTTTTTTCTTAATTGCATCAGCAACTTCAAGGGCGTTTGCTCCAAACTGTTGATAAACGGCTATTGAAATTGTTGGTACCCCATTAATTTTGCTTATCACATCATAGGTTTGAGCGCCTAATTCAGCATGTCCTATATCTTTTAAAAAAACTATCGAGCCATCAGGATTAGCTTTTAAAATAATCTCATCAAATTCTTCTGGTGTACTTAGTCTTCCAACGCTTGTGATAGAAAGAGTCAATTCCACAGGACCATCTGTTGGGGCCTGCCCAAGTCTACCTACAGAGTATTCTGAATTTTGATCATAAATGGCTCTTGCAACATCTTCTGCAGATAAACTGTATTTAACTAATAAGGCTGGATCCAACCAAATACGCATAGCGTATGTACGGTCATTGATAATAGTGACGCTACTAACACCTGCGGTACGTTGAAGCTCTTGAACGACGTTAACAGTTGAATAGTTGCTTAAAAATATTTCATCATATCGTCCATCTGGAGACTGCATTGCAAGGACTAACAGAATCGCAGGTGTTTGTTTCAGAATGTTAACCCCGCCTTTCTGAACTTGTTGTGGAAGTTGTGGAAGCGCTATATTCGCTTGATTTTGCACATCGATAAGCGCTTGATTAATATCTGAGCCGATATTAAAAAAAACGTTGAGGTTATAATTACCCGTTCCGGAGCTATTAGAATACATGTAAATCATGTTTTCAACGCCATTGATTTGTTGTTCCAATGGTGCAGCAATCGAATCTGCCACCACCTGAGCGCTTGCGCCTGAGTATGATGCTTGTACGTTAATTTGAGGAGGAAGTATATTGGGAAATTGTTCGATAGGTAGAAATATCAATGATGCAAGTCCTGCAAGGACTATGAAGATAGACATTACACTGGATAGTATGGGTCGTTCGATAAAAAAACTGGATATCATTTATTGATTCATCCCATTAGATGAGGATGTTGGTGTTGTTGTTGCTAGGGGCTTCCAAGGACCAATAATGTTAACTATCATTCCAGGAGCCACTTTGTTTATACCGTCGACAACTATCCGATCGCCAGCTTTGAGACCATTTGTGATAATTTGATAATCTTCATACCAATCGGCTGTTGAGACGTCTTGAGAAATAATCTTAAAGTCTTTTTCGATTAAATAGACGAACATTCCATTTTTTTTCTGCATTAGCGCTCTTCGTGGAACAATGATAGCATCGGGGCGTTCAGCGCCATAAACTTTTACTCTAACGAATTGACCTGGGCGTATATCTCCAGTAGGATTGGGAAAGACAGCGCGAGCTTGTATGGTACCGGTGCTCTGATCATAAGTAGGAGAACTGAAATCAACTTTTCCTATGTGTGGGTAGGTGGTTCCATCACTAAAAATGATCTTGATAGTATACTGGTTTTCTTTGGGTAAAATGATACTTTTATCAGCTGTTTGTTGGTTCGCACGTAAGATGTCGGTATCAGAGATTGTAAAATAAACCCAAATCGGATCTAAAACGGAGACAGTTGTTAATAAGCTATTTGAGGCTGGATTAATGAGGGCGCCCTCTCTCAGTTTTGCTTTATCAGCAGATCCCGTAATAGGCGATAGAATCGTTGTATAACCTAGATTAATTTCGCTGTCAAGTAATTGAGCTTTAGCAGCAAGGAGAGAGGCTTCACTTGCTAATTTGTTCGCTGTTGCATTATCAAGATCTTTTTTACTTGCCGCTTTTTTTTCATATAATGGAGTTAATCGATTAACGGTCAAAATGGCATTTTGTAAAAGAGCATTTTGTTTTGCAACCTCAGCTTTGGCTTGTTCTACTTTAGCTTCGTATTGTCTAGGATCTAACTGAAAAAGTAGATCTCCAGCTTGAACAATTTGTCCTTCATCATAAGCTATTTTTTCTAGATAGCCTTCGACCCTTGCTCTTATTTCAACTAGATGGGAACTTTCTGCAAATCCCACAAAGTCAAAAACAGCAGGAATTGTTTTAGGTTCTACAACATAATCCGTTACATTAATAGGCGGTGGTGTGGGTGCAATTTTACTTTTTTCCGAACAAGAAGCAAGAATAACTAGTAGAAAAAAAGCTGGAAGCGAACGAAAATTCATATCATAGCCGATAGTAACAAGATAAAATAAAAAATATCTTATACACTTCAACCACTCCCAATTCAAGTAATAAAAATACTGAAATTTAACAAATTGGATTTAGATGCCTGTTTTAGTGATTATATTAGCAGAGTTTTCTATTTTTATCTTGCAAATGGGAAATTTTAACTAGAGTCTGGTATAAATCAATAATTTAGCTGGTGGTTTTTTAATGCTAGCTTTTAAACTAGCCTTGAGTACTTATCGATCACATCGATTTAAAAATCTATAAATTCAAAAAAGCGCGGAAAATAATATGACAATAAAATCGTTGCCGGAATCATTAAGAAACTCTCAAAAAGTTTTTAGTGGAGTACGCTTTGATGTACATACAGTCGAGCTAAAAGGCGAAAATGGGAATATTAGGAGGGATGTTGTTATTCATCCAGGAGCTGTTTGTATCCTTCCCTTGCTCAAGAACGGGGATGTCGTCATGATAAGAAACGAACGATTTGCAGTTGGAAAAGAGTTGTGGGAACTTCCTGCAGGGACATTGGAACCAAATGAGCCTCCGATTGAAACAGCAAAGCGAGAATTAATTGAGGAGACCGGTTACGAAGCAAAAGAAATTAAAGAATTGATGTCCTTTTACACGACGCCGGGTTTTACAAATGAGATTATGTATGGATATTTAGCTGAAAACTTAATTCATGTAGGTCAAAATCTAGATGAGAATGAAAAGATTCGTGTCGAAGTTATTGAATGGAAAAAAATCATGAAAATGATACGTGATGGTACCATTTGTGATGGTAAAACCATTGCTATTCTTCTTTACTATCAAGTTTATATTCAAAATGTTAGAGATTATTGAGGTATAGCTCATTGAAGGTAAATGGGATTTATTGTAATGTTATACCACGCGATCTATTATTATAGATCAGGAAGATAAACTAATAGGGGGGATGATGATAAAAGATACCTTAATAAAACATCAAAATGGCTTTCAAAAGCTTGCCCAGATTCAATCAACTACTTTAATTCCAGTGTTATTGGGTAGTATTTTTCTAGCAGTGTTAGCCCAAATAGCCATTCCATTACCTTTTAATTTGGTTCCAATTACATTACAGACATTTGGCGTGTCCATTTTAGCGATTACTTTGGGTTCTAAGAAAGCTTCTTTATCTGTTCTAACTTATCTTATTCAGGCTACATGTGGACTACCAGTTTTAGCGGGTGGTATTTCAAATCCATTTTGGATAATAGGACCTAAAGTTGGTTATTTGATTGGATTTGTGATTGCTGCATATGTTGTAGGGAAGCTTATTGAAAAACAAAAGAAATCATCATTTTTGAAAAATTTCTTTATTCTTTCACTGACGGAAGTGATTATTTTAACTTTAGGTACATTAGGGCTAGGATTTTTTATTGGATGGGAATCAGCATTTTTGATGGGATTTTTGCCATTTGTTCCTGGTGCCGTATTAAAAATTTGCATGACTACCACTTCATTTGGTGTCATTCGCGGATTTAAATAATTGATTGTTGTTGCTGCAATCTATTGATTGCAACAACAACTAATTTTTTGGAGAATATTTATATTCTTCCAAGTAGAATTAAAATGATCAATATGACTAAAACAACTCCCAAAACACCGCTTGGTCCATATCCCCATCCATGACTATGTGGCCATGCTGGAAATGCCCCAACTAACAAAAGAATTAAAACAATAAGTAGTACTGTAGATAACATAAATGCTCCTTTTTGTAGGTTCATTCTGGTTATATTTAAGAAATTGGATTTTATCAACTATTTTTTTTGATTCAAACTCATGCCATATTCCTTACTCGCTCTCATATCTATTAGTATTTTTGCATTAGTGCATTTATTTGCGGAGAAAACGAAAAAGTTAAGTTTTGTTTCTCGAGGCATACTTTTGTCTGTTGGAGGAGGTGTTGCTATTGCGTATGTCTTTATTGATTTACTTCCGAAATTAGGCACACGTAATGAATACTTAGAAAAAATATTTGCTGATACGATTCCCTTTGTTGAAAGGCACGCTTTTATCATGGCACTTGCAGGATTTTTATTATTTTTTCTTGTCGATCAATCTTCAACAGTATTAGAAAAAAAGCGTAATTTCAGATTTTCGATGGCTTCGTATGCTTTATTTAATTTTCTTGTTGGATATGCGGTAGCAGATATCAATAATCCGGAAGTAAAACCCTTGGTACTATTTACATTTGCAATGTCGCTACACTATTTCACGATCGACTATAACTTAAGTACGACCCATGGAAAAGAATATAGAAGTGTAGAAAAATGGCTTTTGATTATTTGCTTATTTTTAGGATGGTTGGTTGGTGCATTATTTGATTTGCCCGCAGCTGCTATAGCATTGGTTAGTGCATTTATTGGTGGTGGAGTCATCATGAATGTGACTAGACATGAACTCCCTAAAGATAATCCCCATTCTCTTGGAGGATTCTTTTTGGCTACTTTTTTATATACAGTAATACTTTTAACTATTAACTAAATTTATAAGTGGTATACCACAGCCCGCTTCAAGCTTGGAATTTCAACCGCGCCAAAACCTCGGGATTCGATGATCGTAAATAGATCCATATTTCTAATATTGATCTATTTACGATCATCGAATCGCGAGGATTTTCGCGCTGGTTGAAATCCTAGTTTGAAACGGGCTGTGGTATATATCTCTGTAAATAAGTATAGATTTAGGGAAATGTTATTGTCGTTGATACTTTTTTATTGTTTAAATTGATAGATTTATTCAAAATGTTTCATGTGTGTTAAAAATTTCACAACTAACAATAAAAATAGGTTATTATGTTTAAGAATCTCTGGCGTACTTCGCTCATTTTTTTAGGATTATTTCTGTGTTCTCAGGATCTTTCGGCAGCGACAGCTTTTCCTGACGAGTTTTATGTAAGAGAACGATGGGTATCTGCAACGACATCATTTGATATTGAGTCAAAATATGAAAAATTAGGAACAGTTCATCGTAAGTTTTTCTCTCTGATGCCTGAATATCATCTTAAGAATGCTGATCAAGAGATGGTTGCAAAAGCAAGAATGCGTTTCTGGAGTTTTGGAGCAATATTCGATGTGGAAGATGGTCAAGCTCAGCCTCTAGGAACTGTTGAGCAACGGTTTAGTTGGTTTTATCCTACTTTTGAGATTGTTTCAGCATCTCATCAAAAGTTAGCTAGAGCACAGTTGAATTTTTGGGGCACAAAATATGAAATTAAAGATGTAGGTGATGACCATATTATAGCCACCCTGACACGTCCGTTTTTTCAATTTAAAAATAATTGGACAATTCAAATCAAAGATCATGCGTTAATTTCTCAAAAAAATATCCACCCTAATTTGTTTCTTGTCATTATTGCTTTCCAAGTAGACAGAGAAAATTGGAGAAGAAGTCAAAACAAGAGAAATAATAATAACAATATTTTCGGATCTCATGAATTTGAATTGAATTCTGTTGAAAGGGAGCAGGCTCCTTATTATGTTCAAGAGCTTAAGAATAATCTAGAGCTATATCAAAGCACGATAATAGGTAGCGATCCAGTAGATGAAGATTTTTCTTTTATTGAAAATCTTGCTATATGTAATGAAACTGATAATTGCGTAGAAGATGATAGCAATAACTATAAAAAGTTTAAAGAATTAATAGAATTATTAAATTCTGATGAATTGACAGCATCACAAAAAGCTGCTTTATATCTTATGCTAGAGCAAAGATTAGAAGATTGCAAAATTTCTAAATAATCAAAAGATATCTAATTTCACCCAAAAGGTTGTAATAACCTTTTGGGTTATCACGCGCGTGGTATCTTTCATAAAATAATACTTTTTACAAATACGCAAATTCTGCAAATTTATCCCTGATTTCTATTTCTATATAAGATTCTATATTCCCAGGGTTTCAATGAAATTGAAGGAAAATTAACACTTCCTGACGAAGCAGATTCTCCATTTAAAGGTGTGGTGACATCGGTGTAATTATTATTAGCACCATTTTCAACATTCCCTTCAAAAGGACGATTTGATAAATTAATCGCTATAAAAAATTCCTCATCATTAGATTTACGCAAGTATGTTACAATTCTCGAATTATCAGAATTCTTTAGCCATACCAATTCACCATCTCTTAAGGAATGATGTTTTTTTCTTAATGCAATCATATGTTGATAAAAAGCCTTGAATTCAGGCCGTATCACATTATTATGCCATTGGATTGGGGCCTTTTCAAATAAAGCTGGATCTGTCGATTCAGTTGTATCACCCACTTCCATCCCATTATAAATTAAAGGAACACCCTCAAATGTGAAAATAAGGGCAGACACGGCTAAAGATGCTTTTTCACCATAGCGTGTAATGGCTCTTTTTTTGTCATGATTATCGGAAAATCTTAGGTGTAAAGCATTTTTAGGAAATTTACTTTGCTCCAATGCTAGAACAGATTGCAAACTAGAAGTTGCTGGAGCGCCATTTTGGATGATGTTATTAAGGGCTCTTTCAAAATCCCATGAGTAATCCAAATCAAAAGCTTTTGCTAGTGCTTGAGGATTGTCTCCCTCGCCGAGTAATAAAATATTTGGATTAATCTCATGTAATTCTTTACGCATTTGTTGCCAAAAATCTAAAGGAACCATCCCAGCGGCGTCGAAGCGAAAGCCATCTAAATTAAATTCAGTTAACCAATATTTAATCATATTGATCATATAAGTACGTACATCTGGATTGTTATATTCAAGAGCAGCCACATCATGCCAATCTGGAATCGGAGGGATAATGTTACCTTGTATGTCATGCTTATAAAAATCTGGATTATTCATTAATACGCTATCCCATGAAGTGTGATTCGCAACCATGTCAATAATCACTTTTAATCCCAATTGATGGGCTCTGTTCACAAGCCTTTGAAAATCCTCTTTGTTCCCATAGCTAGGATAAAAAGCATAGTAATCTTGAATACAGTAGGGACTTCCAATGGATCCCTTTTTCATTTTTTGACCAATTGGATGGATAGGCAGTAACCAAATTGTTGTAATACCCAAATTTTTTAAAGCTTCAAGCTTATTTGTAATACCTTGAAAATCTCCTTCTGAGGAAAAATTTCGGGTAAAGATTGAATAAATGACTCCTTCACGAACCCAATTCGGACCTTGTAGAGCTTCGAATTGAGAAGGTTCTAAATTTTGGGTAAATCCTGCGCAGGGAAAAATAAGTAAGTTAATGAATAGACATACATTCAAAAGATGCTTATACATAAATAGTTGTGTCCTTGAAAGTTTGATACCGATTGCAGTATGAATAAAATTATAGTGATTAATCAAACAAATATTACCATATAGAACTTTAGTGTCAATCCTACCCGGGCGCGTTATTCCTTGTTAGGCATGAAACTTGCTTAATCTATAATAATTCCTTATTGTTCAGGATGTAAAATTTAATTACTATTTGTGTTATTAATATTTAGTTGTGCTATAATTAATTATAATATGTTCTTTGATGAGTTTTTTAAGAATTACTAAATTAAAATTAGGTGATTGTTATGACTTCTCTAAGCGATATCCAAGACTTTGAGCATTTTAATCATTTAATTTCAGGAATGGCTAAAAGTTCAACAGATGATAAGTCACCAAAAAGACTAGCATATTCAAAAAAAGAAAAAACTTACCTGTTAAGAGTTGAAAAATTTGATTGGGATTCTAAATACATAGGCATTAATACAATTATTGAAAAAGCCCATGAATTTCTCCAACGAGATGATATTACTCAAGATCAAAAAGAACACTTGTTAGATAATTTAAAAAAAATTATCGACAAAAGAAAAGAAATTGAGAAAAGATCATTTTTTACCTGGGGAGCATCTACGCGAACTAACAAAGCAGCAGATGTGTGCCTTCAGTTTTTTGAAAAAATCAAAACTAGTTCTAAAGAAGCTCAAACCGTAGCTTCAAAGTCAGTTCAAACACCATTTTCAAGTAAGAAACTTAGTAAGTCAGACAGAGCAGATAAGCAATTTCAATTATATCAATTATGTTTAAAAAAAGCAGATGAAAAAAATATTAGCCCCGACAATGCAAAGAAATTAAAGAAAGAGGCTTTTGAGTGGTTAAAAGAATCTGCTGCTGGTGGTAATAAAGAGGCTCAATTTAAGTTGGGTGAGTGTTATGAAAAAGGAATGTTTGATCAGGAAATACAATTTGCAGAAGCTGCAAAATGGTATCTAAAGGTCGCTCTTCATTCTAAAGAAGATGTTAATGATGCTAAGTCTAAATTTTGTGAAATGTGTCTTATTCAATCAAAAAATCACCCATTTACTTTACCTGAGAAAAATTTAGTAAATTATTGGTTAAGAGAAATCCATAAAGAAAATGATGATAACAGATATGGGCTTTATTGTTTTTATTTATTATCTTTTGGTAATGCAAAAGCACAACAAGCTTTTTTGGACAAAGATAAATTAAAGATGCTTGCGAAAAATTCTAGTTGGTGTTCAATTAGTTTAGGTCTTTTAGCAAAAAAGGCTTCTCAGTTTCCTGAAGCAATTTCTCATATTGAAGAAGCCATCACAAAGGGCAATTCATGCGCACAAATAATACTGGCAGATAACTTTACTTACAGTAATATAAATTTGAAAAACTTATGGACTATTAGTGCAGCCATCCAGGGTTCCAAGCCTTTTATAGACAAAGGAAATGATAAAGCTGAATTAAAGTTATCGACTATAAATTATTCTGATGGGAAGATTACAATAAATAATGATACTAATTTTACCCCTCCACATTCGGTAGAAACTCGAAGTATTCTTACCCAATATTTTTTGGCTCTTCATTTTTTCGAAAATAAAAACTACGAAAAAGCTATGGAATGTTTTCAAAAGCTAACAGAAATTATAGGCGATAAAAATATAGATATAATTAAAGCTGAAGCATTTTTTTATAAAGCAATGATGTACAAAGATGGATTAGTTAAAAATCCTGATCAAATACCTGTTGAGGACCTTTTCAATAATGCTGCCAAATTAGACCATTCTCTCGCACAATTTGAATTGAGAAGAATAAATGAAAATAAATATACGATTGATGAAAACCTCAACTTTTATTTAACTGTAGCAAATAAGAATGTATTGAAAGCTCAGATAAGGATGGCAGAGCTCTTTTATATTAAGGGAGACTATGACAACGCATGTGAATTGGCATTAAAAGGGAATTCTCATTCTGTAAGAGGGATTGGAGACTGTCAGGGAATTTTGGGAACTATTGCGTTACACGAAAGAGATAAAAAAGAAAATGAAAAATTAAAAAAGAAGTATTTTCCAGTCTATAATAGGGAAACTGGTTATTCAATAGCACAATCACATTTTGCTGCAGGGGAATATACAACTAGAGGAAGAGATTCAGCCTGGCTAGATAATGGTAAAGGTGAAATCCAAATGCTATCTAATGATCATTCTGGAGCCTTAATAAATTTTACTGCTGCTGCGAAAAAAGGATTGCATTTAGGTCAATATAATCTTTCTAAATTCTATAGGGGAGATTTACCTGAAACACTAAAAGATAAAAATCCAACTAAAGAAATCGGACTGCTTCTAAAAGCTGACGCGCAAAATTTAAACGTGGCTAGAGATAGACTTGTAGAGATTGTAAAAGAGATTGGAGTAGATAAAATTTGTGAGTTTGCAATAAACCTTGAAAAAAATAAGGAAAATGAAGAGGCGTTAGAATTTTATAAGTTTGCTGCTAAACATGGAAATGTATTTGCTATAGAAAAAATTCGAAGTATCCCGCAAGCTCAACCTACTGGAGATGTTGCTACCGTTGTAGCACACTCCGAATATCCGCCTATGGCTCAATCCTCAGAAGCTCAAACTCAAGTTGATTTGGAGGCAGAAATACCATTAACATATGAAAGCGTTGGTCCAATATTTGTAGATAGTTCAGGAACTGATACAACAGCTGTTAAAGATATTGAAGTATCTGCAAAAGAAACGGAAAAACTACCTGATGATATAATCCAAGAGTTAAAAAAATTAGGACTAGGTGTAGAATCATTTAAGGGAATGGACATTGGAAGTATTCAAGCAAAGATTGCTGATATCTATATGCTCAAAGCGGCAAATGGTGAATCTACAACGGAAAATTATAATGCTTGTCGTATTTGGGCTGAAAAAGCCGCAATATTAGGAAATCCCGATGGAAAAGGGATTTTGGGAATTTTGTATTATGTAGGCGTAGGTGGTTTAACTAAGGACTTAACAAAAGCAAAGGAGTTGTTTGATGAGTCAGCAAAAAATGATTCTTCATGGGGGTTTAATGGACAAGGATTATTGATTTATTCATCGAATCCAAGTGAATCAACAAAACTTTTTGAAAAAGCAGCCAATAGAAAATTATCTTGGGGTGAATATAATCTTGCTCAGGCCTATCAGCTTGGTGGAAGAGGGGTGCCAATTGATCTAGAAAAAGAAGTGTTTTGTCTACGAAAAGCCGCTGCCCAGGGGTTGCAGTTAGCTAATACCAGACTTATAGCATTAAATTATCCTAAACAATTAACAGATCAAGCCATCGCAAAATATTTTGAAGATGGTTTAAAGTTTGAAAAAGAAAAAAATATCTCTAAAGCAATAGAAAATTTTCAAAAAGTTGATTTCATATTACCTAAAGCAAACATTCGATTAGCTATTCTCTATTCTCAAAGTGCTGGTATCAGTGATGGAAAAATTAAAGCGTTCCAAATATTTAAAAAAGAAGCAGAGGGTAATAAGATATCCCCAGAATGGATGGAAGCTAATTATCACCTTGCTAAAGCCTATCAAGAAGGGATTGGATGTGATAAAGATGAAAATAGGGCTTTGGAGTGTTACCAAAAAGTGTATAAAGGTATAAAGCAAGATAAAGAATTGTTGTTAAGAAAAGAAAGCAATACATTATCTGAGATAGAGAAAAATATCATTTCTGAAACAGAAAAAAATCTAGAAAAATTCTATTTACAGCCATCTATAATAAAAAAATATCCTGTTCAAGCCGAAGAATGGTATGAGGCTCAAGCGATGAATCCTGAAAAAGAAGGATTAGCAAATTATTGGTTGGGGATGATTAATAATGGGTTAGGAGTAACAGCAAGTACAACGATGGCGGAAGTATATTTCCTAAGAGCGACAGAGTCTGATCCTCCTAAAGGTGAATACGAATTAGCAAAATTATATTTATCAGAAGATTTCGAAAAGACAGATCAATTGAATCAAAGAATAGAAGATTTGCTTCTCATTGCAGCAAATAAAGGTAATCTTGATTCCAAGTATGAATTAGGTAAATTTTATATAGAAAAATTTTCTGAGGATATAAAAGGAGAAAAATGGCTTAAGGAAGCATCTAATAATGGCTCAATTGATGCGATGCATTATTTGGGAAAGAGGTTAATATTAAATAATAAGGCTTTGGAAGGGATCGAATTACTTGAGAAAGCGGTAGAAAAAGATTCAAAAAATTTAGTTAGGGAGTTAGGTGAAATTTATATGAAAGGAGCACCGGATGTTCCTAAGGATTACAAAAAAGCGGAGATGTGGTTTTTAAAATGCAAGGAAGCTGGTATGTCTGTTGATTTAGAACTAGGCCTCCTTTATGAAGAAGGCGGCAATAACCTAAAAGCAGACAAAAAAAAGGCCTTTGAACTTTTTTCCAAAGTTCCTGCACAAGAAAATCGCTATAATGAAGCGCAAATTCACCGAGCGTCATTACTTCGAAAAGGAGACGGCATAGAAAAAAATATTAAAGAAGCTGAAAAAATACTTCTTCCTCTTGCAGAGAAAGATCCTGCTGCAAAATATGAAGTAGCGCAGATTCTTGAAGAACAAGGTAATTATAAAAAAGCTGTTTCTTTATATCAAGACGCCGGAGAGGCCGGCTATGATCGCGCATACTTTCAAATAGGTAATATTTATGAAAAACAATTATTAAAACCTTCTGTTGATGGCAACGGTTCCATGTTCTACTATCAAATGGCTGCAGAAAAAGGTATTCCAGAAGCTTCTTATAAATTGGCATTAATCTATAAGCAAAAATTACAGGAAATGGATAAAGGAATTCCTCCAAATCTCTTTTTGGAAGAACAAATGTTAAAATTTTATCAAAAAGCTGCAGAAAGCGGTCATCCCGAATCTCAGTATCAATTAGCTCTGCATCTAGTGGAAAAAGGCGATAGTGAAAATTCAATTAATTTGCTAAAACAAGCCGCTGTTCAAGGTCATGCAAAAGCGCAATTCAAATTATATGAAAAATTTCATAAAGGAATTGGCGTAGAAAAAAATGAACAAACAGCCCTAGAGTATTTAATGCAAGCTGCAGAAAACAATAGTGTAAGAGCTTTATTAGTCTTAGGTACAAAATATATGCATGGTTTCGGGGATAAGGGGCAAAATTATGAAGAAGCAAAAAAATGTTTTAATAAGATTCTCGAGCAAAAAATTAAGATAAATAATCCAAAATTAATAGCTGAAGCACAATATCAATTAGGAATGATTTTTCTATACGGTGATAAGAATAAAGTTGAGGCGATTAAAATGTTTGAAGCAGCAGCAAAAGGCCTTAATACAAACGCAGCGGAAAAACTAAAAGAAATTACTACTAGTTAGTCATTTCGGTATAGTCTGAGAATATTTTTAAAGACTTTAGCCTATTCCAAGCGCAGGCGAATCCTTCCTATAACATATTGAATTGCAGATGCTGTTGCAAAAAACGAAAGCGAAAGAGGACTTTCGCACTCCAAACGCTTCGCGTAGACTTAAAAATAGCTTTTCTGATCGCGTAGCGTTTGGAGTGCGAAAGTCCTCTTTCGCTTTCCTTATATTTGCGTATTTGTAGACTAAGAATCACAAATCTGGCATATAAATAATTTTAATATGGAATTATTAGGAGATATAAGATGAGCGAACGGATCAGAGAAATTCTCAGTTATTATAAAGGAGAAAATCCCGGAGTTTTAACGAACCTTGCAAGATTACTTAATCATGGTCGATTAGGCGGAACAGGGCGAATGATTATTCTTCCTGTTGATCAGGGATTTGAACATGGTCCGGGAAGAAGTTTTGCTCCA
Organism: Parachlamydiaceae bacterium; assembly: GCA_013816265.1. Lineage (GTDB taxonomy): Bacteria > Chlamydiota > Chlamydiia > Chlamydiales > Parachlamydiaceae > JACDES01. The sequence goes on along the minus strand of JACDES010000060.1, from coordinate 3,930 downwards.
AATCCACCGGCTTATGATCCCAATTACCATTTTCAATTAGCAATTGACGCAAAATTAAATGGGTATGCCAGCCTACTTGGATTTTTAGAAGCAGGAGCAGCAGATTTTGCAGGGCAAATTCCATTGATTCTGAAAGTTAATAGTCATGATCTCTTACATCCAGAAAAAGATCCTATGGGAGCACAAACGGCATCTGTTGGGGATGCTTTGAGACTGGGATGTGTTGCGATTGGCTATACGATCTATCCTGGAACAATTGATAGAAGAATACAATATGAACAATTACGAGAATTGATAAAAGAAGCGAAATCTGTTGGATTACCAACGATTGTTTGGGCATATCCAAGAGGGGGTGGCTTAAGTAAAGAAGGGGAGACTGCGTTAGATGTGATTGCATATGCCGCTCAAATTGCAGCTCAATTAGGAGCTCATGTCATCAAAACAAAGTTACCGACAGCGCATATAGAGTTCGACGAAGCTCGTAAAGTTTATGAGAGTCAAAAAATACCATTAGATAGCCTGAAGGTTAGAGTTCATCATGTAATTCAAAGTGCATTTAATGGAAAAAGGATCGTCATTTTCTCTGGTGGAGCAAAAGAAGATGATGCAGCTTTTTTTGAAGATGTACGAGCGATAAGGGATGGAGGCGGATTTGGATCAATTATAGGTCGAAATTCATTTCAAAGGGATCGTACAGCCGCTCTTAAATTTCTCGATCATGCTATTCAGATTTATAGCGGAAAAGAAAAGTAATGGCGTAAAACATTTATTGACATTCATCATTTTGAAAAAAGGTTGTTGTGGAAGTTAAAAAAATTAATAGTTTGGTGTCTACCTTTCTCCCATTAAATATTGAAGGAATCGATTCACTAATAGAATTAGCATTAGATTTGTCTTGGTCATGGTATCATAATGCGGATGAAGTTTGGAGAGAAGTTGATCCAATTCTTTGGGATCTAACTCATAATCCATGGGTTGTTCTTCGAACAGCATCTTGGGACAAACTAAAAGCACTTTTGAAAGATCCAATATTTACAAAAAAGATTGATGATCTTCTACAACTCAAGAAAAATCAATTAGAAACACCGGCCTGGTTCCAACAAAAATACCCTCAGTTAACTCAAACCTGTATAGCATATTTCTGTATGGAATACATGTTGAGTGAAGCGCTCCCGATCTATTCTGGAGGTCTTGGCAATGTGGCAGGGGATCAGCTAAAGGCCGCTGGAGATCTTGGCATTCCTGTTGTTGCAGTTGGACTTCTTTATCAACAGGGATATTTTCGGCAGGAATTCAATAAGGAAGGAGCACAACAAGCTTTGTTTCCTTATAATGACCCAGGCCAGCTACCTATAACTCCTGTTCGTAATAGCATTGGAGAATGGTTAAGAATTGAAATCACGCTGCCGGGATATTCTGTTTGGGTACGTACATGGCAAGTGCAGGTCGGAACAAAAAAATTGTACCTCCTCGATAGTAATGATGCTGCAAATTTACCTGTGTATAGAGGGATAACCAGTGAATTATATGGAGGCGGCTCTGAACTAAGACTCAAACAAGAATTGATTTTAGGTATTGGAGGATGGCGCTTGTTAGGTATGTTAGGATTAAATCCTCAAGTCTGTCATTTAAATGAAGGACATGCCGCATTTGCAATATTAGAACGCGCTAGACAATTTATGGTGGCAACAGGCCAATCTTTTGATGTCGCATTAGAGGTAACGAGAGCAGGAAATCTTTTTACAACACATACTGCAGTATCAGCCGGTTTTGATCGATTTGATGGCGCCTTAATTACTCAATACCTTGAAAAATATGCAACGAATCAATTGAACATCTCAATGGATAAATTACTAGGGTTAGGGCGTCAGAATCCTAATAATTCTAATGAACAATTCAATATGGCTTATTTAGCCATTAGAGGCAGCGGTGCGGTTAATGGAGTGAGTCGTTTACACGGAAAAGTAAGTCAACATCTATTTGAACCATTATTTCCTGGATGGTCTGAAGATCAAATACCTGTAGGATATATCACAAATGGTGTTCATATGCCAAGTTGGGATTCAATTGCTGCAGATCGTTTGTGGACAAAAGAATGTGGAAAAAGACCTTGGTTTGATGAAGGATATACCCTTAAAGAAGATATTGAGAAAATACCTGATATCAAATTATGGAATATGAGAACAGATTCAAGAAAAAATCTTGTAGAATTTACACGAGGACGCTATGCAAGACAAGTTGCCGGAGCCGGAGCCTCGCTTCAAGAAATTGAAGAAGCCAAACATATATTTGATCCAAATATTTTGACCTTAGGTTTTGCAAGACGATTTGCGACTTATAAACGCCCAAACATGTTATTGCAGGATCTTGATCGATTGATAAAGATTTTAACAAATACAAATCAGCCAGTACAGCTTATTTTAGCAGGAAAAGCCCATCCTGCCGATAAACCAGGACAGGAACTAATAAAAGAATGGAATCAATTTATAAAAAGGCCAGAAGTTCGATCTAAGGTTGTTTTTTTAAGTGACTATGATGTTAATTTAACTGAACAGCTTGTGGGAGGGGTTGATGTTTGGATTAACACTCCAAGAAGGCCATGGGAAGCAAGCGGAACGAGTGGAATGAAAGTACTGGTGAATGGAGGTATTAATCTATCTGAATTAGATGGATGGTGGGCAGAAGCGTATACTCCAGAAGTTGGATGGGCAATTGGGGATGGGTTAGAGCATGGTGATGATTTAGCTTGGGATGCCATTGAGGGAAATGCTTTGTATGAAATTCTTGAGAAAGAAGTAATCCCAACATTTTATCAGCGCGATTCAGAAGGAGTACCGACGGAATGGGTAAAAAAAATGCGTGCAAGTATGTCACAGCTAACCCCACACTATTCAGCAAACCGGGTTGTACGTGAGTATACAGAAACATATTATCTTGCTGCGTCAAAAAAGTATCTAGAACGTGCTGAGAATAATGGAGCATTAGGTCAACGAATTGTGGAATGGAAAAACAATTTGAATGAAAAATGGTCTTCGATACGCTTTAGTGATGTTAAGAATGAGACTAAGGGTGATTTATATGAGTTTACAGTTCAAGTCTATCTTGATGGCATTAATGCTAGTTCCATCAGTGTCCAGATTTATGCTGAGGGAGAGAATGGGAGTGTGTCGATTAAGCAAGAAATGAAGTATGTAAGACAACTGGCAGGGGATGTTAATACTCATGTATATAGCGGAAGTGTTTCTGCATCACGGCCTATTTCTCATTATACACCGCGGGTAATTCCATTTTTCCCTGAGGTTTCAGTACCATTAGAAATCTCACAAGTTCTATGGCAGCATTAAAAAAGAATAAATAAAGAAAAAACAATCGTTTTTTAGTCTTTTTTAAAAGGTTTTGTTGGTACTACTTCAAGCATTGGGATCGATCCCCATAGCGGCCCAAAAGTCATCAATAGTCTTATATCGTTCAAGGTTTTTGTTTTCTTGAATATCTTTAATTGCTTTTTTTGTTTCAACATTGGGCTCTTTATCCTGAGAGATATTAGGTCTAACAAATGACATAATAAATTCGCTAATTGTCATTCTTTTATTTGTTGCCTGCAACTTGATAAAAGTTCTTTCGTCTTCTGTGAGTTGTATTGTAAGTTTTACTATTTCATGGTGAGAGTGAGAATGGGCAGTCATATATTATCCTCGTTTATATCTTAATATTAACAAATAAGCTAATTATAGTAACGACTCAAAGTAGGATCATCTAGAAGTAGGAGATGCGTAAAGTAGAAAAGTCGGGTCTCAGGTTTTAAAATAAAAGCGTCATCTAATCAAGACATGTTGAAAAATTTGGCGCTTCGTAACAAAGCGAAAGAGGACTTTCAGCGGGTAAGGAACAGGCCTAGCCTGCCCTCCCCGTTATCGCAATGGGGTCATT
>JACDES010000059.1 GCA_013816265.1 Parachlamydiaceae bacterium | reverse complement strand
GATTAGATCCGCATAGGTAGGCTTTGGTTTAGTATGTTTAATACCTCCTCATCCGTTTGATTGACTTAGTTTAATATACCCGCGATTCGCGCGGAGTGCGAAAGTCCTCTTTCGCTTTTTGATGCATACTCTATAAAAAACATTCTTATTATCTCAATGAAATAAAAAAAGGCCTGAACACATCTCTCGATGTATTCAGGCCTTTTATATTGGCAGAAAGTATGTTTAATTCAACTTAACGAATTGGGCAAGCTCCTGTCGCACAACTGTCTGAAGGACTTAATTCAACATCGCGCATTTCGATGCCTGTGTAATCAATCTCTTTTAAAGTAGATGCGTAGGAGTCGTAAGCCTCTTTCGTAACGACTTCTTGTGGAAGATAAGCATAGCCTAAATCTTCTGCATTTTTAGTTGGGTCATTACGTAATAAGAAAGAAACGCCTACATACAAATCCCAGTTTTCTAATAACCAATCTACAATCGCTGGTATTTCAGATGGGTCATACGAAATTGTATTAGATACGTTTTGTTCGCACCAGGTTGTTTGGAGCAATTTGTACCATTCCAATTGAGTAATAGCTGAATCAAGATTTGCTTCTACTTCCTCTACAACACCATTTTTTCTAGTTACGTTGGTACGTGTGAATGGGACGTTTTCATATTTAACTGGGAATTTGACTAAAACCGATTCTGGTTCGTAGGGTTTTTCAATAACCGAATAGCCCGCGGTTTTGAATCTACCAACTAGTGGATCATGTTTAGAATAGGTAATATAATTAAATATAAATTTTCCTAATGGCATATGAATGCCTTCTGGAACCTCACCCCATTCTCTTGTTCCCATAATCTTGCTAATGGTTCCACTTGGTTTAATACAAGTGACGTTCTTAGGTAATGGAGAATTTAATTCATTCGCCATGCTATAAGCAGCGCTTACTGTAATATTACGCATGCGTTTGAAATCATAAGCTGTGAGATCAGGTCTAGCTCTTACGCCTGTCAAACCAACACCACAAAGATGTAAGAAGTCATTATTGAGGTGCCACGCTTCCTGCAAGATTTCGTCACGTAAATTAACCATTGTTTGTCTGTAATTCATTCGTCCAGCTAGATAAAGGGCGCGTTCTAGGCCTACTTTATCGCCTTTAAATGCCAATACATTGACTTCAGTTAAATTACAGAAACTCTTATTTCCAAGGAGGATTTCTACGCATGGATTGCATCCTTTAAACCATGGAGCTCTTCTTTCTGCTTCAGCGGCATTGATGAATCCTGGCTCAGAACCACCCGAATCGATGATAAGTTGGAAAAGATTTTCTAATTGTTCACGTGTTGGTGTTGTGCGGAATAGCAAACTGTTATTCGATTGCTGGCGATGCGCATTTCCTTTTAACCACCATTCTTTTTTTGCTCCTGAGAAATCTTCCCACTCAGGTTGACCGTATTCAAATAAAGCGATTTGTGCTGAACGACGGCTTGATAGAATTGTTCCTAACCAATTGACAATGTCCAATATATCCATGCGGGTCAATAGCTGATCAGCGCGATCGGACAAAATTTTAGCGATTGATTTAAATGCTTTAGCGATTTGTTCGTCACCTGAAGAAATCCATCCATATCCTTTTAATCGTGCTCCAGCAGGACGTATTTCAGAAAAATCTAAAATGAGTGTACGAGCAGGAAATTTACCAGCAACAAGTTTACCAACAGCTTTTGCCCAAGCGATAGCAGAATCACCCACTTTAATTGTCCAAATTTTAGTGGCTGGATCGTATGTTTCGACGTTATTTTGTAATCCACCTTTTTCGGTACGGGATGAACGGACCACTTTGATTTCTTGAAGGGGTTTTCTGAATCCATTTAATGTACCAGTGATTGGTCTAAACCCAACACCACAACCTTGTAATAATAACCACAAAACGTCAACAACGTCATATACTGTTTCGACGTGCGTATACGAACAATTAAACATGCTAGATTCGCGTGTACGGCTCAATTCAGTACCACCCAACCACAAGGTTCGACCAGCAGGTGCGATATTACGATTTATGATGAGACCTCTTACTTCTTCGAGTTCATCTTCTTGCATTTCGTTTAATGTTCGGCCTAATGCTCTTTCCCATAGCCATCTTTGGTGATTAACGACGCGATCGACGACTTGTTCCCAGCTTTCAAGTTGAGAGTCTCCTTCTTTGATGGGACGGTGATAAGTGCGCAAAGATGTGGCCATTGCTCGTGGTGTTGGTCTTGTCATATTATGTCTCTCTTTATAGATATATTCGTAAATAATTGAAAAATACAAGATATTGTGTCTATTTGCGATTTGAAGTACAACAGATTGTATTTGGAATGCTAATGATATCTAGTTTTTCATCATTTAAGTCAAGATGGAGTATTTATTTGATAGTCCTTTAGGGACAAGGCTAAAACCAATTTTAAGGTCTTGATTTTAAATCATTTCAAAAAAAAAATCACTTTTCTCAAAATCACTGATTTTCAATTATTTAGGTTGCTCAAAATATTATTTCTTCACGACTTAATTATCGTTAAAAATAAGGCTAAATCTGGCTCATTTATGTCAAATTGGTCAATTAAGGATATTTTTGACCGTTTATTAAAGATTTTTTGGATTTTCTGCTCTTGTTGTTCTTGATCTAAACGATGGTAATAATCAATACAAATGATGAGTAGGTCTTGAAAATCTTCTTCAGATAGTAACAACGGGGCAGTATGGGCAATTAATTCACGAAATAGATTCGGTGTTCCAGCTTCTGCCATAAATGCCAAAAGCTCCATATGAAATTCAAGATCTTTATCATCTAAATGGTCTTCAGTTAATTGTAAAAGCTGACGAGTAGCTAATTTTTGATTAGATTGATTTAATACCCTTGCTCGCAATAATAAAAACCATTTATTTCCTTCAATGTAAGTTGCAGTGCTGTCTAAAAGGTCATGGGCGTAAGATTCGTGTTCTGCATCAATTTGGTCGGAAATGAAATCATATAAAAATGTTTCAATATCGTTCGCGCAATAGTTTGAGACAAGTTGAAAGGCTTCTTTTGGTTCAATTCCCGCATCAACATTTTCATTAAGGGCAGTTAAAAAGTTAGCGATAGCATCTTGTAGAGCAATAGGGGTTTCGAGTTGTTCAGAATCATATAAGTAGATGTAATAGTCTAATTCATTGCAAATGATCGACAGACTGGGTTTTTCGTTTACTAATCGACGCCATAATTCAAAAATTAGAAGATATACCTGGTCCTCTACTTGTGCGTCGATGGGCCTATCGCCAAGTAAATGTTCTGTCAAGTCTTCTGGAGAATCACATTCATCTGCATACGCAACAAAGCTGATTTTATCTAAATGGATAGAAAAACTACCAAGTCTTTCAAATAATTTTGCTATTGGTAGAATTCGATAATCTTCCACTTGCCATTCTTCTACGGCTAATTGTGGATCATTTAACGAATGGATACGTAATAAATTGTAAAGAGCACGGCGTTCTAAAGCTGTCATAAAACACTACAAAGGTTAAACTTTTTTGGAAATTATGGTGTATTGGTAATGAAAATCAATTACGTAGTATCTCGAGTTTATTCATTGTTGCCTAGGGAATTCAGTGGTTATTTAATTATATTCAATGATAAATCAAATGTCAATTCTCTATAGTTATATTGTAGCAAAAACACATTAATTATTATACTTATTTTTTATCAAAAATTAACCAAAATGATGAATAGAGTTGTGATGTAAATAATCCATGTTACGATAAATAAGGTCAAAAGCGTAACTCTGAAATGGGAAGACAGGGGGAGAGTGAGAGTAAATGGGTTAAATTAGGTTAGATAAAAGCCTAGCGAGTCTTCGTTAGAGATCGGAGAGCGGCTGTTCAAAGCCCAATTTTGTCAAAATAAGAAAAATAAATTTGCGAATAACCTTTTTTCTTCCCCACTCTTTTACCCACATTCAATTAAGAAAAGTTTAATGTGTTAGGCCTGTAGGGCCGGCATGAAATAGCCCAGGTCGCAGCGAAGCGGAGGCCTGGGACAGTACAACCAACACATTGAGTCCTGTAGGGACGGCACATTGATACGTACATGATTATGCCGTCCTTTCAGGACTCGATTATTATTTTATTTGCCCCCAGGCCTCCGCTTTGCTGCGACCTGGGCTATTTCATGCCGGCCCTATAGGCCTAACGCAGCGAATCTTCCTTAAAATATGTAGTAATAGGGTTGGTAACCGAAACAGTAAAAGAATTTACAGCGATTAATACTTTTAAATTATTTCAACAACACCTGCCGGTACAAATCCTACTGTGCCTTCCGGATTTAAAATTTTTAGCCAATTTCCCTCCTTTTGTGTTTCAATAATTTTTACTTTTATTCCTTTCACCAATGGTGTTGCCGTGATTTGTGGTTGGTTCATATCGGTGGCTTGAAATAATCCTGTTGGATTTACTATTATTCCCTCAAGAGGGCTGAAATACATTGTAAGGATCAAATTAACAACCAACAAAGCTTCAAATCCAAGCATTACAGCCGACAATTTTTTCCAAAATGATCCAGAAAACCAAATTGCAATGGAACACACTATAAAAGAAATTATTGTTACAAAGAAAAGCAATACAATGCGTCTAGAAAGAGGAAAAATATTATTTAGACTCAAAATTCTATTCATTGCGTTTGGTTCAAACGTTGGTGGAAGCCCTAATTTATTTTGTGCTAATTTCAGTCGCTGTTCTACAGATGCATTTGATGGATTTATTGATAAAACCCGATGATAATAAAGTATCGCCCAAGCAAATTCATTCACTTGGTAAAAATTATTTCCAATGGATTCAAACAAATTTTCAGAAGATTCTCCATAAATATTTTCTATTTCAAGATATAACCCAAGAGCTTTATTGAAATTTAATTTACGTTGAAATAGAGTTTTTGAATTCAAACCCTGTTGATAATATGATTGAGCCTCCTGAAGTTTTGTATCGTCAAAAGCTAGGCAAGATATATTTTGAAAAACTATTGCTATAAAAAATAATTTAATAATTGATTTCATAATTTTTACTTGATGATCCAAAAAAGTAATGAAGAAGTGACAACAAGAAAAACAATCAAAAATGTGATACCGATTAAGTTAATTCCATATCCTTTTTTAATATCTAATTGCTTATGGATAGAACGAAAACTAAAGAATGCAAAAATAAATGTGATAATTCCCCAGGCGATTAGAAATTTCCCTATAACATTTGCAATAAGTTGATGTTCCAGTTGCTGAAACATTAAAAAATGACCTACAGCAATTCCAATCCCTATGCTTGCCAAGCCTGTTCTGATCCAAGATAGAAGTGTTCTTTCGGCTGCAAGACGTGTTCGCTCGTATGCCAACTCATTTCGATCTTTTAACGAAAGAGTAAGATCATCTTCATCTAATCCATTTTGATTTTTTGAGCTATCCATTTATTGTTATCCTATTTCGTCAAATAATAATTTTGCTCTTTGAAGAATTTGATTTAGGTCAAATTCTTTTCTTGGACCATACTGCAAAGCATCCAGATCAGATATGAGTTTAAGAGCTTTTTCTTTTGTCTCTGGTGATCTGGTTTCCAGTTGATTTAATCGAAGCCAAATTGCCTTTTCTATTAGTTTAAATCTTTCAAAAGGGGGAATCGCGTTATCTTCTTTTAAGGCTTTTGATAATAATTCCGAACTGTTTTCTTGTGGTTTCATTGGAGATTTGCCAGCCCATTGCTTTTGCAAGTTCCACTGTAAAAGTAGTAAAAGAGCTCCAAGTGGTATGAAGAATAAGATTTTATAGGTAAAGATCCATGAGGAATACAAATTTTCTCTGTTTAGAACCGGATTAACAAAATCGGGGATTGACATTTCATCCATGTTGTCTTTTTTGACTATTTCAGCAATTTGTGAAGAATTTGGTAAAAAAGCGTTTTGGTTACCCATTGATATAGACTTTTCATATTCACTATTTGTGATATTTATTGGGATAGGATTGCTTCGCCAAATAATATAGTTTGTCTTAGAAGGATCAAAAGCGGAAATTTCAATAGATGGAACGTTTTCAACGAATGTAGAAATTGGTTTCAATTCAATAGTAAAAGTCTTATTAGAACCTTTTTGTTGTGCTATTGGAGGAAGATCGTTAATTTGAAAAAAACCACTAAAACCAGGCTGACAAATAATATCAGGCATTTCTAAATCAGATAAATTAATTGGACCAGCGACAGTTAATTTTAATTCAATATCATCTCCTATTTCGATGGAAGGTGGGGATAACATTTTTAATTGTGCATTCAAGGTTGTTCCTATGGCCCCATTAAAAGATGCCGGCTGATTTTCAAGCGGAAAAGCATCAACGACAACATTTATTGTTGGAGCTTCGGTATGCAAAAGATTCTTGTAATAAATTTTTTCCCCAGTCCCCTCAACTACATAGGCGTATCCTTCAATGACTGATGGACCATATGAAAAAGAACCTGGTTTAATCGCTTCGATTTCTTGGATGATTTCTTGATAGGTTATATCATGATTCTGGTGGTCCTTTATTTGAACATCTCCAATTTTTATAAAGTCCGTATTGTGGATTAGGGGAAAGTCTGAATAAGTTAAATCTACATTTTTATTATAGGAGATTCTATAGATTAATTTTGATCGTTGACCAGGATATAGATGAGGAGGTCCTTCAACAAGGGCTTCTAATTTGAAAATCATTTCAGGTGTTTCAATTTTAGAAATAGTTACAGTAGGCACAGGAGTCAATTTAATTAAATTAGAATCAAGAATTGTATAGGAAGAGGGGAGAGATTTATATTGTTTACCTCCGATATTCACTGTCACGGACGGCAGAATATAATTTCCTGCTGACTTTGAAGGCAATTCAAAATTGAAAATAGAAAAAATTGTATCTCCTTGAGATGACATGGGGACTTCTTCACTCAAGTTAATCGGAAGCTTTTTTCCTTCAAGTTGGAAGGTAGAGAGATCGATGGTATCTTTTTTATTATGTGTGATTGTGACAGTCCCTTTTATAGGCCGATCTACCAATCCTCTATTATCAATAATATATGCATCGATATAGGCAGATTGAGCCGAAAGAGGATATAATCCCGAAATGAAGATAAATAGATAAATATACAGAAGCCTTACCATTCTATTATTTCCTTCATTGGTTGCGAGCTTCGTAAGGTATCATTCAACTCCATTTCTTGCAAAGATTGAAACACTTCCTGAATATCTTTTGGCATTTGATTTGGTGGTATAAATGTCTGTTCAAGTTGCTTTGATGGATTCTGTAATACTTTTAAAGCTTTTTCCCATAATTTCACCATTTGACTTTGCTTTACAATAAAGAAGCCATTTTTTATATCTTTCTTAGCAAGAACGTGCAGTGCATTCTTACCTTCTTTATAGCCATGTTCAAATAAAGGAATCACTTGATTCCAAGGCCCCTTTTGACAACGTGAAATTTTTGACTTTGGATTTCCAAGCACGCGAAAATGCGCTTCTTGTTCTTGCATGACTGATTGGAGAAAGAGGGGTTTATAGTTTAAGGCTTTGTTCAGATATCCAAGAATAATTTGATCTAAATCTGTCGTGCTTTTTTTAGTTGCATCCTCTAAAAAGGCAAGTCTATCTAATTGTAAAGCTCTTCTACCTTCTTGAAGGGATTTTTGTAATATTTGAGAAGAATTTGATAATTTATTTTTTTTAATTAATTTATCCTGAAGATTGTAATAGCTGGCAAAAAGATAAAATTTTGCAAACCACGGATTGTTGCCTTGGAGTTCCTTCAAGCTTTCATTTAAATACTGCGTAGCAAGATTTATCGATTTGAATTTTAAATTAATTTGTTTCTCAATCAACTTTTGGATAGATTCTGGAGTTAATTTGTTATGTGTGACAATAATCTGGTAATCTATCAATAATTCCCTTAATGCTATTTCGTGTAATGTATTTTTATTGGATTGGAATAATAACATTTGTAATATGTTGTTCGAAGTGCGTAATCCCTTTATTGCCTCTTCTAAAGACCCTTTTTTTAATTTATTAAGCGATTCTGAAAAATTTTTATAGGCTATTTTCAACCCGTTTTCTGGAGATGAATCTTTCATCTCGATTTTATCCCATAAACGCATCAAGTATTGAGCTTCTTCATGAAGATAGGAGAGGTACGAGTCATTAATTTGTTTTTGCGGAATTGCTTCAATAAATTCGAGAAGATTTCTAATCCCATTTTTGATGTAAATCACATTATCAAAAAAAGTAGCCTTTTCAAATAATGCTTGAACTTGTTTTTGTTGAATTTGGCGTTGAAAATATGCAGCTTGTTTTGAATAATAAGCTAATTCATGAGGAATGACACATATTTGAGAGCTATCTTCCAATTTTTGAATTTGACATCCAGCTTTTTTTGCCTCTTCAAAATAATTAATACTTTTTTGAAGTAAAAATAATGATTCATCAACATCGATATCCTGATTTAATGGACCAATGAAATTGGCCTGTCGATAATAGACAAGCCCTTGCTGCATCATAATACTTGGGATTAAAATCGGAATAGAAATTGAATCTAGTGAAATAGAATTAAAAGTTTTTAATGCATCTTCGAAGCGATTTTGTTCGATGCGAATGGTCCCCAAATTATATAGAGCAATATTATTTTTCCAATCTGAAGGGGAATTATTTAATATCTTTTCATAGAATAGAGCAGAAGTGTCATAGGCATAAGCAGCATAATAAGCTTCTGCAAGTTGTTCTTCATGAACATTTGTATCTTCAATTGAATAAAGAGAAAACGTTGGAAGAAAAAAGGTCATGCAACAAGACTGGAAAATGTATCTTTTGATAGTTATCCAGTTCATAGAGAACTCTTCCAGGTATCGGGCAAAACTCTTATCATTAACAATAGTAATAAAACCAATCCAAGAGGTATTTGATAATATAAATCGTAAATCATATTCTCACTTTTTACTGGAGTGACAGTGCGATTATAATTTGAATTTTTGTCAATAATAGCTTCTTTATTGATTTGATTTACAATAAAAGTTGCTAAGTCCCATGTTGAAAGGTCATTTGCAGGATAGTATTGACCATTACCTTTTTGAGCAATTTCTTTTAATAATGTACTTTCTAATCTAGAATGAACAGGTTTTCTATCTACAATCATGTTTGGAATGTCACCGCCTTTTTCTGATCCAAGCCCTACCGAAAAAATACGCAGATGAAATTGTTCTGGATTGGGTAGTTGTTCTATGATTTTGCTAATAGCAATTATTTTTTCTTCTCCTTTCAAAGCTTCTACACGACTATCTCCTCCATCGCTGAGTAAAACAATGTAGTAATATTTTGAAGAAGGTGTAGAAAACAATTTGTGGTTTAAAACTTTAAATGCTTCCTCAATATTGGTACCACCAACATTACCTTCATTAATATGTAGGTCTTTTGCAATCAATCGAGTAAAAATATAGTCTAATGTGGGTGGAACAAGTTCTGTAAGTTGTGATGTGAAAGCGAAAAGAGAAATTGTTTGTCCATTTAATAACTCCACGATTGTATCGATGGTTTCTTTAGCTTCCTGTAAGCGAGTTTCTCCATTTGAGGCATCCGATACTTGCATGGAGGCAGAGGTATCTACTAGAAAAATAACTTCTTGAGGCCGAGCTTCCAAATGATTTGCTGAATTTGAAGTTGCCTCTTCAGAAATATTGACGTATTGCAAATTTCCTTTAGGACCCATTAAAGCAAGGCATGCTAAGATCCAAGCAAATATTAAACAACAATACTTAATAAACGTTAAAATTTGCGAACGAGGATTTAATAATTCTGATAAATGATTCGGAGATGCGTAGGTTTTAATTACCGATTGTCGGTATTTGATCAGTCTCCAGATAAAAAATAGAAGAATAGGTACAAATATTAGAAGATATGCCGCTTGAGGATAATCGATATAAAGATCTCTTAATGACATGGATGTACCTTAAGGAACCTTTCGTAGAAGGGTTAAATTTAATACCGTTGCAATAAAAAAGCAAAGGAGTCCTAAAGCGATGAAGAAGGGGTAAAAGGACCATCGTTCGGGTGGAATGGTTATTTTAGGTTTATTAGTTTGAATCACCCCTTTTTCTAACTTGTTGATTTCTGAATATATTTCTTCTAAATCACCCCCGTCGTTTATGAGATAAAATTTTCCACCTGTGAGATTTGTAATTCTCTTTAGTTGCCTGCGATGGGGTGCATATTGATCAGAGGCAAATTGAGGATCAATATTGATAATATATAAATGGATATTTTGACTTTTGGCGTATTCAGCAGCTTCATCTAATTCGATAGTGCGAAAACGATTACCTTTGTCGAGAATGCTTGGGTCTTGCATTCCATCGGTTACTACGATCATTGCTGCGCTCTTGATATCATAGGGAGCTTTAATGTTGTTTTTTAAATTGCTTGAAAAATAGCGTGTCGCAGCCATAATATGAGCTGTTTTATAGATTGCATATCCGATCGCGGTTCCATCTTCTTCTTTTGATTTTACAACTTGAAGTTGATCTAGATTTTTTTGCAAAGTCTCATGATCTAAGGTAAGTGGGGCTAGAACATTTGGGACACGAGCGAACGTAACGACTCCAATTAAGTCTGAAGGACGTTGTGAGATAAATTTTTTAGTAACATTTTTTAACAGTTGGATTTTTTCAATAGGGATATATTTCGTTGAAATTTTCTGTTGCATGGAACCCGATTGATCTAAGACTAGGTAGATGGCGATTCCTTCTTTTGGTGGTTCTGAAGATGTTTGGGAAAATGAGGGCTTACGATCTATTAACAAATGAGGATCGATAAACGCTAAACTAAAAAAAAAGAAGGCTAATAAATTTAATTTTTCAGGGAATGAGCTCCATTTTGATCGCCCCATTTTGATATCTGTTTTTAGGTCGGATACATTCGAGTAAAAAAAGTAGGGGGGATTGAAATGGGAAAAGTATTTTTTTGCTTGAAAAGCGATGAGCAAAAAACCTAATAAAAGGCCTAAAGCAATAAAGTCAATTTCAAAAGAAAAATTTGACACAGAAGGATAGCCCCGATAAGTAAGAAATATTATCAAAACAAGCTTTTATCCTTAAAATTAATTTATTTCAATAAGAGATATGTCTATTTTGATATGATATTAAAAAATTCAATTAGATCTTGGTATAATATATGACGAAAAAAACTATCGCTGTTTTTGATTTTGATAAAACCATCACAACGAGAGATTCCCTCGTTCCTTTTCTTGTGTATTTGAGAGGCTCGTTTCAGGCCATATGTAAATTTACAATATTATCTCCCTATTTTATTGGTTTTATTTTTGGTATTATATCGAGGCAAAGGACTAAAGAAAGGGTTTTAGAATCATTTTGCAAGGGGATGTCAATTTCAGAATTGAGAGATTTTGGTAATGTATTTGCAAGACATGAATTAAATGGATATGTAAGGCCAGAAGCTATTGAACGTATAAAATGGCATCAAAATCAAGGGCATCAAACAATTCTTGTGAGTGCGTCGTTGAATTTTTATTTAATACCATGGGCTGAAATGAATGGTTTTAATGATTCGATCACATCAATAATAGCAATTGCTGGTGACGGAAAAGTAACGGGGAAATTACAGGGAAAAAATTGCTGGGGTCCCGAAAAAAAGCGAAGATTGATTGAATTGGTAGGGCCAAAAGAAAATTATACTTTATACGTGTATGGAGATAGTAAAGGGGATGCCGATATCTTGGAAATGGCCGATTATCCATTTTATCGAAAATTGAGTTAAATCGTATTCAATTTTTTTGAGGAACATTTGTGCAATAAAATTTCATGCAAAACTGTAATTCTAGGTCCTCACAATGCTTTATTAAACCTAGTGTAGAATTAACCTCTAATTGACCCCAATCTCTTTAATTTATTACTGTTATTTTTTTTATTGGAAATGATTTGATATCTATTTTGAGTTGGATCATTCACATCGATAAAAGTAGCTTTTATATTAAATTTATTCATCAAATCATTTTTATATGACACTATTTGATCTATTTCATTTGTAGCATAATCAATACTATGTTGATACCTACGGATTTTTTCTGGTCTTGTTGAAAAAGTTTTTCCAAAATCATTAAGGTTATCATATGCCTTTTGTTCCCTTGCAATGTCTCCTTTTAAATGATTAATATGAATGATTAATCTTTTTAATTCAGGATCCAATAAGGTTCTAATAACTTCAAAAGCTTGACCAACTCTTATTATAGTATTTAGAGCAGGTAATGAAAAGCCGTCTCTAAATGCTACATTTCCTTCTATCTTTTGTAGTAATGATTCGGCATCTAGGTTATTGACATCCTCATCATTTTGGATTGAAAATGTATTTTTATCTAAAAAAATATGTGAATTTATTTTATTCATGTCCATAAAAACCCCCAAACAGTGATCTATGATATTTATTATTCTATAAGAACCTACTACCCTATTATAATATATTATATATAAAATTATTTAATAATTCAATAAAAACACAAGAAAAGCAAGTAATAAAGTAATAGAGTAATAGAGTAATAGAATAATAATATTAATTAAATGATATTAGTGATAAAAACAGAAGTAAAAATATTGCTTGATTCGAAAAAAGCGTCGATTAATCGAATTGTTAGGACAATAGAAAATTATACTTTATAAGTGTCTGGGAATAGTAAAGAGATGCCGATATCTTGGAAATGGCGGATTATCCATTTTATCGCAAATTGTGTTAATTTTTGTCTTTTTTTAGTTCAGCCTCGGTATTTAAAACAATGATTTTAAGCTCTCTTTTTGTTCTTCATTTGCTAAAGATATCGTTGCGTATAAGGGTCTTGAATCTATTTTTTGGAACATAGAATAGTTTTGCGCGGAAAAACGAACTCCAAATGGAGAATTCGCGCGCTGATCAAGAAAACGATGCATACTTTTTAAAGTTCTTCCATCACCACTTTTTGCTTCGATGGGGATAATGGTGTTTATGTAATCATAGAGGTAGTCTACTTCAGCTTGGTTTGGAGATTCTGCTTTCCAAAAATAAAGATCAGTTCTTCTATAAGGAATTGAATAGCAAAGAAGCTCTTGTCCGATGAAAGCCTCAACGATTTCACCACGATTAACAAATGCCTGCCTTGAATCCAAAAACCAGGTGGCAAGATCAAGCCCCAGGATTGCCTGACAAAGAGCTGTATCGAGAAAAATGATCTTAAACCATTCACTATTGGTTTCTGCTCCTAAAGGTAAGCCATTTCCAGCGGAATAATGAATTTTATGAACGACATTTGCTAAACAGAGCAGATCGAGACAGGGGGCCAACTCTCTTTTTTTGTATTCTCCATGAATTTCGCTATATTTAAATTGCCTACCTATGTGACGAGGAATTTCGTTGAAAAGAGCATCTAAATATTTGATCTCGTGTTTTTTTGCATATTTTTGAAAATCTTGCCTATATGTATCAATCAATTGATGGTGAACCTTAAAACTTTCTAGAGGGCTTTTGGTTAGTATCCATTTAGCAACAGCCTCAGGCATTCCTCCGATCGAAAGATACTGCCCGACCAAATCTAATAGTTTAGAATGAATTGCTTCTCCCATGGGGATGTTTTTTTCATGACTTAAGACTGCTTCAGCAATTAGTGTTTCACCTATTGCCACTAAAAATTCCATGAATGAAAGAGGGAAAACGTATAAGCTTGATATTCGTCCTACAGGAAGACCTGTTTTTTCCAATGCAAAATCTAGAAGTGACCCTGCTGCAATTACATGAAGAAGTGGCATTTCTTCAAAAAAATAACGCATAGATCTGATTGCCTCTGGGCATTCCTGTATTTCATCAAAGAAGAGAAGAGTTTTTCCAGGTATAATCGACTGCCCCGAGAAAAGGCTTAATTCTTGCACAATTCTTTCGGGTACAAGATCTTTTTCGAAAATTTTATTAGCGTCTTTTTTTCGCTCAAAATTTATTTCAACAATATTTTGGAAGCTTTTTCCAAATTGACGAACGCCATATGTCTTACCAACTTGTCTAGCTCCTCTTATCAAGAGTGGCTTTCGATGTGGATTATCTTTCCATTGTATTAGGTGCCAGTCCATTAGTCGCTTCATAATTTTCCTTGATAATTTATCTCTTAGAATTGAATTCCATGTTCCAAAAAGGGGGGAATTTTCCCTAGTTCATGTTCCAAAAACGAGGGAATTTTTCATAGTTCATGTTCAAAAACATGACCAAACTTGTCGATTTGATGTTTAAAAATCAAGGTATTTATTACAGATTATTAAAAGGATCATCAATGGGTCCATATTTGATATAATATTGATCCATTCCTTAATTTTTGGCGCCCGATTGCTGTAGTAATTTGGCGATGAGGCCCGTCCAACCCGTCTGATGACTTGCTCCAAGACCTTTTCCTGTGTCACCATGAAAATACTCGTGAAATAACATGAGATTTTGCCAATCAGCGTTAGTATTGAAGGGGCTGTCTTTTGGAAAAATAGGACGATTTCCATCTTTATCTTTTAAAAATAATGCCATGAGTCTGGTTGACAGTTGCGTAGAGACATCCCAAAGATTCAACCAATTACCTGATCCCGTTGGAAATTCGACCTTCAACTCATCCCCATAATAATGGTAATATTTTTGTAATGACTCGATAATTAAAAAATTGATCGGAAGCCAAATAGGCCCGCGCCAATTTGAATTACCTCCTGCAATATTGCGAAAATCTGATTCTCCTGGTTGATATTTGATGCAATATTTTTGATCTTCAAGATCTAAAGAATAAGTGTGATCTTCATGATATTTTGATAAGGATCTAATCCCATATTCTGATAAAAACTCATTGGGATCCAACATATATTTAAGAACACTTATAAGTCGATCCTTTGTCAAAATTGACATCAAACTTCTTGAACCCACCCCTGGATCATCCACGCAAGCCATTGTTTGGGTGTAATTTGGACGCTGACTTAAAAACCATTCCATTCTACTCTTAAATACAGGCAATGCATTCAACTGAGTTGGTTCTATAGTTTCAACAGCGAATAAGGGTAATAGGCCTACCAAAGATCGTATGCGAAGTGGAATGACTTGTCCTTTAGTGTGAAGAGCATCATAAAAGAAGCCATCCTCATCATTCCAAAGTGAATAACCCTTTCTTTCTGGACTGACCATTGCGCTGGATATTCTAAGAAAGTGTTCGAAGAATTTTGTTGCAGAATCTTGATAAACAGGATCTTCTTTAGCTAATTCAAGAGCAATTTTCATCATTAGAATGCAATAAAATCCCATCCAAGCTGTACCATCTGCCTGATCTATCATACCCAATTTTTCTGGAAACATGCTTCTATCAAAAATGCTTATGTTATCAAGTCCTAAAAAGCCACCCTGAAATACATTGTTACCCATTGCATCTTTTTGATTTACCCACCATGTAAAATTGAGAAGAAGCTTATGATATATTCCCTCAAGAAAAGGACGGTCTGAAATTCCGGTTTGTTTAGCATCGATTTTGTATACACGCCAAGCTGCCCATGCAAGAACAGGAGGATTCACATCACTAAAATTCCATTCATAGGCGGGTAGTTGCCCGTTAGGGTGTGCATACCACTCCCGTGTCATTAAAGTTAGCTGCCGTTTTGTAAAATCTGGATCTATTAAAACAAGAGGAATACAATGAAAAGCGAGATCCCAGCTAGCATACCAGGGATATTCCCATTTATCCGGCATTGAAATTATGTCAAAATTTACAAGGTGAATCCAATTTTTATTTCGTTCTAATAACCGCTTGACCGGTGGAAAAGCGGGATCCCCTTCAATCCATTGTTCAATGTCAAAATAATAGAGTTGTTTAGTCCAAAGCAGCCCTGCAAAGGCTTGCCGTTGTACCATTTTTTCATCTTCATCAAGTTCAGGATTTTGTATAGTGGCATAAAATTCATCTGCTTCATTCTGACGTTTTTTTAATACGGTATTAAAGTCAGAAAAAGGTTTGGAGGGGAGGTTGTTGGATAATCGTAAGCGAATAGACGACGTTTCACCAGATTTTATTGACCGATGAATAATTGCTGCAGTTTTGGTACCCCTTTTTTGTGGATTTACTGCATTTTTATCATTTTGAATCAGATATTGATGAAAAGCATCCTTGACATATGGCGAAGGATTTGGTTGATTGTATAATTTATTAAGATTTGAATCATTTTCAGTGAAAATCCATTCAAGATTTTCTTCACTAATTAAGCAATAGTTCTGTAGAACAGGATGTTCGACTTTTATATAAGACCCTTTTTCATCCTTTGTTTCAAATAAAACGGGTTTACCTTCCATGTCACCCATCGGACCTTTCTCATATCCCCAGCTCCATGTGTTACGAAACCACAATGTGGGTAGAATATAAAGAGGGGCTGTATCGGGTCCTCGATTTGTCGCTGAAATTTGAATGAGGATGTCATTTTGATCATCTTTAGCATATTCAATAACGATGTCAAAATAGCGATTTTGATTGAAAATACCGGTATCAATTAGCTCATATTCTTCTGTAAGGGAATTTCTTTTTTGATTTTCTATTACAAGCGTCTCGTAGGGGTATGCAGATTGAGGGTATTTGTAAAGCATTTTCATGTAGCTATGGGTTGGAGTATTATCTAAATAGAAATAATACTCTTTTCCATCTTCTCCATGATTTCCTTCTTTTGGGTTAAGGCCATAAAACCGTTCTTTTAAGATAGCATCTTTCTCATTCCAGAATGTGGGCGCAAAACAAAGATATTGAAAACGATCGGATATTCCTGCAATACCATCTTCATTCCAGCGGTAAGCTCGGCTTCTGGCATGTTCATGTGGAAAGTAATCCCAGGCTTCCCCATCGTAGCTATAATCTTCGCGTACTGTGGCCCAAGCTCTTTCACTCACATAGGGGCCCCAAAATTTCCAGTTGGCTTCGCGGTGATGATGAGAATTTAACCGTTCATGTTCAGGTGTTTTTTTTGGCATGGTAATAAAATATTAAATTGTTAATTAAACAATACATCGAAATATAAATGTATAATCGAGGGTATAAATGAAATGTTATTATAATTAAATTTTTTTATTTTTACCTGAATGAATTGAAAATTTTGCAGAGGTTTGATGCCGATTGCAGTATAACCAAGCTTTTCTCTTCATTATTTTGTTTGGATGTGTGGATTGACAAAATCGTAGCATCATTTTAATATGCCTCCTTCTTTAAGTTTTTATGAAATCTTTATTCAAATATTGGGGATAAACATGAAAGGTATTGTACTTGCTGGTGGAAGTGGAACAAGACTCCATCCATTGACTTTGGGTGTCACAAAGCAGCTTTTGCCAGTATATAATAAGCCGATGATTTATTATCCTCTTTCTGTGTTAATGTATGCAGGTATTAAGGATATTTTGATCATTTCCACTCCTGAAGATATGCCTCTTTTCAAAAGACTTTTAGGGGATGGATCTCAGCTCGGTATCAAATTCAATTATGCTTCACAACCAAAGCCAAATGGACTTGCAGAAGCTTTTATCATCGGTAAAGATTTTATTGGAAAAGATCACGTTTGTTTAATATTAGGCGATAATATTTTTTATGGCAGTCATTTAAGCGATCTTTTGATAAAGGCCCGAGAAAAGAAAGAAGGTGCCTCTTTGTTTGGTTATGAAGTAAAGGACCCCGAACGTTATGGAGTCGTTGAGTTCGATTTGGATGGTAAAATTATATCAATTGAAGAAAAACCTAAAAATCCAAAATCAAATATTGCTGTGACAGGTCTTTATTTTTATGATAACCAAGTGATAGACATCGCACATTCGCTTAAGCCATCTGCTCGTGGAGAACTAGAAATTACTGACGTTAATCAAGAGTATTTAAATCGAGGTCAGGCTTCTGTTCATATCATGGGTCGAGGGTATACATGGCTCGATGCAGGCACCTATGAAAGTCTTATGCAAGCAAGTCAATTTGTACAAGTAATGGAAGAAAGACAAGGGCATTGTATCGCGTCACTTGAAGAGATCGCTTATAACCAAAAGTTTATTAATTTGAATCAATTAAAAATTCTTGGTGAAAAATTAGGGAAGAGCATCTACGGTCGTTATTTGATGGATTTGGTATTGAAGGGGCCTCATCATGGAAATCATTGATTTAAGATTAAATGGTTTAAAACTTATTAAGCCAAAAGTTTTTAAGGATGCCCGAGGTTTTTTTTTAGAAACGTTTCAACAATCGGTTTACGATAAGATAAGTGTTCCTTTACAATTTTCTCAAGACAACCACTCCTATTCTAAGAAAGATTGTATAAGAGGAATGCATTTTCAGTCATATCCAGGACAAGCAAAATTAATTCGAGCTGGGATTGGAAAGATTTTTGATGTGGCTGTAGATATACGCCCCGAGTCACCCACTTATGGTCAATGGGAAGGAATCATTTTAGATGATGTGAATCATTATCAACTTTTTATCCCCGTTGGTTTCGCACACGGTTTCTGTGTTTTAAGCGAAGAAGCACATGTCATGTATAAGGTAAGCATGCCTTATGATGCTAAGCATGAAAAAGGATTTCGTTGGGATGATCCAGATATCAATATCCAATGGCCTGTAGATAATCCTCTCGTTTCTGAACGAGATCAAACATCGCCTTTCTTTAACGAGATAGGTTTACCCTTAGTTGGAGCAAAAGCGTGAAGAAAATTTGGATTTGCGGGGGCTCTGGTATGCTTGGATCCCATTTTAAAAGACTTTTAACAAATCGTAAAATTCCCTTTATTGCAAATGATCGTAAACAAGTAGATATCACCGAACTTGAAAACGTTTCAAAATTTATTAAAGCACAAAAAATTACTCATGTCATCAATTGTGCTGCTTATACACAAGTGGATAAAGCTGAGATTGAACAAAAACAAGCCTATTTAGTTAATGCCATCGGACCACATAATTTAGCGATAGCTGCAAGACGGAATGGGGCAAGAGTGATTCATTTTTCAACAGATTATGTATTTGATGGCTGTGGTCGCTCACCGTATACTGAAGATAGTTTATGTGCTCCCAAAGGGGCATATGGAATGAGCAAGCTTGCCGGAGAAATGAAACTTTTTGATGAACTCGAAGAATCTTGTGTCATACGAACCTCTTGGCTTTTTGGTTTACCAGGTAAAAATTTTGTTGAGACGATGTTGAGACTTATGAGTGAAAAAGAGGAATTGAGAATAGTTTCTGACCAAGTAGGTCGTCCAACATATTGTCAGGATTTAGCTGAAACGACTTTGGAGCTTTTGGAGCACAATGGAATTTTCCATTTCGCTAATTCCTTGGAAACTAGCTGGTATCATTTTGCAAAGGAAATTCATAAGCAAGCAAAAGAGCTTGGTTTTCAATTAAAAGTTCAGAAGATTGAACCTATCACTACAGCTGAATATCCCACACCTGCACAACGACCCGCCTATTCCACCTTGAACACAAAGAAAGTAGAGGATTTATTGGGAAAATCGCCAAGAGCATGGACGAATTCTCTACAAGAATACTTGAAGAAATATAAGGTCTATCAAGAGACAAATCAAATAGAGTAATATTATGACAAGAAATGTAAAAAATATTTTAGTTACTGGTGGAGCGGGATTTATCGGATCCGCATTTATTCGCTTTTTACTATCGCCTGAAGCAAATTTCAAGGGAACATGTGTTAATCTTGATGCATTAACATATGCGGGAAATTTAGCCAATTTGAATTCAGTTTCCAACGATCCGAGATATATATTTAAAAAGGGTGATATTCGCAACGAAGCGTTAGTTGAAGATTTGTGCCAAGAGCACGGAGTTGATACACTCATTCACTTTGCAGCTGAAAGTCATGTCGATAGAAGCATTTTGGGACCTCAGGCCTTTATAGAAACAAATATTTTAGGTACGTTTCATTTATTAGAGGTTATAAAACGTAATCCAAACATCCATTTCCATCATGTGTCAACCGATGAAGTTTATGGTTCTTTAGGAGAAACAGGATATTTTACTGAGACTACGGCTTATGAGCCAAATTCACCTTATTCTGCATCAAAAGCAGCTTCCGATCATCTTGTTAGAGCTTATCATCATACCTATCATCTTTCGACCTGCGTATCGAATTGTAGTAACAATTACGGACCTTATCATTTCCCTGAGAAGCTCATCCCTGTTATGATACTTAATTGTTTGGATAGAAAATCTCTTCCTGTTTACGGGAAAGGGATTAATGTTCGGGATTGGCTTTATGTGGATGATCATGCTCAGGCATTGTACATGCTCCTACTGAATGGTAAAAATGGTGAAACATATAATATTGGTGGTGAAGCAGAAAAACGGAATATCGACCTTGTACATGAAATTATTCGAGTGATTTCTGATATTAAAGGGATTGATTCGAAAGAGCTTGAAAGTCTCATAACCTATGTGAAAGATCGTCCAGGGCATGATTTACGATACGCAATTGATTGTACCAAGATCAAGAAAGAAATTGGCTGGAAACCCACACATACTTTCGAAGCTGGATTAAGAAAAACGGTTTTATGGTATATGGAAAATGAAGAATGGATAAGAAATGTTCAGACTGGTGCATATCGAGAGTGGCTTGAAGTGAATTATGCAATGAGAAGTTAGGGGCTTATCAACCTGTACAATCTATTATCGAAACGAATTCAACGCAGAGACGGTGAGGCAGGGAGACGCAGAGAAGGGTGTTAAGATAGAAAAAATTATGCGACTCTATGTTAGCTCGGTAGAGGGTCTGTTCAAAGCCCTATGCTGTCAAAATAAGAGAAAAAAAATTGGCGAATAGCTTTTTTCCTTTCCCACTCCTTTACCCACATTCACTTAAGATAAGTTTCTTGTGTTAGGCCTGAAGGGCCGGCATGAAATAGCCCAGGTCGCAGCGAAGCGGAGGCCTGGGACAGTACAAACAATACATTGAGTCCTGTAGGGACGGCACATTGGTACGTACATGATTATGCCGTCCTTTCAGGACATACGCATCAACCTAAATTATTTATAAAAAACACATTTTAGCATTGTTTAAAAGATATAAAACTATAAATAAATAGCCTACAAGTAACCTACAAATGAAA
>JACDES010000058.1 GCA_013816265.1 Parachlamydiaceae bacterium | reverse complement strand
TTCTACGATCTTCCAATTTAGTTTCTCCCCACGCCATAAACCCCTCATTGTTAAAGAGATAATTATAGCATAAAGTGTAACCTATGTGGTTGTGTTAAAGTGTAACCTATGTGCCTTGGTCGGACCATCATGCCATAACCCCCATCCGGGGGTATAGCAAAAAGCAAACATGCTATCGAACTGATAACTTCGTTTCTGTGTTATTATCAATTTTTTCTTAGCCTCAAGCGACGCGCACTCCAAAGGAATTGTCATCATTAATTGAATCCAACCAAAAGTTGGTATAAACATTAAACTTATGCCCCCAATTTACAGCTCCTTCAGGCTCTTTTCATTTTATCCTGAACAATTTTCTTAGGGATTATAGAAAAATAGAGAGTAATGATCTCTGCCTTTCTCAGCCGATCTTTACATTCATTTAATTAGGTTTTTATTAATTTTACCTTCCCTTGATTAATTGATACAGGTTCAGATTTTATTAGAACTCTATTCCAATTAGTATAGGACCCACCACTTGTTGAAGGAGAATAATTAAAAGTTTGTAATTGATCAGATGAATGCTCTCCTTTCTTATGATTCAATATCAATTTAGCGAGAGATTGGTGTCCTTTTTCAGCAGCTAAAGTTAAAGGAGTATAACTAAAATATTTTCCTGAAATATTACTATACGATTTCATATACCAATCTAAATTTCTCTCGCAACCGGTTCGGCTATTCCAAAAACGAACGCCATTAAATTCAGTATAGGTTGTTGTGAAAAATTCTCTATCAACAAAAGCCCCTTTACGTATCATTCTTTTGGCTCCCTCTGTATCATCATCTAATAAACAATTAACCATTTTATTAAATAGATTTAATCTCTTTTTTTCAGAAAAACTTTCCCAAAGATTATCTTCAGTTTTAATAAGTTTATCTTCGTTTCTATTAATTATTGTTTTATAACCAACCATTTTAATATCATCTACGCTAATATTTTTTAATCCAATTGAATATAGATGTTTTCTAAAGCTATTTCTATTAACACATCGATTTATGCCATCAATATTAACTTCAATTGAAATACCAAAAAGCTTCGTTAATGTTTTAGTAATAAAATTTTGATAAACATTAATACTTCGCCCAAAGCATTTGCTTACTGAATTTTCTTCTCCATAACCCACATGCAAACGATCTTCATAATTAGTAGCAGTTATCATAGTTTCTCCTAAATTTAATTAATAAAAAAATAACTAAATTTAATTATAACACAATAGTATTTTTAATTCAACAAATTATTTTAAAAAGAACGAGATTGTTTTTTATATAATTAGAAATTACATAAATATATTAATTATTTTATTTATCCCACCCAAGCCTAAAAATTGGGGTCAGAAATTCTTTGTGGATTAAATTTCAATTGACAGATCATCAGAATACTTCTTTTTGTTAATCATAAAAATAATTTCTTTAGAATCATTAACGAAAAAAAATTGAGGTTATATGACAACAATAGCACCTTCAGGCAGATTCACAAGTGGACACCTACTAAGCAGCTCGGCAAGTAGCCATGAAAATAAACGCGGTGGAGAAAAACCTGATGAATCGTTCCAAATGTCTCAAATCGATGGCAACTGGTATAAAATGAAAGATGGCAAACCTTTCGAACGGATAACAATAGGTGCATCTATTAGTCATGAATTAGTTGAATCCTATTCAAAATTATACCTCGAGAAACAGAGTAAACAAAAAATCGGTGTAGACTTAAATCGTGATGCAAAGGAAAGCATGCTTTCTTCATTTGGAAAAAAACTCAAAGATTCATATAAAAATAACGTAAATTCTTATGAATAAATAATCAATAGTTTGAAAAAGTGCAATTTTATTTATAATATCTCAGACTAAAAGAAAGATAAAAAATTTAAAAATTGAATTAAAGAATTAATATATCTAAAAATTGGTTATTACAATATTCAATAGGAGATAAAGCTATGACATCAAATTCTTTAACTTTACCAAGCATTGTAAATCATACTTCTCACCCCTCTCAGAACACATCTAAAAACTTTCAGGATATACTAGGGGGCGAAAATGCTTTTTATAATCAACCCAATTACCTAGAAGCTACAAAAAGAGATCTCTCCCAAAAACAGCCTCTACAAACAACCTATCATTATAATACCAACACCGATTATAAAATCATCCGTATCGTTAAACAAATACTTTCAGCTGTTTTGTTCCCATTTAGTTTACTTCACTCTCTAGTAGGTAAACTTATCCTACCTGGTTCTTACCTGTATAATATTGAAAAAATAACAAACCTTAGACAAAATATACAGCTCGATTCTGAATGGAAATATAAACGCCTTACAATTGAAGTGAATGGATGTAAAATAGACGCCGCTATAGTTGGAAAAGAGACAACGTTAAAAAATGGTAGATGGCTACTAGCATCAAATGGTAATGCAGAAATATATGAAATTAATTTATTCCAAAATGCCAATTTTAAAAAGTTTCTCAATAAGATTAACAGTAATGCAATCGTTTTTAATTATCCTAGCGTTGTAGCTAGCACTGGAAGCACTAATAGAAAGTCTATGGCTAAAGCTTATCTAGCTATACTTTCATTCTTAGAAGACCAAAAGGGAATTGGAGCAAAAGAAATTATCGGGTACGGTCATTCCATCGGTGGTGGCGTACAGGGAGATGCCTTAAAGGATCATGATTTCAAAAAAGATATTAAATATGTATTTGTAAAAAGCAGAACTTTTTCTGATTTAAGCTCAATTGTTTCTTGCCTAATGAACAGAATTGTCGGTATCTTAGTCAAAATTTTAGGATGGAACATAAGTTGTTTAGAAGCCTCTAAAAAGCTAGAAGTCCCAGAAATTATTCTACAAACAGCCAAGGTACAGGATGCAGAAGAACTTACAGACAGCTCAAATATCATTGACGATGGGATTATAACAGCAAAATCATCTCTAGCCAAAGTCCTTTTAGATAATGATAAATATCATAAAAAAAATAAAATATTTATTGGAATAAAAGAAATGCATAACGCTCCAATAAAAAACCCCTCCTTTATTGCAGAGAGAATCGAGAGGTTATTAAAGGTTTGAATTTAATAATGATTCATGAGTCCACTAAAAACAATATTTTGCTAAGAATCTAAAACATTAACAAAGATGATAACATGGCAATAAAATTCGATTTTTGGATACCTTCTAACGTTAATGATAGATGCTACTCAAACCAGTATAGAACCAAATCATATAAAGGAATGCTTCAAAATTCACTCATCAAAGTGGGTCGATGGGTTGATCAGTATTGTTACTTTGGTTCCACGACGCAAGAGTTAAAACTTTCACCAAAACCTTTTACAAATCCTCAAAATTTTTATTTTGTAAAAGGGCGTGCGAAGATCTTCGAATTACATAATGAAATTAAATATTCGTCTAATTTTTCCGGAGTGAACGCATTAAAGCATACAGTATTAAAAATTGCGGTTATCGTCATTCTTTTTCCTGTTTTTATAGGAATTAAAGCTTGTTATAAATATTTCTATGTTAAGGCTTTTTTTGAACTAAAAACAGATCGTTTCAATTTAGACGATTTGATCAATACCTACCCTAATGATCCTGACTTACTCTCTTTAAGGCTATCAAATCAGTATATACATTTAAAATTTTCCACCAAAGAGAAGACCTCTTCATACTATCCTCAACTACGTTCATTAATTAATCAACTGAAAGAAATAATCACATTACATCCAAATCATATTCATGCAAGAGCTCTTTTTAGAGAGATTTTTTCACTTAATTTTCCTATTTCAAGTATAGATTTAATTAAGGACGATAAAGATTGGTTTGCTTTCTTCGACTTAGGTTTAAAGGAATCAAAACTCCAAAAATTCCCAAATAATATTCTTCCGTCATTCCTGAACTTATTTAACCAGATAAAAACCGACGAAGATAAAACCAATTTTCGAATGATTTATGAATTGAAATCACACATAATTTTTAAGGATCACTCACCAATACAGAATTTTCTAATTAATACTCCTACGTTGATAAAGCTCTTGGGTGAAGATCGTCTTCAGGATATGCTTGGATGGCTACTCGAAAAAGAAAATAGACGTACTTTTTCAAAAGTGACAAACCAAACAGCTTTAATGCTTTTTTATCAATCGTTTCTGAATTATGTTCAAAAACCATATTCAAAAAATATCATTGATTTAGAACAGCGTTTTCTAAAACATGATGATGGCTTTACAGAGGAATATAGAGATAGGAACCTTCTTGCAAATATCTTTGGAATTTTTGGAACAACAAATCTGCAAAACATCCAAATGCCATTTACATTTTTTCCTTTGCAAACTGGACCTTTGAATAAAAATCAAGATAGTCGCTTTAAAATAGCTCTAAATCAAGTTATCTATTCCGAGTTAGAATTCGTTTTAAATAATTTAGGGCAAAATTCGATAAATAAAGATAGAATTACTCAACTTCAAAAATTTGTTGAAAGTAATGAATCTCCTGATTTTAGCAACCTTCTTTGCAGTCCCGCAAACAACAATGGAAAGTATCGCATACCTTGGAGCCAAGTTTTTTATAAAGGACTGTTGTTAATAGGAAGTCAAAGATTTGGCTCTGAAATCCTTGCATTGAAAGTAAATCCAGATAAATTTAATTCGAGCAATTATTCGAAATTTAATTTAGATGTCTATCATTCATCATTATGGGGACGAAGAAAATCATTTCTGAAGCAAGATTATTTTGAAGGCTTAAGTCCTAAAATATTAGGAACAATTCGATTAAAAAACAAAAAAATTAAAAATTATCCTTGGACGACAATTAAACTTAATATTCTCTCTTTAATTTTTATAATCTTGGCCTCAGAAGAACTTGAAAAAGGCGAATCATTCGAAAAATTACAAAAAAAATACCAAAATGAATGTTTATCCATCACTAATGAAATTGTAGGTAAATTAAGGGTTCGTTTTCTTGAAAAGTATCTTGAAAAGCATTCAGGTATTAGCAACAAACAAGAAATTGACAGGACATTATTAAATAATATTACATTTAAAGCAGCAGAGAAAAATTGGCCTGGTGTCCTTACCGTTATACGTAAGCAGATAAAATAAGCAAACTGGTTATTGGAAAAATGTGAAAGAGGGTTTTCTGATTAAATATATAGCAAAATTTCTTGCGTCTTTTAAAGGAACAGCCTGTAATCTATATCAAATACTTTTGCAATGCGCATAGCTAATTGTTTCCCTATATGTCTTTTACCCCATTCCATCTTGGAAATATTTGTCTGTTCGACCCCAATAATTTCGCCCAATTTCTTTTGGGTTAATCCTTCCCGATTACGAAGTCCCTGAAGTGTTACAGCCCAACGTGGAAGATCTCCAAAGCATTCTTCAATAAACCTATCAACGGACATTGGCTTTTCTAATGACTCTGTATTTAAAATAGATGCTTTTTCAGTATGATCAGTATGGTGCTTTCTCGTGTGTGCCCGCATAATATACCTCTATAATTCTTTGTTTCTTATCTACAATTTTACACGCTTCGCGATTCATTCAGAAAGCTATTTTCAAGTCTACGCGTAGCGTTTGGAGTACGAAAGCCCTCTTTTGCTTTCAGGACAGATTAAAGCTCGTCATAACACTCTCAGGTTAAGTCCCAAGCTTGTTATTATTGAAAATTACTTTTCTACATCCATTTTTTCTCAGGTGTTTCTACATTGATCAATCAACTAATCCTTAGAAGTCTTATGTCTTTTGGTTCTCAATCTCAGCCGATCCAAATGGAAATAATAAGTTCTCAAAATACTAAAGATTTTCACCTATTGCCTGAAGAAAACATTTCACAGCTTTCTCCCGTCATTACTGATACTTTGAGGAAGCTAATTATTGAAGTTTTGGATCTAGTGGCCTTAGACATTCCTCTTAAGCCTTTAAATGATATTATTACAAAAGAACTTTTTCCAAGGTTAATATCTATTATTTTAAATTTTTCTCTAGCAATGTAAAGCAACTATGTCCTCCCCCACTCATTAATGAATCAATAAACTCGTTTTTTTAGGTTCCAATTTTTAACGCCCGAAAATCCTTAAAATAACTCTTGCTTTTGTAAGAAAAACAGACTACTATTTCTTACATGAAGACTAATCGAAAACAACTAAATAGTATCGATTCACAGATATTTAGGGCTATAAAAATCCGTGGGGAGGGCTCTGTATTTGTTCCAACTGAATTCTTGGATCTGGGCAGCCGAGCAGCTGTCGATATTGTTCTTCATCGGCTCGTTCGGAAAGGAACCATTCGCCGCCTCGCCCGAGGGGTATATGATTTTCCTAAAAAGCACTCTGTGCTTGGTTGGCTTCAACCATCTCCCGAAAAAATAGCAAAGGCATTGGTTGGTCGCGATTATACCCGTATTCAGCCAACTGGAGCCTACGCAGCAAAAATTCTAGGCCTTTCCGAGCAGGTTCCGGCCAAAGTGGTATTTCTAACAGATGGACCAAGCCGGACTGTAAAGATCGGACTGACAACAATTCAACTTCGGCGAACGACCGCAAAAAATATGGCGATGGCTGATCGACTCAGTGGGCTTCTGGTCCAGGCACTTCGCGAACTGGGCAAAGAAAATGTGACTACCGAGCGGCTTGAGCATTTAAAGCGAATTCTTCCAGTCGACAAACGACGGGAACTACTCAAGGACATTCGACTTGCACCGGAGTGGATGCACCCAATTTTCAGGAAACTTGCCGAGGAGGATGTGTGAAACTTGACTTTTTAGAATTGTCTTCCGATGAACAACGACTGTACATTGAACAGGCGGCAATGTTGAAAGGTAATTCCCATATGCTAAAGTAACTTTAGAATCATATTATAACCATGTTTTAGAATAATAATTTTGGTTGTTCCGTTTATCTCTATTCAATGGAACAACCCCATTTATCTTTACTTATTAGGCTACTTTTTTCCAAATTTCAAACAAATAAGAAGGTAATATGAAAATACAAACTTTTTTAGAAAAAACTTCTACTTATAGAGAATTAGAACCCGTTTTTAAGAAGGCGAAAGAAGACATTTCATTCTTTGGATGCCGTTATATATTTGTTGAAGGCTATTCTGGAACCTTACACATTAATGACCTTGCAAGTCACGTGATGAACCTTTTAGAAAAAACGAATTATGAATTTGATGAAATAGATCGTAAACCAGGTTTTTTTCTTTCAAAAAGAATAGGACATCTCTACGAGGTAAATAATAAAAGAATGAAAGATAAAAATACAGTTACTCGAACTATGTGTAAAATTCGTGATTTTGTTAGAGAAATGTATTACTTTTTTTTCGGAAAAAAAATTTACGATCCTTCTTTTGTATGGGAGCGTACTAATGATTCTTTTTTTTACTATACTGCAAATCAATATAAAAATACCTATGGTGAAATTCCCACATCAGAACCAAGGGAGCATTTCCCAACACGATGGATGGGAAGATTTGAAAATCCTGATTTTTTTAATGATTAACTTATTAAAAATTTAAAATAGGTAATAATCATATTTTTGGTTTTAGATTTGCTAATAGGCTTGATGTTATTGACATTTGAGCATCTTTGAAAGATGTTCAACTCAGTTATTAAAGACTCAAAAGTTCAAATCCCGCTACCAGCACAAATTACAAGGCCAAAAAAAATTGACTTCTAAAAAGCATGGGAATATGACAATAGATTCTAATAAATCCATTGAGGGAGGCTCTATGCATATAGAATCAGTTTTCAAAAGTGCTTCAAATATTGTGGAATTTGAAACAGTTGTGAATAAGGTTAAAGAAGAAATTTCTTTTTTTGGATATCGCTATATTTATATTCCAGGAAGTTCATGAAGATTACATATAGATGCAGTAATAATTCGTTTGATGGAACAACTTCTTATTTCTTAACAAAATTAAAGGCTTGCATATTATCTATGATATTAAAGTTATCAGCGATTTGCCGATCCAATGATAAATCCCACTTTTCAGAACACTCAAAGAAGCAATTGGGGCCAAGCCTCCTTATTGTCTATGAGATTAAATATTTTAAAAAAAAGAAAAACATATTTTTTCATTCTCCATATTAATGTCAGCCAACTTTGTTATTTTTTTTGCACTTTCATTAATCCCAATTAATAAAGATAGCTATTTACGCGTTTTTACAAAAATGGGTGGTTTTTAGCATGTAAAAGTTGTAGAATCACCATAAACAGAATCTATATCACGTTATATGTATAAAGTGGATCAAAAAGACTTTCTAGACACCCTCTAAGCGTTTCTAATAAAATTAAGTATATATCTAAGGAGTTGTCAAATGTCTGTGAGTACTATTACACAGCGATTACAAAATAATGATCCGACATTGGCAAAACTCGATCATAAATCGAAAATGAATGTAGAAGAAAGACAAGCATTTTTTCTAGCATTGAAAGTAAATCATACAGTACAAGAATTGATGATTACTAATACTGAACTTGGAACTGTTGGAGGAAGAGAGTTAGGCAAATGTCTGATAGCGAATCGATCTATCACGCAGCTTTCTCTTGCTGAACATCAACTTACTAATGAGGGATTCAATGCATTATGTGCTGGATTAAATAAAAATACAACTTTAACAGAATTTCAAATTACCGAAAAATTTGATCTTGAAAAAACTAGAGCATTGGTTAAAGTAATAAAAAAAAATGTTACATTAAAAAAACTATGTCTTATTGGTTCCCCTCATTCTAAGTCTTTATTTGATTATGATATTTCTGCTGAGTCGGATACAGAATTAGCGAAAACAATTGGTGAAAAGAATGCATTACAGGAATTTACAACAAATTTTAAATTGAGTTCATTTGCTGTGGAAATTCTCGCCGATGGACTAAGAATGCATTGCACATTGGTAACATTGAATTTATCAAATGGTTTTCTTACTTCAAATCATGCATTACTCATCGCTGATTCTTTAAAAACAAATACCCGTTTACAAGAACTTAATTTGAGTAATAATAATTATAGTTTCGCCGAAAGGACAGAAAAAGCAATCGTTGAAATGTTAAAAATAAATAGGACATTGAAAAAACTTGTTCTAACTCTGAATAATTTTGGCTCGGAAGGCGGTCTAAATATCCTTGAATCTTTAGAAAATAATCAATTTTTGCGAGAACTTATTCTACAGGGCCTCAGGGGTGAAAGTATCAATATTATTGTCGTTAAAGCAATATCAAAAATGTTGAAAACTAATAATTTCTTGTTAGTTTTGGATCTAAGAAATAATGAAATGGGCCCTGAAGCTGCCGTGGAGATTGCTAAAGCCCTTATAGTAAATAAGAGACTGAATACTATTCTTTTATCGAATAACTATATAGGTCCTGATGCGGGAATGGCATTTGTAGAAGTGATAAACAAAAACAATACCTTAAAAGTTTTAGATTTAAGTAATAACTTTTTAGGTTTAAAAACAGCAAAAGCCTTAGAAGTAGGTTTAATGAAAAATACTTATTTGGTTTCATTTCGGTTGGATGATAACAGATGCGATGGAAATTTCGGCACAATGTCTGTGCTTTTTGAAAGAGAACGAGCAACAAGGTTCTTACTTAGCAAGTCAAATCCTACCGGTGTAAAAAATTACATTAAATACCTAGAAAAAATATTTGAAACAATGGATGATCCTACTCACAAAGATATAGAAAAAAGTATTCAAAAAAAATTGGAATCTAATAGATTACTTGCAGATAAACAAAAAAAAGAAAAAGTAGAAAGCAAAAAAGGCGAAAAAGAACCAATTGTTCAAGTTCAAAGCCAGCAAATCACCACAGTAAGATGCGAAACAGAAGAAAGAAAAGAAAATAGTTCTGGGATTAACAAAGATAAAGATCATTTTTCTTTAGGTATTGAAGAGTTAGAAAAAATTAAAGCATTACCTGATGCTGATGGAATGCATTCAATTCTAGCTGCTGCAAAAGCATTAGAAAATATCGATTTAAAAGTTTTAGAAGCATTAAAGGGGCAGGCAGAGCATCTACAAGAACTATTTGAAAGTTCAGCAAAAGCTCATCACACAGATGCTGAAATTGCTTATATAAGTGACAATCCCATTCTTGATACATATTATAGGTATTTTTCAAGACAACTCACAAGCATTTGGCTTGCTTGCCTAACAATTAATAGTGGAATAGTTAAAAACTCAGAGCAGTATACTTCGGAATACTTTTCAGCTGGTTTGAAGAAAATTGGAGATCATATACCTGGGATTAGTATCGCGACAAGTATCATTGATGAAGTAATAGGGACCTGGAATTATCGTGACAAGCGAATAGGTGTACAAAGAGTAGCGTCGCTTTTTCGAGATCTTGAAACAGCTTTTAAAGAACTCAGTATTCTTGCACGTCAACTTACACTCTCACAGGAAGATATCCTCAAACAAATTCCATCAAAAACAAAAGGTTTTGTTGCAAAGTTAGAAGAAGGTTTTCATGATATGAAAGCTTCCATATTAGCAGATGATATCGATAATCCTATCAAACGAAAGGCTGTTGCAGACTGTTCAATTATCTTAACAGCTATTAAAGAAGGGAAATATGAACAAAAAGCAGCCGTTGCAAGTTTGTTAACTGTTGTGATGGGCAGAGGTTTTGTTTTTCGTTCTGCAGTTACACTAACGGCAGCTTCTTTGACTGTTGTCTCAACGGAAAAGCAGGAATTTTCTTCCTTCACTGACCAGCCAAAAGCTGCCGGAGCTGGCGCTCAAACGAACGGCACAGAAGACCTGTATAAAAAAATGCAAGAAATGGAAAAGAGATTAGAAAAGCGTGTTAAAGATACCGAAGAAGAAGCTCGTAAAGCTGTGGAATTAGCAAAAAAAAATGGCAGTAGTGATGTAACCGTATCAGGCGGCCATTCTGCAATGGTTTTAGCAAGTCCTCACAATAACGACATTGCATATCAAGATAGTAATGATAAAATGTTGGCACTACAGGGAAAGCAGATTGGTATTCATACAAATCGCTTTGAAGAACAAGAAGAACAAATTAGACAACAACAACTCCGCATTGACAATTTAGAAGAAACAATAAAAAAGGTAGTTTCCAAAAAAGAAAGAGACAGTATTTGTTTACTTATGTAGCTTTTACTTAGTTTATTATTGATACAGATGGTATATGAAGACATTTGAAAATTTGATGATAATTCGGTAGTTTTTTAAAGCATCAAAAATATAGCTCAATATTCAATGTTATGGTACCCTATTTCTGAATCTAATACCAAAGTGCCAACCTAACTCTAATTTCACGATCCTTTTTGTCTAATATCCCAAAGAGGTTAATGGCATGCTATAGGGCACTAGACCCATCCCTAGGGATGATGGGCATGCATAATCAGCTATAGAGTGATAATGGTCTGTTAATAAAGATCCATGGGGATGAAAATCATGCAAATCAAGAGATCCGATATGCGGGAAATAAGACGGAGTATCTGCTAATGTGACTCTTAGCTGTGTTCCAGTGGATTTGAAAAATCCATCTACACGATCTGCCAATGCTGCTAAAGGCCTTTTTAACCAGCTAAAGGGCGTTGTTAACCTGGTTGCACTTGAAGTTTGCAGACTGCTTAACATTAACACATCATCATTTTCAATCAATGGAGTGTTAGAATGACACAACTGATCTTGGCAACTTTTTAACAATTGTTGTTGTTGAAAGATTCGCTGGTCATTGATTGCTGTCGCATTAAAGTCGTTTCCACTCGTATATAAATGGCGTAAATTAGTGCGGAATATTTTTTGAAATATGGCTCTAATACCTTCGTCGCTTATCAAATTATCTCTTATACTTAACCAATCGAGAGCCGGGGGAAATCGCAATAGTTTTGCACCTTCATTTCCTATTCCAGTATCATCC
The DNA here is from genome assembly GCA_013816265.1 of Parachlamydiaceae bacterium. GTDB lineage: Bacteria > Chlamydiota > Chlamydiia > Chlamydiales > Parachlamydiaceae > JACDES01. Next base: position 9,325 of record JACDES010000058.1, on the reverse strand, counting down.
ATATCAACATGTTGAATAGAATTAGGAAGATTTAAATACTTTGCTCCTTGGACACCTAAGTTGTTATCCTCGACACTCAATTGTTGCAAAGTATCGGGTAACACAAGATTTTTTATACCTTCGGCCTCTATTAGATTGCCTCCAATAAAAAGTTCCTTAAGACCTTGATTTAATCTTAAATCTCGACATCCTTCGTTACCCAAATCAGTATTTTCTAAATAGAGAATTTCTAATGTAGAAGGGCATATTAATAGTTTAATACCCTTTGCTCCTAATTTATTACCGGATAAAAATAATGATTTAAGTCCTTCATGAGGTTTAAAATTGCTTATTCCATCAGAAGTGATACCATTAGACATTACACTGAGCTCTTCTACACTTAAAGGTATTTTAAGACTCCTTAATCCCGAATTACCCATATTATTATTATCTAAACCTACTATTATAATTGTTGGTGGTAATTTCAATCCTTTAACGCCCTCAGGACCAAATTCGTTGTTATCCAAAAATGCAATTAACAATCCTGGTGGTAATTGTAGGTTTTTTGCTCCAGTTACTCCAAGTTGATTTCCAGCTAAATTTACATATGTTAGTTCGGCTGGTAAAATCCATCCTTTAACATCCAAACCTATTTTATTATTCATTAAGCGCAATTCTTTCAGAGTTGATGGTAACGGGTTTGCTTTTAATCCCTTAGACGTGATTTGATTATATCCTAGATTTAACGATTGGAGTTTTGGGGAACATTTGAATCCAATAAACCCCTCATCACTTATTTGGTTATCACTAATATCCAATATTTCTATTGTAGCTGACAATTTTAAATTTTTTAGTCCACTATCTCCCAGTTTACACTTTTTCAAACTTAAATCTTTTATCTTTTTAATTAATTCAAGTTTACTAGTAACTTCTGGGCCCAAATTATTATAATCTAATACTAAGGATTCTAGCTCTGAAGGGAAAACAATATCAGTCAAACCAACTGCATCTATTCGATTTGATCCCAAATCCAGACTTTTTAAACTCTTTGGGAGGTTTAATGCTTTTGCTCCTTCCGAACGAATATTATTAAAGTTTATATTAAATGACCCAAGGCCTTCTGGGAGTCTTATTCCTTTAGCTCCATTAGGACCAATTTTATTAGATTCCATATTTAAATCTATTAAACAATCAGGAAAATCTATTTTTCCAACGTCTTCACCGATTTTATTAAAAGATAAATCTAAGTTGGTGATTCTCATTTTTGGAGCAATAATTTTTAATATTGCTTGTGTTTCCTCCGCATTTAATCCTTTACTGCGTAAATTTAAGGAGGTTACGCCGTCTAAATGAAAATTCTCCAATTGTTCAAGAAAAGGCTCAATGGGTTCATCCCTAGAAACAAGTCTAAACTGCCTCAAAAACTCATTAAAACATTCAACAGTCAATTTATTTGCCCAAATTTCATAATCCCCATAAAACATTTTAAATCCAGGCTTATCAGGACAATTGATCGCTTGAGTAATACTTTTAACAATTTCTGAAATAAATAATGCTGTTAATGTTGCTTTTCCGGCCTTAAATGCAGCAAAAGCGACGCCTTGTGTTTTGCTTGGATTTAATCCAAGCCACCAAAGCAAATAGCAGGCATAGAGAGTACTTGCCATGGAACGTTGAATGATCGACGCCTGCTTGTCAGCAGGGAGCTCATTTCCAGCTAAAACTCGTAAACCATGTAGAGCTTCAGCTTTTAGTTGTAAAATGTGCTCAAGTCGATCTTTAGGGATTCCGGCCTTCTGAAATGCTGCAAAATCTTTTATTGAAAGACTGTGAATAATTTTGGCTAAGCATTGCATCGCATAGAGTTTACTCATTCCACGGGCTTTGGAGGTCATTATCTTGATATTATCAAATTCTATTCGTTGTTTACTTAATAAAACAGTTCCATTCCACCGAATAAATCGCTCGGCATCTTGCATCCGCTCTGTGACACTCATGAGACCTGGAATAGGGAGATATTGCCTTGCATTGTCTTCCCAAAGATAAGCGACAAGCTTACTATTCAAATCCGTTAAAGGTTTGGTATGTTCATTAACAGCAAATTGTAAGTCGGCAAGATCACGTTCTTTTGATTTTTGACTTTTGCACCCTTCAAATACCCCTTTGAGTGCACCAAAAATTAGGGGACTAGCCATTAATAGATACAACCAAGAACTATCCACCTTTGCTAGCAATTGAACTAAACTTACAACTCCCTTCTCACTATTTTCTTTAAAAACGCTTGTAAACTCGGCAAAATCAGAAGCTCCTGTACGTGCTAATTCAATAAGTCGATAAGATAATGCTGTTCCAATAAAAAGCGATACTGACGTCCCTAATGTGAGTTCAGCTCCTCTTACAATCCCTCTTGCAGCACTCACTTTTTTTAATCCCCATTCATCTTGTAATAGGAGTGATCGTCCATGAGGCATTTGACGAATCATCTGCTTTAGACCATCTTTACAACAATTTTTTTCTTTATTGTTTAAATCCTCTTTACTAATGACTAAACCCTGTATCATTTTTTCAATAAAATTATCAACAGAAGCCCATGTAAGATAGCGTGTGCATGAAAGTTCTTGAATGATGATGTCATTTAAAGGTTTAAAATGGATTCCACGTTGTTCCAATTCAGCGGGGGTAATGTTAAGATCTTTCAAGGTGCTAAGAACAACATTAGATAGATATACTTCTTTTTCATCTGGCGGTAATACCTGGTAATCTCCAATTCGATCTAATGCATCATGCATTGAACTTAAATGAATAGCATCGAAGGAAGGTTCCATAAACACACCAGTTTTAAAAACTTGAATCTAGAATTTTATCAAGAATATAATTGAATAAATATTTAAGCTAAATTTTAAACCTATAATATTTTTTTTACAAGTGAGATAATGGGAAATAGGGATAATGCATTGGTGAAAGTATTAATATCTTAATATTTAAAAACCATTAAACACATGTTGTTTACACTAAACACTTTAAAAAAATGTGTATTTAAATTTAAATTAAAAGCACTTCATATATAATAATTTTTTTCCAAAATTAATAATATTTGAAGTATAATGAAGATCTGGGTGAATTATTTGAAGTAAAATGGATTCTTTTATATAGGAGGATGATATGGATTCTTTAAATAACATAACAAACAGCCCTTTTTTAAATTCTGGAAGTGGAGTCTCGGAAAAAACAAATCTCACTACAGAAGAAAGAAAAGATGAATTAAAATTCTTACTTTCGATCACTTCTTCGTCAAGAAAAAGAGAAGAATTATTAAAGGAACTTAAGGATTTGGAGAATATTGGTTTATTGCAAGCAAAAAGACCACCTATTCCTGTTACTGAAAATCACAACAACCAAGTGAATATCGAAAAGAAATTGAAAAGACACTTAAGGCACCTGGGCGATCAGCTAGGTGGATGCAAAAAAGCTTAATCAGCGTATTTATTTTAATATCAATAAGTTATGAATTTATTAAGGATATAGAACTATAAAGTCCTATATCCTTTTTTTTGGCCTTGATTCCAAAGGAATTGGAATTGGTATCAGGCCTGACAAACGGACATTTTGATTTATCTACTTAAATGCTCATACTTAAGTAAATCAAATTCTTCGATGAAATGTCCGGAAGTCAGTACTGACCCAATTTTCCCCAACTTCAGTCTCTAGATTCAGCCCAATTTCGAAAAATTTGTAGAATTTCAGGCAAATTAAATGGTCCGCCTACACCATCAAATCTTCTTTTTTCAATAAAACATTGAATCCAATCATTTTCTGAGCGGTCTATCACAATTTTATCAAAATGTTTATTTTGCAGTTCTGTTTCATCTATGTTAACTCTTAAATACCAACCAGGATTGTCTATGGTTCCTATTTCAATTCCATTTCCATGTTCCCAATCGCCATCACATTGTTTATTATACCATTGCAATAACCATTCAAAATTATTATTAATCATTTGACTCTCTTAATTAAATATTTTTTTGGGGATTTCATCCAGGTAAGCCGGTCTTACTCCTCCAGGATATGAAGGATCATGAACATGTGGTTCTGGGATATATTTGCCTTCTGCTTTATTGAAATGTTCTTGGTTCCCTTTTCCATCGTATCTTTTTTCTGTCTCCCACGCATTGGGATTTTTAGGGTTTGTTTGGGGCTTATAAGTTTCATAATGGGTAATTTCACCTGTTTCTGGATCCCTTCTAATAGCAGTATGCCCACCTTCTGCATCCGGATCGGGTTTAAACTTTTTCCTACCACCTTTTTTCTCTTCCTCAACCTTCTCTTCTTCAAGTAATTCTTGGTCGTATTTATTGTCATACCACTTATTTGTTTGATAGACAGCAACACCTGTTGCAACCCCGACCCCAACAGCTGCAATTGTTGCTAAACTTGGCAATGCAATCGCTGTAGTACCACCCAAAGCTACTACGATAAGAGGTAGCACAATGGCAAATCTACCATCAGGATCCGTATAAAGAAAAGGATTATTACGATTGTATTTATATAAATTCATTCCCTCCACAAATCCTAATGGATCCACTGTTTGCCATCTCATTATCTTCGGATTGTAAAATCGATGCGTAAACATAATCAAATTTGCTATCTCGCGTCTATTCGCAAATGCCCAGGGATTCTCAACTCCACTTTCAGCGCCTTTTTTAAAAGCTGTATGCCGATATGATTCAACAAGTTTATTATCTTTGACTAGCGCTACAATATTGCTACGATGGTCCTGTATCGGAAAAAAGATTTCATTACTTAATTCTATCGCAAATGTCTTTTCTGAATATTTTTGAGGATCCTGCAATCGAAATTCTGTGATCTTACCTTTTTGTAAACTTCCAATTTCTTTATTTCCAAGATATATCAGCTTTTTCTGAGCCCCATTTTCTTTTATCAAAATACATCTTCCTGATGCATCATAAATAAAATTCGTTGTGTTTCCTCCTTGAACACACTCAACTAATCTGTTGAGTGCATCATATTTATAACTTATTTGAGGCGATATTTGAGACTGCAAATTTCCATTCAGATCATATCGATATTCCGTCTCTTTATCTGCTACTAATTGATTATATGCGTTAATCTTGCGAAGTTGATCATTCTGCTTGATGCAATTGCCAAGAGTATCATACGCATATGCATTCTTTTCACTTGTCGATTCAAAAATGATCTGGTTTTGTCGATCATATCGAAATTCGTTTTCAAATTCCCCTTGAGAGTCTTTGACTTTTGTTAGAAGTAAATTTCCAACAGAATCAAATTTTTCAAGTTTAGATTCCCAATGGGGTGATTTTATTAATACAGGACGATTTAACAGATCATATTTATAATTAATCGCAAAGCCGGGTAATTGTAGTGATAGGAGATTACCCGCTAAGTCATATTCTGCACATTCAGACTCGTAGATAAGCTGACGATTAACATTATATCGTTTAATTTTTGTTAAATGAACAGGATTGTACTCATATACGATCTTGGATTGATCCGGCAAGGTGACTTCGATTACACGGTCTAATTGATCGTATTTATATTGTAAGGTTACCCCTGAACTGATCGTCTCTTCTGTCAACCTATCAAGAAGGTCATATTTTCGTATTTGAGTAATATGATGAACTGCATCATGAATTTCGATTGGATTGTCATGTAAATCATATTTGTATGTATATTGAATCATATTGTCGGATGAATTTAATTTTTTCAATCTTCCCAAAGAATCATATTCATAAATTAAAATCACACCGTCAGGTTTCTTCGTTTGGATGATTTGTCCTATCTGATTGTAATGATAAGTTGTCGTTTTATTTGGAAGTTCTGTTTCTGAAGCCTTCCAACCTCTATTGTTATAGGTCCATATGACACTATAGTCTCGATCAGCTTGGTTTTTTCCTTTGACTAAAGTTTGTTGCTTTTCTAGTTTTCCCGTAGGATCATAGTAAAAATAATAAATAGATCCTTCTAATTGTCTTTTTAAAAGCCTATGATGAGAATCGTATATTTCTTTTGTTTTTCTTCCGAGAGGATCTATTTTTACCGTTTCTTCATGTTTAGTAGAATAATTGTAGATTGTTGTATTTCCTAGAGCATCTTGAATCGACTCTATTTTGTTTTGCGAATTATAACCAACTTGTTTTTTGGAAATCTGCCCTTTCGATTGAAGGGTTTCTTTTACAACTTGATTCCCATAAATGTCATATTCATAACTTTCTGCAAAATAGACTTTACCGGAGTTATCTAGAAGCTTTTTTGAAGCTATTCTATTAAGCCAATCATATGTGTATGCTTCAATTTTATAATCTTTATCGATCGGTTTTTTCATTTGGACGATTCTTCCGAAATCGTCGTATTCATAAATTGTTCTGATCTTACTGTCGACAAGCTCAACTATTTTTCTACCCGCTCCATCATATTGATAACTCGTTTTTAGCCCCATTCCATCGATCTTCTGTATAAGTAAAGACCCTTTGTATGCATATTGCTCACATTTCAAAATATTTTCAGCAGCATCAAAATATGTTTTCTTAATAAGAAGTCCTCTAGGATTATACTCATAAAGGATAGATGTACCATCGCCTTCCATTTTTTTCTTTAATAACCCATCTAGATAATAGCTGAAACGCTCTATTGTTTCATTAGGATACTGAATTCGGGTTGGTTTTCCATAAATATTATAAGTATAATGGGTACTAAATTCATTCTCGTCGATTTTTTCTATGATTTGGTCGAGAATGTTATATTTTTTTGTGCTTTTTGGATGAGTGGTTGTTCCTGAGCTATTTTGAAAGGCTGGCTTTATACATTGGAATTCTCTTCCAAGGACGTCATAAGAATATGTAGTTTCATTTCCATAACGGTCTGTTTCAGAAACCAATCGATTTAATGCATCATATTGATAGCGTGTTGTAAATTCATTTTCGCCATGCACTTCTTTTATCAACTTCAAATTATTTACTTTGTCATAGTCATACCAAAGGATTTTTCCAGAAGTCAGTACCACCTCTTTTATTTTTCTATTTTCACTATTATATTCATATTCTGTAACGTGTTTAAGAGGATCTGTTTCTTGTCTTAAACATTGATATTCATCATAAACTCTACTCGTTTCATAACAAAATTTATTTTGGGAATTATAGATTTTCCTCTTAATCTCATTGCCTCTGTCGTCATAGAAATAGGCGATTTTTTTCGTGAGGCTCATTTTTTTAGTTGTTTCGTTTAAGCAATACTCATTCTGTTCCTGAGGCTTCCCAAAAGAGGGGTGATTAGATTTTGTATATCTTTGAATATTTTTTTGTAGTCTCCATGTGACATCTTTTAAATCGGTCTCGTTTTCACCGCTTCCATCATCTTGAACAAGACAAATTATTTCCCCTTGATTATCGTAGTTTTTGAAAATTCTTTCTTGTATTTTTCCTTCATATTCCACGATTTCTTTAATCGGCAAATTGGTCTCAGGTAAATATTCATAGCGTTTCACAATTCCTTCTGGAGTTGTTTTTTTTAGTAATAAATTGAGACCATCTTTGGAGTATTCGTATAGAATAGAATAACAATCTGTTAAATTTCGTTCCTTAGTTGTAAAATACTCGGCCTTTTCTCCTGAGATGTTTCCAAATTTGATTTCTTCTTTGATATTCCCTCTTGAATCATATTCATAGGAGGTTAGATGATAGATTTTTTCATTTAATCGAATCGATTTACTTTTCAACCAACCTGACTGTCCTTCACGTGTGGACCAACGGTATTTTTCTTGCTTGACTATATCACCATTATCGAAATAGTTAATTGAGCTTAATCGTTTATTTGAATCAAACTTATATTGCGTTTGATTCTTAATTGCATCGAAAACGTTTGTGTAATCAGTATGATATTCAAATAAATAGGTGGTTATCTCATCTTCATTAGGACCACAAGGTTCTTTTATTAATTCAACTTTTCCAAAAGAATTGTATTTAATTTTTTTAAAACCTTGATTGGCTTTTTGAATTTTTACTATAGGGGTATAGAAACTATCTTTATATTTTGTTTTATACGTTGTGATTCGGTTTAAGGTTGATTGAACTTGCGTAAGAACCCTTTTACTGAAATCACACTTAAAATCTTTTTCCTTTATTTGGACTTTTTCTAATATGTGATTATATTGTACAGTATGACCACAAGAACTTTTAGCAATAGAAGAAGTATTTGAATGAGAAAAATTCAACTCATTAATAACTTGATCTCCATTTCTATTTAGCGTTTGAATTTTCGAAAGATAGGGAATCCCATTAAAAGGTTTATATTCGAATGTGAGTTTATTTCCATTGGGCTTGATCTCTTCTGTCAATAAATAAATGTTACTCGTTGGTATAGCAAATTGAAAGCGACCGAGATAATTTAATTTACAAGATTTCGCATAAACCCTTTTTGATCCATTTCCAAGCCATATTGTCCAATAGCCTTCATTCTTCTTAGGTTCAGAATTGAAAATGGCTTTCCAGTTAATAAAATTTGTTCTTCCACTAATTGCCATTCGACTAAAATTAGTATATCCTACATCTAATAGACGTGGATCAATTTGACATGTTCTTTTGTGATGAATTGATTCATTTGTGCCTCGATAAGGGATAAGAAAGCCTTCTCTTTCACTTATCATGGCATAAGAATGTCTTGAAGTTTTTTGTATTTCTGTCGCATATAAGGGGAACTGGAAACCAAACCCTGCTCCTATTGCAGATTGACTTCTGCAACCACTATCATAAAAACGGATAATTCTGATCGGATCGATAGTATTACTTACGAGATCTATGTCGGATTGAAAAAAATGACCTGAAATAACATTTACACAATCAGCTACTGTTGTTAGGCCCTCACATTCTGCCGAAAGTTGGATATTCAATTGACTAATATCATCGTCAACGCTTTTAAGAGAAGTTAGAAAGGAAAATGATATGAGTAAAAATAATGTGAAGTAGCGCATTTTTGTACCAAGAGAATTTTTTGTAAATCAGATATTTTTTGTAATTTGGACAAAGCAAATATGCCATTTAGTCCTTATTGTCAACATGATTTTAAAATTGGGGTCAGAATTGGGGGTAGGTTTGTTCGGGCTTATATAGAATGTAGCAAAAAACGAAAGCGAAAGAGGACTTTCGCACTCCAAACGCTTCGCGATTCATTCAGAAAGCTATTTTCAAGGCTACGCGTAGCGTTTGGAGTGCGCGTGAGTTGCAGGTGTATTAACTTAGTCTCAAACGGTGAGATAAAGGTCTAACAATCTTTATCAAAACCTACCTATGCGGGTCCGTACCGGTATAGAAGTAAT
>JACDES010000192.1 GCA_013816265.1 Parachlamydiaceae bacterium | reverse complement strand
GATTTGGAATTCTGTAGCATAAATATTTCTTAAAGCTACGCAAAGCGTTTGGAGTGCGAAAGTCCTCTTTCGCTTTGTTATAAAGCGCCATATTTGTATACATAACTGGATTTGACGTTTACCTTTAAATGAATTCAACGCTGAGACGGGGAGATAGGAAGACACAGAGCGGTTAGTTACTCATTGATAGAGATTTGATGTTCATTTGAGACATATTTCTTTAGTGCCGTTAAGAACAATAATTTTGAGGCATTCGACATAAAAACTGGATCATGATTTTCGGATCTTAACGATTCGTAAAGGACATGAGTACGCTCTTTCACAGATTCTGGAGTTCCGTCCATGATACAATCTAAGTGGATTTGTAATTCAGCAATGATGTATCTTGTTTCCTCATCAGAATTTATACCTTTAATTGGAAATAAAATTTTAGCATGTACTCCAACATATCCTGATTGTTTTTCCTCTTCCCAATAATTATGGAAGAACACTTTCCCGTTAATCTCGTTTGCTGCTTCCTTAATTTCTGCGACAATTCTAGCAATATTTAGTGGGGAATCCGTAATAATTGAACCCCTTATCGAGTCAGGCATGATTGATATTGCCTTAGATTCTGTTCCTAATCTTTTTACATCTTTTTTTATTTTTCTTAACAGGCTGCTTTTACTTTTTAGCAAATAGTCATTATCGGGGCCAAAATAGGTATTTGAGTCTGTATCTGTGGCGATCTTTTCACAAAAATCAAGAAAGAAAAGGGATACTTTTTTAGCATCTCGCAATAATTCATCAGATGATTGGGCGCTATTTTGCCATGTCATATGCTCTTTTGAAAAAAGGGGCGAGACGGTTCCAATTTCTTTAGCGATGATACTTCTATATTCTAGCCATTCTTGATGAATTATTTCAGGATAGAGAGGGACAATTGCTTCCATTTCATGATAATAGACACCACCACCCGATTCAATGACATTAAAAGCTGCCTGCTTATCAATATCATAATCGTTTACTTGTTCTAAAAGATCTACTAATTCTTCAGAATAAGTATTTATAGATAAAATACTTAGTTGAAAACTAATAAAAACAAATATTATAGGCTTAATTAATTGAAACATTACACTCTACCGACAATTTCTAATAATTTATAATAACAAAAATAATAAATGTTTTAATTTAATTTAAAAGAGATAAAATAAGCGCGAATTTAATATTTTCACGCTTATTAATAATATAAAATTTATCTAATTAACTAAATTGATCATATGGCAATGGGACATGATTACTTACATAAGAATTTTGCTCATTTTGTACTCTGCCTTCAATTGCTCCTAAGATTTCCTCATATAAAGCAGCAGCAGCATTTCTTCTAGCAATAGTCACGTGAGGGCCGTAAGAAAATAGCCTATCTATATAAGATGGAGATGCCTCTGCTGTGTGTTTATGATCTATTGAAATTGGATACATATTTTGAGATATGCCAAATCCACCGAGCACATCATTTAACATACTGCCGAAATCAAACGATACTTTTCTTACTGTTTTATCTGTTAACATTCCCGTAGTTGTAGTAGTTGCATTATCATTCAAACTAACTGGATTATAAATAACATTATTGTTGTTGATACTTACCGTCATTACAATAACATTTTGTTAATATTAATATCAATATTAAATAGTTTAAATATTATACAACTAATTAGTATTTATTGTAAACAATTATTGTATGACGATAGTAACGCTTATTGTTATTGAAAATAGTCAATTAAACAACTACAATGAATATAATATAGTTATTTAAAATTTCGATTGTAATTTAAGATTTATATTAGTATTTGGGGTGATAAAAAAGATCAGGTGGGTATAACTGCGGATGCAGTTTAATTTAGGTAGCCAGGGGTAATGCAGCCCTAAAAGGGCAAAGCAACCCCTGGGTATTATACCACGTTCGGGTAGGTTGTTAATTTTTTTGTGGCGTCAAAGCCCCGGGGTTGAGCGATCGTAAGTCACCCCATATTACTAATATTGGGTGACTTACGAT
>JACDES010000057.1 GCA_013816265.1 Parachlamydiaceae bacterium | reverse complement strand
GCGTTTGGAGTGCGAAAGTCCTCTTTCGCTTTCGATAAGTGTGTGCATGGACCTGTCTTCAGCTCAAAGTTATTTCTAACTTTTCCGCTATCCACAAAGATCCAGGAAAATTATTTTACCTATTCTTGTGGATGTGCAGCTTTAAATATATATGCCGCTGCTGCTGCTCCTAATAAGTTGCTAACAACAAAAATCCATATATTAGACCACAAGCTCAAATTCATTATTGTGATTCCAAGAGCTACCGCTGGATTAAATGCACCTCCAGATATATTCCCAACTGCATATGCACCAACAAGAACTGTAAAACCTATTGCAAGTCCAAAATATGAATTTCCACTCGTCGCTCTAGCTGTAGCAACATTCAATACAACATAGCATAATGCAAAAGTAAATAGAAATTCTGCTAATAGCGCCTTGAATATTTGTGGATCTAATGTCTCAGTAGCAAATCCACCTTTAAAATAAACCGTTAAATAGGCAGCAATAATACCTGCAATTAATTGTACAGCCCAATAAATTCCTAGATCTTTCGAATCTAGTTTTCCACGTAAATAAACAGCCAAGGAAACAGCAGGATTATAGTGTCCTCCAGATATATGTCCCCCTGCAAAAACCATAACAGCAAGTGCAGAACCTATTGCAAGCGGTGCTAATAAATCCGCTCCATTTGGTCCCATCACTGTCATACCAACTGTAAAGACCAAAAAGAATGTTCCGATAAACTCATAAATATACTTAATGTTTTGTGTTAAAAAATTCATGTGACTTCCTTAAATAAAAGTTTAGATAATCTAGCTCTAATTCTACAAATACACACCCATGTTTTATTGTTTTAATGACTCAAAAGTGTCATCAAAGGCTCCGGATATAACGATAAAATTAATATCGCTACAACCGATACTAATCCCATCACCATCGCGGGCCACGATGTTGTTTCAATTTCTTTTTCTTCATTCGAACTGACAAACATCGTTGCTACAATTCGCAAATAATAAAAGGCCGACAATATTGTTGTTAATAAGGCTAAAATGACTAATGCATGATAACCTGCTTGATAACCTAATTTAAACACATAAAATTTGGCAAAAAAACCGGCTGTTGGAGGTATACCGGCTAAAGTTAATAGACATAGAGCCAATACTGCTGCTAATAATGGCTTTCGTTGAAAAAGTCCTTGCAAATCTTTAATCATTACTCCCTCGCTTCTATTATCTATTGTCGCAATAACAGCAAATGCACCCAATGTTGCAAACGCATAAATAACGAGATAAAAAATGATCGCTGGAATTGCCTCTGCTGTTCCAACAGCAAGAAGAATTAATAAGTAACCCGAATGAGATATACCAGAATATGCAAAAAATCGTCTTAATTGCTTTTGTCGTAATGCAACAAAATTTGCAAAGATTAATGTAGGAAATGCTAACAATGCCATGCATTGGTTCCAAAGAGGATTAAATCCCGGTAGGGCTATCAAAAAGACTCGTACAAATGCAGCAAAAGCGCCAACTTTTGTACCTACTGCCATAAAGGCCGTGACCGGTGTCGGAGCTCCATCATAAACATCGGGCGCCCAAACATGAAAAGGTACAATTGCAGCTTTGAAAGCTAAACCTAACGTAATTAATGCAATCCCCCCCAAAAATAAATTATTATCTGAGGCATTAGAGATGTTCTGATATGCATTTAATAAGCCTTCAAATCGTGTTGTCCCAACCGCACCATAAACTAATGCAATTCCATACAGTAAAAATGCTGCTCCAATTGCGCCAATGAAGAAATACTTGATCGCGGCTTCATGTGACACATTCCATTTTTTCATGTATCCACAAAGTATATATAGCGATATGGAAAGTGTCTCTATTCCAAGAAAGAGTGTTAAGAAATCGGCTGAGTACCCAATTAACACTAAACCAAACACAGATGAAAATAACAGAAAATAGTACTCCCCATGAGTGGCTTCAAAACGACGAAAGAACGCAGAAGCTAGCAAGGTAGAACATATCCCAATCGCAATAAAGAACACTGTAAAAAAGCGGGCTATTGAATCAAATCTTAACCATGGTGTCAACAATGTATTTTCACTTGTTGGAGCTAAAAATGCCGCATGTAAGGCAATAAGAAAGAAAATCAAAGTCAAATAAAATGAATATTTTTTTGCTTGTATCCCTGCAAATGTTTCTAATAAAAGAACCGATAATGCACCTCCGAGCAAGATTAATAAAGGACTTAGTGCGGCAATATCAATCGACGTCAAAGTTGTTTCCATTAAAAAGCCTTCTGTTGGGAACTTGCAAATATTTTTTCAGTTGCTGGTTTAATAATATTTAATATTGGCGCGGGATAAATCCCTATCCAGAATATTAATATTACTAAAGGTAATGCTATAAGCAGATTTTTAGCTTTAATATCAACCATCCTATTTTCAAAATGCGTTGGTTCTCCAAAATATACTTTCTGCATCCATCTTAGCATATATATGACTGATAAAATTACTGTTAAACCTAATATTGCTGCTAACCATGGATTTTGAACAAAAAGGCCAAATAATATCATCAACTCCCCAACGAAATTGTTTGTTCCTGGAAGTGCTACAGAAGATAATACAAAAATAAGTGTTAGCCAACAAAGTTGAGGTAGAAATTTCGCTACACCACCAAATGGCCCAATTGCTGTTGTGCCTAATCTTTCTTCCAACCACCCCGCAACAAGGAAAAGGCCCGCTATTGTGATACCATGATTAAGGGCTTGTAAGATAGCTCCGGCTTGTGCAGGCTCTTGCCATATAAAAACCCCTGCCAAAATAAAATTAACATGTGAAAAACTAGAATACGCAATCAAACGTTTGAAATCATTTTGGAACCAAGCACAAAGTCCACCATAGAATACTCCCACCATTGCCAATCCTAAGAATATTGGACTCCATTCTTTCATTATCGTAGGAAAAAGTTCCATTCCAATCCGTAAGAATCCATAGATACCGGCTTTTGAAAGAATGGCAGATAGAAGTATCGTTCCTGAAGTGGGTGCTTCGTAATAGGCATCCGGAAGCCATGCATGAAAAGGAAATAATGGTGTTTTCACAGCAAAAGCCAACGCAAAAATACCACAAAGCCATGCAGCATGTGGTATCGTGTTTGAAATTTTTGCAAGGGTATCAATGTTGAAAGTACCAGAACCGATTGATTCTGCTGCAAAATATAACGATAAGACAGCAACCACCATTAAAGCAGAACCAGTAATCATATAAATTAAAAATTTAAACGCTGCGGCTTGTCGATGTTCTCCACCCCAAAATGTAATAATGAAGTAAAGCGGTAATAGCATTGCTTCCCAAAAGATCGTAAAAAGGGCCAAATCGCGTGCACTAAAAAAACCAATAAGTAATCCTTGTAACAACAAAATTAAACCGTAGAATACATTTGGATACATAAGGGTATCATTACGAACGGCCAATATTGATATGGGAATAATCACAGCAGTTAAATATAAAAAAAGAAATGACAGAGAATCGATACTTAAATGAAATTTGATTGAAAGCGCAGGAATCCAATCATAGTCAACACTAGCTCCTATCAAATTTGGAGTATTGAATGCTAATATGACAAGCGGAATTAAACTCATTGCCAAAGCTAGATCTCTTAAAAGTCTCTTTGCAAGCCTTGGTAAAGCAAAAATCACTATTGAAGATACAAAAGGTATAAAAAATAACCACATTATAATAGGCATGAAAAATCCTTAAAAAACAAAGTAAGCGATCAAAAAAACAGACCCTAATACCATCCAAGCAACATAAGAACGGATCTGTCCACTTTGAAAATGTTGCAGAAAACCCGCTGTTCCTTGAGACAATCGTACAAAAAATCGTATCGTTCCATCGAAAAATTTTGGTTCTACCCAATTTGCAATAAATTGTGACACTTCCTGGAGTGGTCTCACGAATAGCCCTCCATAAATATCATCAATATAAAATGCCTTTTTTAATACAGGAACAGGTCTTCCTAAATACTTAATAAAACGAGTATAAATCAATGCCGCGCTTCCAACACCTATTATTGCTCCCCCAATCGCCATCAACATTTCTGGTGATAATATGAGAGCACTACTAAGTTCTTTTTCTGCTGGTGTCACACCGATTTCAGCAAGAAATGTTTCAAGCCAAGGAACCTTTCCAAAAGAAAATCCTAGGAATCCACCAAAAATTGATAAAATAGCTAACAAACTTACAGGAATCAGCATTACCGGGGGTGCTTCTTTAGCAAATTGATAATTGTCATCTTCAACCCTTGGTTTTCCCAAAAACGTTAAACAATATGCACGTGTCAAATAAAATCCAGTAAGGATCGAAGCAGCAAGTCCGATAAAAAATAATATTTCAAAACCAGCCAAATATTCTTGCTCCAAGATAAGATCCTTACTAAAGAATGTCGCAAGAGGTGGCACACCCGACAATGCAAGGACTCCGATTAAGAAAAGCCAATGTGTTTTTGGGAACTTCCCTGCAAGACCTCCCATTTTTCCCATGTCGGTAACCCCATGCATCATATGAACAACATTTCCGGCAGAAAGGAATAAAAGGGCTTTAACAAACGCATGGGTCATTAAATGAAACATGGCTGCATAAAAAGCTCCTGCTCCACATGCTAGAAACATAAGTCCAAGTTGACTAACGGTTGAATAGGCAAGAACGCGTTTTAGATCCGTTTGTGCTAATGCACATAATGATGCAAAAAGGGCTGTGAAAGCACCAATTATGCCTACATATTGCATTGTATCAGGTGAAAGCATAAAAACAGGATGCATCCTAACGACAAGATAGACTCCTGCTGTTACCATTGTAGCGGCATGGATGAGTGCAGATACAGGTGTGGGACCTTCCATGGCATCGGGTAACCATGTATGAAGTGGTAACTGCGCCGATTTTCCGGTTGCACCAACAAAATAAAGAATTGTTAGAAGGGTAATTAGCGGCGCTCCAATAACAAATTTCTGACCCGCCAACTTAATAACCTCGGAAATATCGCTTGTACCAAAAATTTGAAATGTTAGTAATAGTCCCAACAAAAGACCGAGATCCCCTATTCGATTTATCACAAATGCCTTTGTGGCAGCTTGGGCCGCAGCGGGTCGATAATACCAAAAGCCGATTAACAAATATGAAGCTAAACCAACAGCTTCCCAACCAACGAATAATAGTAATAAATTTCCGGCAAGAACGAGCAAAAGCATCGAAAAAATGAAGAAATTCATGAAGGCAAAGTACCGAGTGTAATCTTCTTCATGATCCATATAACCAATCGAATACACATGTATCAAAAAACCGACTCCGGTAATAATAAGGGTCATTAAAATTGATAAGGCATCGATATGCAACATGAAATCAGCGTTAATTTTATCAACAGGGATCCATGAGAATAACGTGTAATTTTGTGGTAACATTCCTTGATTTGTAAAAATGATAAGTATGCTTAAAAAACAAACAAAAGAGATAAAGACAGCTCCACAACCAACCAACGATGCAACACGACGACTGATGATCTTATAAGTTGCAACTAATCCAAGAAAACTGACTAGTGGGAGAAAAAGTCCAATACAAAGTGCGTAAATCATTCCTACCCTCTCAACACATTGTATTGATCAACATCAACATTTTGTTTAGATCGAAATAAGTTGATAATGATTGCAAGCCCCACCGCCGCCTCTGCAGCTGCTACGACGAGTACAAAGAATACCCAAACTAATCCAGTCTGATTTCCCCAGCGCCAAGCAAAAATAACGAAAAGAAGATTGGCTGCATTTAACAAAATCTCAATAGAAAGGAAGAATATTAGTGCATTTCTTTTAGCGAGCACTCCAATAATACCTATTGCAAACATTGCCATACTTATAAATATGTAGAATGTAATATCCATTAAATCTCCTTTTTCGCTATGTAAAGTGAACCAACAATCGCAACAAGAAAAAGTAAAATCACAGCTTCAAAAGGAAAAAAGAAATCGATATAAAGTACATGCCCTAATGATTGAACTGTTCCATAATTTTCAGGTAGCCCTTCTTTCTGAGGAATAATTCCTCTCAAAAAGATCCCCCAAATAAATAAAGCTAAAAGAAATAGAAATCCGGTTCCCCAAAGAAAATAGTGATTGCTTAAAGGCTTAAATTTCCCAAGCTGCGCATGCGCATCCTGAAACAAAACCATAACAAAAATAAATATAACAAGAATTGCTCCAGCGTAAACGAGAATTTGCATGACAGCGATAAAATGGGCTGAAAGTTCAGAATAAATTCCTGATAGAGCAAGTAAAGTCATCAAAAAGGAAAGACTTGCATGCACGGGTTTTCGTAATAAAATAACTCCCAATGACGATAGAATTAAAATACTACCAAAAATCCAATGAATAGGGTCTGCATCAAACATCATGTCCAATCAAATCTCCCTTTTAGGATCTCGGCCTGAATCACCCGGATGTTTTTCTGTAAGCATATCTTTTGTATAAATGAGGGATTCACGTGTATATCCCGACAACTCATATTGATTTCCTAGGACGATCGCTCCTGTCGGACATGCTTCTTCACAATATCCACAATAGATGCATCGAAGCATATTAATTTGAAAATCGGAAGCATATCGTTCCCCATGAGAATGTGGATCTTCGGGGTCATTTGCAGCTGGCTTTACATATATTGCCTGCGATGGACAAACAATCGCACATAATTCACATCCAACACAGCGCTCCAGACCATCATCCCATTTAGTCAAATGATGGCGTCCTCGAGATCTTGCCGGTAAGACTCTTTTTTCTTCAGGATATCGCAATGTCACAGGTTTCTTAAAAGCATGTTTCAAGACAATAAAAAGTCCCCAAAACATCGAGTATATTTTCTTTAATTTATCTTTCATTTCACACCAATATAAAATAAGCAGTAATGATCAAATTGATTGTTGCAATGGGTATTAACACTTTCCAACCAATAGCTATAAGCTGATCGTAACGGAAGCGGGCCATCGTGGCACGTACCCACATAAAGAAGAAGACAAAAAGTGCCACTTTTAAAAGAAACCATACCACAGGTATATTTCCTGGGCCATGCCATCCTCCAAAAAATAGTGTCACGGCAATAGATGAGACGGCCAATATATTGATATATTCTGCCATAAAAAATATCGCAAATTTCATCCCACCATATTCAGTGTGATATCCACCTGTTAACTCTTGTTCCGATTCTGGAAGATCAAATGGGGCACGATTTGTTTCAGCAAAAGCCGTGATGATATAGATAATAAATGCAATGGGATTGGTCCAAATAAACCAATGATTACTTTGAGCTTCTACAATAGCTGGAAGGCTTAATGTTCCCGCAGCTAAAGCTATTGTGAGCAGCGAAATTCCCATAGGAATTTCATAACTAATCATTTGAGCAGTTGCCCGTAAGCTACCTAAAAGTGAATAACGATTATTAGAAGACCATCCTGCAAGCACAACGCCATAAACGGCAAGGGATGAAAATGCCAATAAAAATAATATGCCTCCATTTACATCGGCTATTCTCAAATCGATTTCATGTCCAGCAATCTGAACTTTCCCTCCAATAGGAATCAACACAAAGACAAATAAAGCGGTAAAGAGTGAGATCCCTGGAGCAAGCCAATAAGTGAATTTTTCGACGCCGGCAGGTTGAAATCTTTCTTTGCATAATAATTTAATTCCATCAGCAATGGGTTGAAGCAATCCCAAAGGTCCTACACGGGTTGGTCCTAAGCGCAATTGCATCCGTGCCATAATTATACGTTCGCAAAAAGTCATGTAAGCAGCAGCACCCATGAGCGCCAATACCATCACCAAGCCCTTGATCATTACTATTACAGTTTCGCTTAACATAATTTCACATTTTACAGTTATTCTAGAGATCAACTCATATTTGAATCGCTCTACGAGCTCCATATTTTTTTTTAATTTACCCCGAGTTCCCTCCGGTCACACGGGGCTTTGAACAGACGCTCTACCGAGCTAACAAAGTGAATTAATGCCTCAAAGCTAAACACAATCTATTCTTCTATTAGATTCACTTCGTTAGCTCGGTAGAGCGTCTGTTCAAAGCCCCGTGTGACCGGAGGAAACTCGGGGTAAATTAAAAAAAATATCGAGCCCGTTCAGGGCGATTCAAATCCGCGATATTAAATTTTTCCTATTTCTATTTCTAAACCATTCATTAAATTTGCATCAAGTTCATGGGCATCAATTAAATCGAATCCAAGAGGTATCACAATGGTACCTAATGCCACACCTTTATCCAAGGCGGCTTTAACTTTGATTCTATTCCCTTTTAAACTTAAACTGACTTCATCGCCATGGTTAATTCCACGCGTTGTTCCCTCAGTCGGATTAATACGGACCCTAGGTTCCTTCACCAATTGAATAAGATGTGGATCATGTTTCATACGGACACCATTATCAAAAAGAGCATGAACAAAAGTTGCAGCCAAACTATTATTCGATAGCACTTTGCCCTTCGGAACTTCTTTAATCTTATCAATCTTTGAATACTCTAGCAGTATTTTTTCCAATTTCAATTTATCTGAAAATTCCTTATCGATGAAGAGAGAGAAATTTAATTTTTGAGCTAGTGTTTTGAATACATCACCATCGCTGTACAGATAATCAGGAACATCTTTTCCTGGCAAAATCTCCCCTACACGTCCTTCAATGTTGATAAAACTTCCCTTTTTTTCTACATAACATAACGTGGGTAATACAACATCAGCTTGTATTGCAGTTTGAGTCAAGAAGATATCTTGTACAATTAAGAAATCAAGATTAAACCGTGCATCACCCCATAGCTTCGATGGGAACTTCTTAGCTGGATCTGCTCCTGCAACATACAATACCTTCCACCCACTGTTAGCAGCGGTCTCTAATACTTCAATAGCGTTTAGTCCTTTATCAGTAATTTCTTTCCCAAAAGGACCAACATCTGGGCGCATTCCCGCAAGCCTAGCACCAATACTATTTCCACGGCCTTCCAAAATATTAAGTGTTAAATTCGTATTAGCATTCTTTAATATCTGCAATTCCGATAGAACCTCAACACGATTATTTCTTTCTAAATACTGGCTTCCGACAAATATCGCCCCCTTTTTACCAATTTCACTCAATGCTTTAATATCGGATTTATATTTATTAATGATCTCTAACTCTTCGCCGGGTCTATGTACAACCACTTTTTCTATCAGATTTTCAATCTCAGGAGCATAATGGCCAAAATAAATGACTTTAGCTCCATGATTGATCGCATGTTTTAATCTTAACCAAATAATAGGAAAATTCTCGGTTAAATCGGCTCCAAAAATAATTGCATAAGAAAGTTGCTCACAATCTCCTATCGACATTTCCATTCCAGGAGCCAACCCTTCCTCTTGAATACTCATGATTGGCATGCCTATGCGATGATCAATATGATTTACCCCAGCAACTTGCCGAATAAATTTTTGGAATAAATAATTCTCTTCGATAGTAAGTGGATTTCCACCAAAACCTGCGATTTTTCCTGAAGGAATTGCATCCGTCATTTTCATTGCAATCAAAGTCAAAGCCTCTTCCCAACTTGCTGGAACGAGATGTCCTTTTTTACGTATGAGTGGTTGTTGCAATCGATCCGGATGATTTACAAATTCATATCCAAACCATCCCTTATCACACATCCATATATCATTCACTTGACGATTTTCGCGTGAACGTGTACGCACTATTTCGCCATCACGCGAATCTAAAATCATGCTACAACCTACTGGGCACAACGTACATGTACTTCTTGTTGGAGTGTTGTCCCATGGCCGCGCTCGGAATCTATAGACATTGCTTGTTAATGCACCTACAGGGCAAATCATGATGGTATTGCCAATAAATTTCGATTCTGCAGGGCCTCCATCAGGTGTCCCAACCTCTGTTTTATATCCTCGGTCAATAAATTCGAGAGCATGATCTCCGGTAATAATATCACTAAATCGTGTGCAACGTGCGCATGCGATGCATCGTTCACGATCGAGCATTAAGACAGGTCCTAACGGAATCGGTTTCTTGAAATGCCGTTTTTCCTCAAAAAAACGGCTCATACCAGGTCCAAACTTCACCGTTTGATCTTGCAACGGACACTCTCCACCACGATCGCAAACCGGGCAATCGAGTGGATGATTAATTAATAAAAATTCGAGTATTTGATTACGCCCTTCTGCTGCCATTGGACTTTGCGTCTTAACAACCATGCCTTCAGTAGCTTCAAGTGTACATGAAGTTTGGGGCTTTGCCATCTTTTCCACTTCAACTAAACAAACTCTACAAGCCCCGAAGGGAGGCATACGATCTTGATAACAAAAAATTGGAATATCAATTTTTAATTGCTTAGCAGCCGTATATACAGTTGTTCCTTTAGGAACAGTAATTTGCTGTCCATCGAGTGTGAAAGTGATTTGACTTTTTAGCTCAGGATTTTGTGAAGTCATATATTAAGCAATCTCAATAATTAATTTATAAATAAGGGTATGCTATTGCCATTTTCAGTGGTTTTTCTGCATTTGGATTACGGCGTATATAGGCCTCGAACTCTTCTCTAAATTCAACGATAGCACTTATAACCGGCGGTGCTGCACCAACTGCTAAGGGACAAAATGAAGTTTCAGCCATACTTTCACAAACTCCTGTGATAAGCTTCAAATCTTCAAATGTTCCCCCACCTGCCTCAATACGTCTTAGAACTTGTACCATCCACCTTGTTCCTTCACGACAAGGTGTACATTTGCCACATGATTCATTTTGATAAAATTCCATCAACCTTGTCGCCACTTTCACCATATCAGCAGAATCATCCATCACAATAATCGAAGCTGTTCCTAACGCTGAATTACGTGCTGCTAATGTTTCAAAATCCATGGATATATCAAGATCTTTTTCCGTCAAAAGTGAACAAGAAGATCCTCCTGGATAACATGCTTTGAATTTTCTTCCAGGCAACATCCATCCTGCTTTTTCAAGAACAACTCTAAGGGAGACGCCAAGAGGAAATTCATAACAACCTGGACGCTGTACTTGTCCGCTAACCTGAAAAATTTTTGTCCCTGTATTTTTCGGTTTTCCAATACTTTGGTACCATTCAACACCTCGATTAACGATGTGAACAACATTGCAAAGGGTTTCAACGTTATTAATGATTGTAGGCTTTCCGTAAAGTCCAGAAACTGCAGGGAATGGAGGTTTTAATCGTGGAGTTGCTCTATATCCTTCTAATGAATTGAGTTGCGCTGTCTCTTCACCGGCAATATAGGCTCCAGCACCGGGATGAACAATAATTTCTAATGAAAAATCAGTTCCAAAAATATTTTTTCCAAGATACCCTTTTTTCTTAGCTTGCTCTACAGTCTCTCTTAACCTTGCAATTCCATCAAAAAATTCCCCTCTACAATAGATGAAGGCTAGATGGGCTCCAATTGCATAACTTGTTAAAATCATCCCTTCAATTAACTGATGAGGGTCATTAATAATCAATAACCTATCTTTGAATGTGCCGGGCTCACTTTCATCACAATTGCATACTAAATACTTTGTTAGGGTTGGATCTTTTGGTATAAATCCCCATTTCATCCCTGCTGAAAATCCGGCTCCACCACGACCCCTTAAACCGGACTGCTTAACCATTTCAGTAAGTTCTTCCGGTT
The DNA here is from genome assembly GCA_013816265.1 of Parachlamydiaceae bacterium. Lineage (GTDB taxonomy): Bacteria > Chlamydiota > Chlamydiia > Chlamydiales > Parachlamydiaceae > JACDES01. The sequence goes on along the minus strand of JACDES010000057.1, from coordinate 9,554 downwards.
TTATAGATCCTATCGCTTTCCGTATTGCTTTATATCCACCATTGCGCTCGTAGGTATCAATATTAAATTGATCAGGATCATCCATATGAGCCATGAGAATGCGCATTTCATCCATGCAATACCTCATCAGCTTTTATAGGTGAGGGATGGCCAGGTCCTTTTTTCGCCTCTTCCAAAATTCTATCTATATCATTTTCATTTATCGGACCCACAACTTTATTATCGACCAACATCATCGGAGCTTTATCACAAGCTGCTAAGCACTCAGAGGCAATGACTGTAAATTCCCTATCTTTCGTTGTTCCTCCAGGCGACACTTGAAGTCTCGCGCAGACTTGTTTTAACAATCCATCAGCCCCACGCAGCATGCAAGAAACATTTTTACAAATATGCAAAAGATGTTTGCCTACAGGCTCTTCAAAAAACATGTCGTAGAAAGTGACGACAGCAACCACTTCATTAAGATCAATTAAAAAGAGGTCTGCGACTTCTTGTTGAGTTTCAATTGGAAGATATCCAACTTCAGCCTGGGCAATATGTAGCGCCGGAATGAGAGCTGAGCGACTCTCAGGATATATTTTTTGCAAATCTAATATTGATTTTCTAGTTTTTTCTGTAAGCATTATCGATCTACATCCCCTAAAATTGGATCAACGCTGGCAATACCCACCACAACGTCGGATAAAAGCAGTCCTGGTAAAACCTTATGTAATACTTCCACATGTGAAAACGAAGGAGAACGAACTCGTAAGCGATAAGGTCTATTACTTCCATTGCTTTCTAAATAATACCCCAGCTCGCCTCGCGCTGATTCCACACACTGATACAATTCTCCAACAGGCGGATGAATTCCTTCAGAGACCAGTTTGAATTGATGAATCACAGCTTCCATACTACGAGCCAATTCATGACGTGGTGGCAAAGCGACTTTACGATCATTTGTTAATACAGGTCCTGGTTTCAAACGAGATAATGCCTGATCAATTATTGAAGCACTCTGCTTCATTTCTTCCATTCGTACCATATACCGCGCATAAGAATCTGCTTCAGTATATGTGGGAACATCAAATTGATACGTTTCGTAACCCAAATATGGATAAACCTTTCTAATATCATACGGGACTCCAGCTCCTCGGATAACAGGTCCAGTACACATGTATTGTTTACAAGTTTCTTTATCAATGATTGCAATGCCTTTTAATCGCTGGCACCAGACATAGTTATTGGTAAGTAGATTATCGAGATCTTTCCATGTCTCTGGAAAATTTTTTAAAAATCTGCGGGCATGCCCCTCAAACTCAGGATTTAGATCGTATGCGACTCCACCAATGCGCCAACAAGAAGGAAACATACGTGCCCCAGACATTTCTTCGAATAGATCTAAAATTTTCTCGCGTTCGGCAAAACAATACATGTAAACGGATGACATGTTCAATTCTAAAGCACTTGTTCCTACCCACAACAAATGACTTGCAATCCTGGATAGTTCCAAGAGTATTAACCGTATTGTTTGAGCTCTTTCCGGTACTTCAACCGTCATTAGTCTTTCAACAACGGCAGCAAAAGCCTGTTCTTCAGCGGGTCCAGATAAATAATCCAATCGATCGACAAGCGTAAACACTTGATGATATGTGCGAGACTCGCATTCTTTTTCAACACCTGTGTGCAAATATCCAATAACTGGTTCTGCCGAGACGACAACTTCGCCATCAAGCCTGAGCTTTAACCGCAAAACTCCATGTGTCGAAGGATGCTGTGGACCCAAATTGAGCTCAAGCACATCGCCAGTTTCTCCATACTCGAGATATTTACTTATTCCGTTTTCCATTGGCCCCAATTTGAATAAGATTTTTTGTTGATCTTGAAGGATTAATAATCTCTGATGGTACTTTAGGTTTCACTCCATGCTTGAATTCTACAGGAACCTCTGTCAGGGAATAATCGCGCAGCATTGGATGCCCCACCCAATCATCAGGCATTAAAATACGTTTTAAATCAGGATGGCCTTCAAAATGGATACCAAACATATCAAATAATTCCCGCTCATACCAATTTGCCCCTGCCCAAAGTATCGTGACTGAAGGAATCACTTCATCACGAGAAATAAACATAATAATACGTAATCTCTCGAAATTTATTGGATTATGAAGCCAATAAACAATTTTTGTTCTTTTTGTTGGCTCTAAATAATCGACAGCTGTTAAGTCCATTAAGACTTCATAACCTGGGTCTGGTAGTTGCTTAAGAAAAGATAGGACTTTAATTAAGTTTTCCTTAGCAACCTGTAAGGTAAATTCTCCAAGAAACTCGACTTCGCTTATGATCGAATCAGGCAATTTTTCTTTTATATTTTGAACGACTTCTTTCGTTTTCATTTGCGAGATCGCCCTCTTGCAAATGGTCTTTCGGTCATAATTTTATTCTGTAGCATGATCAGTCCATCTAATAATGCCTCAGGGCGTGGAGGACAGCCAGCAACATATACATCGACCGGGACAATTTGATCGACGCCTTGGATGATTGCATAGTTATTATAAATTCCCCCGGTTGAGGAGCAATCCCCCATTGCAATGACCCACTTTGGCTCAAGCATCTGATCGTAGATGGTTCGTAGTACAGGAGCCATTTTTTGACTCACACGTCCGGCAACAATCATCACATCGCTTTGTCTTGGAGATGCACGAAAAACTTCCATTCCAAATCGTGCCATATCATAACGGCTGGCAGCTGTAGACATCATCTCAATCGCGCAACAAGCAAGCCCAAATTGTGCAGGCCATAATGAATTTTTTCGCGCCCAATTAATGAGAACTTCTAAAGGTGCAACTAAAAACGGAGTTCTTTCGCGTGGTGATTGTCCCATTATGTATTTACCTTATTAATTTTTGTTATTCCCATTGTAGTCCGCCTTTACGCCAAACGTAAGCAAATCCGACAAATAGTGCGACTAAGAAGAATGCCATTTCATAGAAGGCAAAAGCGCCAATTTTTTTTCCGATTACTGCCCATGGATAAAGGAAAATAACTTCGATATCAAATACAAGAAACATCAATGCAACTAAATAATGACGTAGGGGAAATCGTTCTTTTAATAGATGAGTCTCAGTCTGAATTCCTGACTCGTAAGGCATGTATTTAACTTTGGTACTTTTCTTTGATGTATAAAGACCCGATACACCCAGAATCAGCAAGGTAAAAAACACAACTATTCCAAAATAGATATATACGGGGAAATAATCAGACAAAATGAAAGTCCTCTACATACTAGTTGATTGCAAAAGTCGATACAAAAAAAAAACAAAACTCGGTTTAAATTTCAATACCCACGTCATATCAATATCTTCTGTATGCTGTCAACAATTTTCTTGAAGCAAGTTTACTAGGAATATGATTATACAGTCATCGGCATCAAACTGCGATTTGGTTCCGCGGGGCTTTGCCCATGCTTTTACCCACAAGTAGCCAGAATGCAAAAAATGAGGGATTTAAAAAACATGTGTAAGTACTTTAATTGAATTCAACGCAGAGACGGGGAGACAGGGAGACGGAGAGGGGTTTATAAGTTAAATCAGGTAAGATTAAAGCTTGTCGACTCTTCGTTAACTAAGAGAGCGTCTGTTCAAAGCCACGTGCTATCAAAATAATAAAATGATTCAATTAATGAAGGCGACCCCCTTTGGACTGTGTGTCGCTTGAGGCTAAGAAAAAATTGATTTAAATCTAGAATTCACTTCGTTAGCTCGGTAGAGCGTCTGTTCAAAGTCCGGAGTGACGTAAGGAACTCCGGGAAAAATAAAAAAAGAATCAGAGCTCGTAGAGCGACTCAAATATGAGATTATTACGTAGAAGTCTTTCAAGTGGTTTTTGTGTCTGATTATTAAAAGTGTTAGTATATCGTCGCAAATTTGAGTCGCTCTACGAGCTCTAATCTTTATTTTATTTACCCAGAGTTTCTTACGTCACTCTGGGCTTTGAACAGACGCTCTATCGAGCTAACGAAGTGAAATCTAGATTTAAATCAATTTTTTCTTAGCCTCAAGCGAAACGCACTCCAAAGGGGTTCGCCTTCATTAATTGAATCATTTTCTTATTTTGACAGCAATGGGCTTTAGCGCGGGTCCAAGTTCGAAGTTTGATGCCGATTGCATTATAACCATAATAGATTTGATTTTTCTGCCGAAATTAGTTATTATTATCCAAAAAAAATAATTGGAGAGTTTATGAAATATACTAATTTAATTTTATTCCTATTTGGTTTTCAAATACTTAACACTCACATCGATTTATATAGCGATAATTTAGAACAAACACCATGGAAGAAAGAGGCCGTTCAAGGTTTTCCTATTTTTAATAATGAACTTGAAATCACCGAAGGTTTTGGCGCCTACATGGATTTAAATCTTTGGGCCAACACCAAGAATTTTGATAATGGGGGCGGAAACTTTGATTTTAATACTCAGTTTTTATCACGCTATTACGGAGTAAAAAACATTGTGTTTGACCCTTTTCAAAGAAGCGATGAACATAATCAAATCGCACTAATTGAAATACAAAAACATGATTTTGATACAACGACATCCAATAGCGTGCTAAATGTAATCGACAGACAAGATGCCCGTTTCAAACATATTTTATTAAGTTGCGATTCATTAAAAGAAGGCGGTAGTGCTTTTTTCAAGGTATATCCTGGCAATAGCTCATTTGTTGAACAATGGCATCAAGATGGCTATCAATCAAATCGCACAGCAAAGACCTACCAAGAAGACGTAGAAGTAATCTTTGGAAAAGGAAATGTCGTCGCGAATGTTGAACGACATTTATTGATTGCATATAAAAACAATGGTTGTAATGAGCCAAAATAATTTTTTCTCTTCAAGCCGGTTGTATTTAAATTTTTTATTATATATAAAATCCCCATCATCTTTCAATTAAGCCCTTTCATGGTTTAATCGAAAGATTTTTGAAAAATTTAAAAAATGTTTAACACACAACACGGAGAGAAAAAATGAAAATTGAAATTGGATCAAATAATCCCTTTTTACCTCAACCTTTAGAAAGTGATATCAAGATACATCAAGATATTTATGATATCGATTTAGATATACAACACAAACCAAAAGATCAAGACGATACAAATCTTACAGGATTAACTGCTGGAAGAGCTTGTAGTGCAACTTGTGCAAGCTGTCAAAATACCTGCGGCAATTGCCAGTCAGTTCAAAGGGTTTGTCGAGACATAAACGTTTAAAAATCATCTTTAAACTTATACTGCAAGTTGTCTCATTAAATTATTTCAATAAACAATTCAATGAGACAACTCCGCTAATGATACTTATACCAACCTCTAGTTAAAATTTTCCATTTTGACTGAGCCAAAGCCCCGGGGTTGAATGATCATAAGTCACCCCATATTTTCTAATATTGGGTGACTTATAATCATTCAACCCCGAGAGCTTTCGCGTTGTCCAAATGGGAAATTTTAACTAGAAGCTGGTATAACGACTTCAAATCACAATAATTAAATTTATTTACTCTATCAACAACCTTGATTTAATTGTCTTGAAGATTTAATCTTTATTTTAGTAACAAATTGTTAATAAAAAATATTTTTTTAAAACTAGGTATCTATGGGTTTCAGAAAACTTTTGGTTCGTGATAATACTCCAGATTATCAAACATTGATGAGTAAAGAATTTCAATCAGATTCAATTTATTCTGAAGATGGAGTTGCAGGAGTTTTTCAAGTTTCTACAGGTTCGTATAAAATCACAGTATATCAGAAAAAAGAACGCTGGAATTGCGACTTGAATGTTAGTGAATGGGATCAGGTGTCAAAGATAACAGCGCTTATGTTGGATAAAAAGAATTTAGATTTTGAAAAAATCCTCATAAGTAGAAAAGGATTAATATTTGAAGATAAAAAAGTAATACCCCATGCAGATGCCGAAACAGAAAAAGACACATCTAAAGATGTTAAACGATTGGTCAAGTATCTTAAGTCTAACCGAAAACCTGAATATCCCAAAACTGGTTCGCCAAGTACAGTAAGAAAATTGGATTTTGATGAAGCGGATTCTGGATACGATGTTGATGATGAATTGGTTGTTGTTGAAGGTGGGCAGCAAGACCCAACACTTCAATATCAAGCATCGAAAGATTCAATGGATCAAACAGAAGAAGGTGACGCAACATCCTCATTAGGGTATTCTGTAGTTCAATCTGGTGGCAGCACTAAATTGAAGAATCAACAATATGCATTGAAAATGGCTCAACATAATGCTTCAAAAGCTAAAAATGGAAGTTCCACACCTGGTTCTGATGAAGAATGGCTTCTTGTACAAAAACAAGCAGCCCTTGCAAAACATGTAAGCGCCAGTGGGAATGCAGCTCACGCACTCCAGAAAGCCACATCCGATAAAGTAGCAGGTTATGCTCAAACGAGTGGTGGTGTTGTTCACACTGCCGGGATAACATCAAAAACAAAGCCGCACCAATCTCAAATTGGTGGACAACAAACCCCAATTAATTATTCCGTATCTTTTGGTGATTCATCCGCTAAAACAAATAAGCCTACTACAACTCATGGAAAACTAAAAAAATCGAAAAGTCAACAATCTCAAGCAGACAAATCTAATGCCGTAGTTCCACAACCCAAATTAGGTTTAGCGATCCACCAACAACATTTTCCAAAAGCACATTCTGGTAGTTCAGGTGGTTCCGCTGAAGCATTATCAGCAATAGGAGCTACGACTTCTGGAGATGTTGATATGTCTATTCATCATGATAAATCTCAAGTAGGCGATTTTGCAACTATTGGCCATGGCCAAAGTGGACAAGGATCTAAACTAATTCCTGGTGTAATCTCTGGTTCTAAAAAACAACAAGATCATGATCTAGCAACATCCCATGATCCATTATTGCAGATGTCTGTATTGAATGGCACAAAACCTCTAATAGCAACAGGTGGGTCCTTAAATAAAACTGGTAGTGATAAAAGCCAATTAGTTACTAAAATTGACAAAAGTGTTACATCTACGCCTAAGAAAAATTGGACAATACTAAGAAATTTTGTAAAAAAATCCATTTCTAATTGGAAAAAAAGCGAGCCGATTAAAGATCAGCCTAAAACACCATTTGGACCATTTTTACTTAAAAAATATGTAGCTCCCGAAAAGCCTCAAAAAAAGAAAGTAGAAGCACTATCAGCACAAGTTCAAGCAATAATTAAGAAGCATGAATCGATTAAAAATGATGTAGATAACCAAGCTTTCCATAAACAGGTTGCTATAAAGAAACAGCAAATTGCAGCGATGTCTAAAGCGAAGGCTACAACAAAGCCAATAGCAAAACCTCCAGTGAAACCTACTCCAAAGCCTGTAGCGAAACCTAAAGCGAAAGCATAGTATTATTGTTTACGATGCTTTAGATTGACTATTTTTCGGTAATATAATTTTGAAAAGTGCATATTCACCAGCTTTCGAATCTATCTCGATAGTTCCGTGATGGCCTTTTACAATAATATCGTATGAAATTGATAGACCTAAGCCTGTGCCCATTCCTGCGGGCTTTAATGTGAAAAATGGTATGAAAATTTTATCTTGAAATTCTGTAGGTATTCCCACCCCATTATCCCGGAAGTTAATTTCTACGCTGTTTCCTAAATCTCTGGTGATCACTAAAATCTGTGGTTGAAAAGTGGATCCCAATAGCTTACATTTCTCCGCAAGTGCATCAAAGGCATTGTCTAATACATTTAGAATTACCCTCGATATATCCTGTTTATTAAGAAAAAGTGGTTTTAAATCAGTCTGAAGTTCTGTTTTAATTTGAACATTAAAATCCGTGTATTGCTGTTTTTTACTATGAAAGCTTAATTTAAGGTACACCTGAATAAGTTCGTTGAGATCCGTAGCTTGAAATTCCCCAGGCATCGCTCGAGCATGTAATAGCATCCCTTGCACTATCGTACTTCCCCTCTTGGCATGCTCCAGAATTTTTGTGTTATTCAATAATACTAATTTCAAATTTTCTGGAACTTCAGTTGAAAAAAGTACTTCCCATTCACTTTTCTGGCTTTCTAAAACCGTTGTGATTTGATTCAAAAGTTCAATACTTGCCTCCGAAAAATTTACTATGAAACTAATAGGATTTTTTATCTCATGCGCAACACCGGCTGTCAATGTGCCCAAAGTCGCCAATTTTTCCTTCGTGATGATATAGCCTTGCATTTGCTTAATTTCATCAATCATCTGTTGTAAGGCTAAAGTACGTTCTTGAACTTTCTTTTCAAGATCAATATTATATCCCTTTAACTGATTTAATGCTTTTCGCCTTTCTGTAAGGGCTGCCACCAAAAGAAATCCCATTGATGTCAAAATGGAGAAAAACAAGTCTAATAATAGTAAGGAGGTATTTTGTGACCCTTCCACAAAAAAAGGTCCAAAATCATGTGTCGCGTACCAAACCGTCATAATAAATATTAATACCAAAGTAAAAGAAACTCCAATTTGATAATAACGAAAACCAGCCCAAACTATTAAAGGAATCATCGTGTATGTCAAATGATACGTCTTGCTAAACATAAGGTTTACGCCATAGTAAATTAAAATAGCTAACACCACAATTTCGATTAGGTTTCTTAAAGTTATCTTGGGAAACGTATATTGAAAAAAAACAAGAATAAAAGGTGTGAATATTAATATCCCATTGATGTCACCAATCCACCATGTCCACCACGACTCAAACCAATCCACATGAGAGACGAGACTTAATGAAAACAAACCTATATTTGAATTAATAAGGCAGCTAATAATAGCAATAATAATAAATTTGAAAACATTTGCTGTTGTATCAAAAGGTCTAAATCCTATGTACCGATGGATCAAAAAACCTCCCACACACGCTTGTAGGGAAGCTCCCATACTAACTCCGGTAAGGGCTAAAATATTTTTTACCATTGATAAAACATTATGAGAGTCAGGAACTAATAATGAATTATAAAAAAAAGATCCTAAAAATACTGCAGGTAGAATTCGATTCCCAAACAAAATAACTGAAGCAAGAGCTATTCCAGAAGGAAGCCAAACTGGTGTTGCAAATCCTGGTTGGACTGCTAACATATGGCCTATCAATCCCCCAACAAAATACGTTAATGCAATAAGGAAAATCCATACGCAATTACGCACAGAAAAAAACTCATTCATATGGGGATGAAACAAAAATTTATTTGTCATAGTATATATTGTTATTTGCTAAGCGTCTTCATATATTTGCATCTGTGTGGTATTTATAAAATACACTTAAATTCGAAAAACACAAGCTCTCTTTTCAATTTTAAAATAATTTATTAATGGTGAGTTTAGAAAAATTCAACACGAAGACACGATAATACAAAGATGCAAAGTGGGGCGCCTCTCTTAGTGTCTTTGTGTCTCCTAAATAACAAAATCTTAATTCATATAGGTTTTAACGGCTTATATAAACCCCTTTTGTTCTAATTTCTTTTGTATAAGATGGGTGAGAACTAAACACAAAATTATTAAGATGGTCCTCTC
>JACDES010000056.1 GCA_013816265.1 Parachlamydiaceae bacterium | reverse complement strand
ACGTATCAATGTGCCGTCCCTACAGGACTCAATGTATTGTTTGTACTGTCCCAGGCCTCCGCTTCGCTGCGACCTGGGCTATTTCATGCCGGCCCTTCAGGCCTAACACAGGGAATCTTTTATTAAAGAAGCTTTAGCAAAAAAGGAGAGCGAAAGAGGACTTTCGCTTTCATTTTAGCTACAATCTATACTAGCCACAACTTAGAGATAGGTCATGTTTAAAATCAATAAACAAGATAATGAAATATATCGAAGATGGCAAAAACCATCCTCGATAAAATTAGATATTTATGCAGCTTTTAATTGTGCATTAAATAAATGGACATATACTTTGAAGGAAATATTTGCAATTCTTCTCGCTCTATTGACAGCCTTTTCTAAGGCAGCTTGAGAATCAACCCCAGCGGCGATTTGATTTGTAAATTGAATCTCAGCTTTGGTAAGCTGAGTAAACAATCTCTTTAATCTAATTCTATCTTTATTATCTAATTTCGGACTGACAGTTCCTAATGTATCTGTAAGCAATTGAGTCTTTATATGAAAATAATTGATTCTCTCATCTAAAGCACTTTGACTTTTATGCTTCGCAACATCTTTTACATAATCTAGACCCGTCTGTTGATATTCTTGCAAAGTTAAATGCAATAACCAAGACGCAGCTGGATCGCAAGCAAAGACAGTCGCAATTTGTTCTGCATTAAAATCTAATAGTTGCTCTAAATTTTTAGCCTGCGAATTTTCTTCACCTTTTGCTATAGCGATTGTCGCATACTGGAAAAACAACTCGACGTGTTGATTAAATAAAAATTCTAACTGTTCTCTAATTTCCTCTTTTCTCTCTACGCCCCTTTGAAATGGATTTCCACCTTCAAACTGAGAGCAACTAGATGAAACTTGATATTCAGCTTGTGCGCTCAAAGATGATGCAAAAGTAACTAAACCAATAAATGTATATTTTGAAATATTTTTAACAATATTAATGACCATAAAACCCCCTGTTGGTCCTTAAAAACTCTAATTTATTCACTCAATAAAGCAATACCATATTCAGTATAATTAAATTTATCGTGTCATGCTTCTACGTTTATCTGCCATACGCATCGCAGCAACCTTAACAGCATCGTTTTTATCTTTAAACGGTCCTACGCTTGTTCCTTTACAAGATCCCAATCCTTTGCATGAATTACTATCTGTTTTGCAAGAATTCAATCCCTTACACTCATTTTTACCGGCACATGATTGATTTGCTAAACTTAAAGCCAATTTCTTACCTTCCATATCTAAACTATCATACTCTTTTTTTTCTACTGAGTTAAGTTTTGTATATAGTTCAGAAGCTGATAATTGCTTTTGACTTTCAATTGCACTACTATTTTTACCTACAGAATTTTCACAACTAGTGTTGCATAATAGAACTCCGCCAGCCAATCCAAGTAATGCAATTTTTTTTAAACTTTGCTTTTTCATATCTCTCTCCTTTATTTGATTCTTTATTTATTTATACCACGTGCGGTAAACATCATTCTGATGAAAACGAACATGGGTACATATATATTATTTTAAAATTTAAAAAATAATAATTTTTAAGGCATTTCTTTACTTCTATAAGCCCCTGTTATCCAATAGTCTAAGGACACTTTACCAGGCCCAAAGCAAAATACAATTATTGATGCATATAAAAATAAAAACGGAGTTTTATCAAAAAAGGAATCAGGATTCCCTCTAAAAAGGTCAACTACTGAACTAAAATCAGCTGTTAAATAAGCCATAATCATAATGATCATTAGAGGGATCGTTGCAAAACGTGAAAAGAGTCCTAAAATTAAAAGAATCCCACCAACCAACTCAAATCCACCCACTAAAAGTGCGTTCACATGTGGTAGAGGTATACCTAAAGATGAAAAAAACTTAATTACATCTTTCAAGTGTAATAATTTTCCATACCCTCCCACAGCAAATCCATAACCCCAATAAAGCCTGATGATTAAAAGTAAGATTGATTGAAGAAAAATTCCTGTATCTTTAATTTTCATCCACAAATTCGTTAACATAATACTTCCTCTATGTAGTCAACATTTTTTAATTACACTTGAATGTATGATAATCACAAATTTGAAATTATTAGTATACATTTCAATAAAAACCTGCTTTTTCTAGGATAATAAATTTTATTACGTTACAAGGAGAAAGAGAAAATTATTTTATTTAACTTAATACCGCGCGTGGCCTAAAACTTGAAATTTGGACCTCGCGTGGTATATATCAAAAAGGATTAAACTATGAATTTCATCGTTCTCTTAGGTAGAATTTTCTTCTCTGCCATTTTTCTGATTGCAGCCTTTGGACATTTCTCCGAACAAACAATTCAATATGCCGCAAACAGTGGTGTCCCAATGGCATCATTTCTTGTTCCCCTTTCCGGCATCATTGCATTTCTAGGGGCATTGAGCATACTATTAGGTTACAAAGCCAAATATGGCGCATGGTTACTAGTCGTGTTTCTTGTTCCTGTCACTTTAATGATACACAAATTCTGGGGAATTGATCCTGCAAACGCCCCTTTACAGCAAGTGATGTTTATGAAAAATCTATCGATGTTAGGAGGCGCACTTCTAATTACTTATTTTGGTTCTGGACCACTAAGTTTAGACCGAGATCAATAAAATCACTTTAAAAATTAATAAATTGAATAACCAACAAAAACTCTCCAGGAGTAACATGAGTGATATTCTATCTGATGTGTTATTAAATCAACAAACATCGGGAAATCCTTTAAGCCAAGAAGAATTACTGAAAATAAATGCTTACTGGAGAGCTGCTAATTATCTTTCTGTGGGTCAAATTTATTTGCTGGATAATCCTCTTTTTCGAAAACCATTTACTATGGATGATGTAAAAAGAAGGTTGTTAGGACATTGGGGCACAACTCCGGGTTTAAATTTCATATATGTTCATTTGAATCGGGTTATCAAGAATAAAGATCTAAACATGATCTATATTACCGGTCCAGGACATGGAGGTCCGGGAATAGTCGCTAACACTTATCTTGAAGGCACATATTCGGAGTTTTATCCAAATATCACACAAGATGCCGAGGGAATGAAAAAATTATTTATACAATTTTCATTTCCTGGCGGTATCCCAAGTCATGTCGCAGCAGATACTCCAGGATCAATTAATGAAGGCGGCGAACTCGGTTATTCATTAACTCATGCATATGGTGCTGTTTTTGACAATCCAGATTTAATAGCAGCTTGTGTTGTGGGTGATGGAGAGGCAGAAACAGGTGCATTAGCAACAAGTTGGCACTCAAATAAATTTATCAATCCAATTCGTGACGGTGCTGTACTGCCCATCCTCCACTTAAATGGATACAAAATAGCTAGCTCTACAATTCTTGCACGTATTTCTAAAGAAGAATTAACAACCCTCTTTATTGGCTATGGCTATAAACCCTACTTTGTTACAGGATCTGATCCGGAAAAAATGCATCAACAAATGGCAGATACTTTAGATAAAGTTATTTCAGAAATAAAAGAAATTCAAAAAAATGCTCGTTCTAAAGGAATACCAGATCGTCCTCGCTGGCCTATGATTATCCTACAAACACCAAAAGGGTGGACAGGACCAAAATTTGTCGATGGAAAACCCGTTGAAGGAACATGGCGATCTCATCAAGTTCCATTTTCTGATTTTAATTCTAATCCAACTCGCCTAAAACTTTTAGAAGAGTGGATGAAAAGCTATAAGCCAGAAGAATTATTTGATCAGAATGGTAAATTTAATACCGAATTAGCTGATCTCGCACCTAAAGGCAATAGAAGAATGGGCGCAAATCCACATGCAAATGGGGGGCTTCTATTAAAAGAATTAATCATCCCAGATTTTCGAGATTATGCATTTCCTGTTACCTCCCCAGGAAAAGAGATGGCAGAATCAACACGAATTTTAGGAAAATTTCTCCGCGATGTCATGAAATTGAATGAAAAACAACAAAATTTCCGTGTCATGGGTCCTGATGAAACAGCTTCCAATCGTCTCGATGCCCTTTTTGAAGAAACTGATAGAATGTTCGATGCTGAAATTTTTCCAACGGATGAATTTCTATCACCTGAAGGGCGCGTGATGGAAGTCTTAAGCGAACATCTTTGTCAAGGTTGGCTGGAAGGTTATTTATTAACTGGAAGACATGGTTTTTTCTCTTGCTATGAAGCATTCATACATGTTGTCGATTCGATGTTTAATCAACATGCAAAATGGCTAAAATCCACTCTTCATATCCCTTGGAGAAAGCCAATAGCATCATTAAATTATCTTCTGACATCGCATGTTTGGCGACAAGACCATAACGGTTTTTCACATCAAGATCCAGGCTTTATCGATCTGGTAATGAATAAAAAAGCTGAGATTATTCGCATCTACCTGCCTCCTGATGCCAATACACTTCTTTCAGTTACAGATCATTGCTTAAGAAGCAAAAATTATATTAATGTAATTGTGGCTGGTAAACAGCCCGAGCTTCAGTTTCTAAATATGGACGAAGCAATTAAGCATTGCACTAAAGGAGTCGGTATATGGAAATGGGCAAGCAACGACTCTGGTTTCCAACCAGATGTTGTAATGGCATGTGCAGGTGATGTACCCACCCTTGAAACTCTTGCTGCTGTTGATTTACTGAGAAAATATTTACCAAACTTAAAGGTACGTGTAATAAATGTTGTGGATTTAATGAAGCTGCAACCTCAATCTGAGCATCCTCATGGACTATCAGACTTTGATTTTGATGAACTCTTTACTGTTGATAAACCAATCATTTTTGCTTTTCATGGATATCCATGGTTAATCCATCGCCTTACATATAGACGCAAAAATCACGATAACATTCATGTCAGAGGCTTCAAGGAAGAAGGAACAACAACAACACCATTTGATATGGTTGTACTGAATGATTTAGATCGTTTTCATTTAGTTAAAGATGTCATTGATCGCGTTCCAGGGCTTGTTGATACAAGCGCCTATATCAAGGATATGATTGAGGATAAACTTATCGAACATAAGCAATACATCCACAAATACGGTGATGATCTGCCTGAAGTACGCAATTGGAAATGGGAATATAAATAACTTCTTGAATAACTTAAAACAGATTAAACACAAAGCGAGACAGTTGCCCTCGGCACCCCCCTATCGGTAAATAACAAAAGGTGTTTTTCTAAGTCACAACTCTTAAGACTCTAAGGAGGGTCCTCTCTTCGTGTCTTTGTGTCTTTGTGTTTAATTCTCACCCAACTTTTACACAATGAGTGTAGAAAATTTAACACAAAGACACAAAGACACAAAGGCTCGAAGAGAGGGCCCTCTTAATAGTTTTGTGTTCAATTTTTATACATACACCGAATCAACTCTATTTTATAAATTCCTACAATATGAAATTAAAATTATTTTTGGTTATTGTCTTTTTTGCTTTAAAAGGATATAGTTTAAAGCATGAAAACAAATTCAAATTTTTCACATTTGAAAATGGTTTGTGAACCACAATGCAGCGCATCTGGGGTACATACATCCTTGTTCTCAAATATTTCACTTTCTATTCTTATTCTGTGCCAGCAGGCACATTAACATACCATTTAATACCCCACATTTTTTTATTTTTTATCAGGTCTAAAGAGACCTATATAGTACATTATTCATGCCTAATTTTTTTTACATTTAGGTCTGAAAATATTTTATTTTAATAAATTTTTATAAAGGAATTATTTATATGTCAACAATTTCACAAGTTTCTCAAAATGGTTCACCGGCTCCAAGTAAATGGGATTATGTTTCTAAATACGTCATACCACCCTGTGCTGCAGGTATTGGTATTGTCCCGTCTTATTATTTTTTTTGTGCAAAAACAAGTTTGCAATTAGGTGAGCCCGTTCCTCGCTTTTCATTCAAATTCTTAGTGGATGGTATTAAAGCTGCCCCAAACATAGGAGGATTGGTTGGTACCCAAATAATTTTTCAAAATATTTTGGAAGAAGCAATTAAAGAAAGACGTAAAAGACAACATTTGTCTGAAGACTTAGACTTCCAAACCAAAATTGGAATTTCCACGGTTGTAGCAATTGTGTCATCACCTGCACTTGTCACCTTTAATGGTCACACAATGGGATGGTCAGCAAAACAATCACGCAAATTCTTTGTTAAAAATCCTAAATTATTGGCTTGTGTGTTAGCTCAAGAGACATTTTTCCTTACTTCTTTGAGTATTTGTGATGCATTGAGTTTTAGAATGAAGAGTACTTTTGGAGACAACAAAGCTGTAAAAGTATGTTCTGATTTTTCAAGTGGAGCAATTGGAAGCCTCTTTGGTCATGCAGCAAATACAACTTTAACTCTTTGGCAAAAGGGAATAAAAGTTGAAAAAGCTAGCCAATTAGCAAAAGGTGCCTTGACAAAGGCCGTAGCTGTTGGAGTCTTTTCGGTTTGTTATAATGAAGCGAAAGAATTTCTTAAAACAAAGAGTCAAGGTTTTTTCGTATTCTCATAATATAATTTTTTAACAAATGAGTGCCGCCAAGGCGGCACTCAACCAGAACTTAAAAACAGGGATTAAGTCATGAAAAATAAATTAGTTGCCGTGATGAATGAAAAAATAGAATCGGGTGTAATCATGAATGCCTTAGCTCATATGTGTATAGGATTTGGTTCTGAAATTGGTAAAGAGCCATTACGCCTCACAAACTATGTGGATGCCGATAACGGTCAACATCCATACATTTCTGAGATGCCTTTCATGATATTAAAAACCAATTCCAATAAAATAAAATCTTTGCGCAAACTAGCTATGGAAGCAAAAATACAATTTGTTGATTTTACCCACACGATGACTGTAGGAACATATATTGAACAGATTGAACTTACAAAAAATACTAAAGAAGAAGATCTGATATACTATGGAATAGTGTTGTTTGGAGATTGGGAAAAAGTTACTGAATTAACAAGAAAATTTTCATTGTGGAAGTAACAAAACCATTATATAATTAGTCATCTTTAAATTTATTTACTTATTTATTTTATGATATCTATATCAAACATTATTCAATATCCTCTTACTAAAATTGCTTTAGGTTTAGTAGGGGGATATCTTGGTTTTAGGTTCATCTTTTGGATAAAAGAAAAATTGAATCGGGTAAATAAAATTGAAAATGTTACTTCTCAAGTTTTTAAGAGCCCTACTAACCAGAAAGCTCCTCCTCCACAACTAGCTGTTGAACAAATTGAAGCAATAACTCGCCTTTCAATACAAGATGCAAGCTTGGAACAAACCCCTAAAATTGAAGATCTGTTAGCAAGAAAAAATAAAGCTGCTAACATCATAAAAAAAGCCATTAGCCACTCGATAACAAAGAAACACAAAAGACAAGAAGCCGCTAAAATTATCAAGGCTGCAATACGTTGCTTTTTGATTAATAAACATACAAAAAAGAATAAAGCAGCATTAAAAATTCAATGTCTTGTACGTAGAAGAATTGCAATACAAAAAGTAAAGGGATTAAAAGAGCATCTTTTAGAATATTCCCTATTTGAAAAGGCCTTTCCTTATATAGAACAAGCACCAAACATAGATTTACCAACGATTGGAATTGGTAAAACGGCCGTCTATTTACCCCCACAAATTCCAATTGTTTTGAAAGCTTGCTGGTCGAAAGCAAATAAAAAACGTCTCGAACAAATGCAACAAGTTCGAATGATATGTCAAAAAAATAACTTTTCCCATCTGGCAATTCCAAAAGCACGTGTAAAAGGTAGTTTTATTATTGAAAGTCGTTTGCCTATTTCTAAATATAATTTTAAGGAACAAATTGGCCTCTACATTGAAAATCAAGCATTATTCACAAATGCAATTAAAGAATTTACAGCTTTTCTATGTGGTGATTGTTTATTTGACATTGTAGGCGGTGCGGCTCGTAATCCCTATCAAAACTTAGTTAAATTTTCTATTGGTAGATATGATAATGTGCCCTTATATATAGAGAGAGATCAAAATGGGGTAACTGGTAAGATTGGTTTGGTTGATTTAGAAGGATTCGTTCCTGAGAGAAACGAAACCTTTTTCGGATTACGGGATGCAATTAGTTTGTTCCCCTATCATTTCGATGTAATTATTGAAGTAGCCAAGAATTTTGATCAAAATATTGAAAATCGACTTCCCGAATTACAGGAGATAAGGGATAATATTTTAAGCTTCTTTAAAACTGTTTATGAAGATCATTCGAGGTTTATTAAAAACAACAAAATCACTCTGGAGTTAGCATTAAAACCAGTAACTATAAGTCCTAAGCGTCGAGAGGAATTAGGTGATATTATTGTAGGGTTAATAAAAAAAGAAAACAGATTTGAGAATTTACTAGATACAAATCAAAAAGAAACTTTTGTACAATTCCAAAATACTGTTTTTCCTGAAATTTTAAATTCTATCATTCGTCATTTTGAAGAATTAATTTCCATAAATATAAGCAATTTTTATAACAAAAAAATATCATCATATCCTCAACTTTTGGCAACAAGAACTTTAGAATGTCCTTCTGTGTGGCTTATAGATGAAGTTATTCGTAAAAACATGTATCGGTTATTTAATCTAAAAGGATTTCATAAACAGCGTTTTTGTTCCTTTGTTGTTAACAGGATATTAGAACAACTAGTAGGAAATGAAATCGCCTATTTCAATCCCTGTTTTGGTGGTGATGGAAACGTTTGTGTATTTTGCTAATCACATTTTCACCTAACAAATATCCTAAATACCAGCCTCTTTGGAACTTATATGATCTATAACTCAATTCAAATAGTTAACCTGTTTTCGGATATTATTTATTTTATCGCTAAAAATGTTTTTTTTAAAAAAAGAATTGCAATATTTGCTTTATTCCCTAAAACTAGGCTGCAATATTTTAATTAAATCTTTTGTACCCCTAGTTTTTTTGGAAATGATATGCAAAAAAAAGATGAATATTTGTTTGATTTACTTAAAACTTCCACTCTGCAGACTGCTGGAAATCATAAATCGCAAAGTAACACTTCCACAGTAGTTGCTCGACAGACAAAACTCAATTTACATATCAGACCTGCTAAACCAGAAGAAATAGATATTTTGTACGCTCTGGTTTGTGAACTTGCCCTATTTGAAGGTAAAGATGTTACTTCACTCTCCCTTACAAAAGAGAATTTATTCAAATTCGGTTTTAGCAAAAATCCGTATTATCATACTGAGTTAGCAATTGTAGATGGTAATATCGTTGGTTATGCATTATATTTTTATACCTTCTCAGCCAATCAGGGATTTCCAATCTTATACTTGGAAGATTTATATCTGAAGGAAGAGTATAGAAAACAAGGTATTGGATATCAAATGCTGAAAAAATTAGCACAACATGCTAAAGACCATCAATGCTGCCGTCTAGAATGGCATGTATTTTCCTGGAACGAATTAGCAATAAGATTATACCAGAAGCTAGGAGGCTTTTTAAAAGATGATCTCATTCAAGTGCGCTTGGAAAGAGAGTCTTTTGAAAACATAACTGATAATTAATTTTATATGGTGCTTCATAATAAAGCGAAAGAGGGCTTTCGCACTCCAAACGCTTTGCGTATCTTTAGGAAATATTTATGCTACAAGTGTTTTAAACGCTTTGCGTAACATTAGAAATACAAATCTCCAAAGCTACGCAAAGCGTTTGGAGTGCGAAAGCCCTCTTTCGCTTTGTTATGAAGCGCCATATACGTAAACATGTCTGGATTTGACGCTTACCTCCAAAGGAATTTGTCATCATTCGTTGAATTTAGGCAAAAGAGTGTTATCACTACTCAATACGGAAAACCTAATCATTCCCCATCCAACAATAAGTGAAGCACCAAGCAACACTATAAAAATAGCTAATGGAAACGGTGTTCCATCATGCAAAAAACTCATCAATAAAGTACAAATAGCTATAATACAATAATAAGCCCCTCCAAAAATCGAGCCCGCTGTACCACCTGAAGATTGATATGATTTCAATGCTTGACTTAAGCTATTAGGAATGATGAGTCCAACCCCAAAGAAAATCAAAAACAATGCTGAAAGTGCAACTTCAAACCCAATCGAATCTAATTTAAAAAATCCAAGAAAAATTGTCATTTCTAATACAATTCCTCCTATTAATACATTTATGGCTCCCCATCTAATAATTGTTAATGGTGAATATTTTTTACTTTTTAAATATGAAAACCGAGCTGCAACCAATGTAGATGCTGCGATAAGTAAACCTATGAAACCATAGTGACTAGGGCTCATCCCCAATTGTTCTATAAAAATAAACGGAGCTTCTTGATAAAAACTAAATATTATCCCATTTGTTGCACCAATTAAAATAATGTGTCCCCATAACATTTGGGAACTCATCATATCGACAAACAAACAAGCAATTTGTTTGATGCATGGCCGCTCAACATGCTTTGGACGTGTTTCTTTTAATAATAAATAAGAAACGAAAATCAATAATAATCCTAGTCCTGCCAAAAACCAAAAATTAGACCTCCATCCAAAAAGCTCGCTAAAAAATCCACCTAATAATGGACCAAGAGCTGGTGAAAATGCTAATGCACCACTAATAATTAAAAATAATTTAGATCTTTCTTGACCATCATAGGTTTCGCGTAGAATCGTTTGGGTTATGACTGAACCGACGCTAACTCCAAATGCTTGAATAAAACGCCAAACTAATAAGGATTCAATGTTTTGTGAATTTCCACATGCAATCGTGCCAATTGCATAAATCAAAAGCCCCGAAAGCATCGCAATTCTTCTACCAGACCAATCTGAAATGGCCCCCCAAATAGACACGCCAACTGCAAAGCCTAGAAAATAAATTGCTAAAGTCGCTTCAACCATTTGAGCGGTTGCTTTTAAACCTGTTGCAACATTAGGTAACGCTGGAGTGTAAATTGTTTCACTGATTTGAGGCAGCACGACCAGCGCAATTAATAGTCCTATCGAAATTTTACAATTTTTACTTTCAGTTTTCATATCGTTCTGCCCTTTAAAAAATATCTCCCAATTATACATGACTTTATATCAGTTTACAATACACTTAACAGTTAACTATTATTAACTATTGGTTAACACTGTATTAAACCTCTCTGATACAATTAACCGTATTTATAAAGATATACCAAGAGCGGGTAGGATAATTATTAAAAATCGAAGAAATTTATACCACAGCCCGCTTCAAACTTGGAATTTCAACCGCGCCAAAACCTCGGGATTCGATGATCGTAAATAGATTCATATTTCTAATATTGATCTATTTACGATCATCGAATCGCGAAGATTTTCGCGCTGGTTGAAATCCAAGTTTGAAACGGGCTGTGGTATAAAGAACGATCTTTAGGCTAATGGATACAACAGCCCAAAAGATCGAAGTGAAATTAAAAAAAGTTTATTTTGCGCCTGTTAATTCCATCGCAAACGCTCTGAGGAGTGTTCCTAAATTAAGAACATCTTTATTACCTAATTCATCAATGACAAAAGCTTGGTATTCGCCTTCCTTATCTCCTGTAATTTCTATCGTGGTAAATTCTATTTGGCCTTTTTTAAAGGTTATATCAGATTGTTTTATTGTATGACTTAACTGAGTCAATAAATTACCAAAATTTAAAAGTTCTACTTTGCCCATAGATCCAATTATCATGGTATTTATTTCACCATTTTTCCCTTTTTGGAGCATTATCTTTACTGGGGTAAATTCAGAGCCCGCGTTAATTTTAGCTTGTTGATCTACTTCTTCAACGGTAGCGTGAGGTAGAACAACCAATTTGCTTAAAAAATTTCCAAGATTCATTTTTTCTTTTTTTCCATTTGAATCGATAATTTGAGTTGTGTACCCAATCTGTCCATCTTTTTCAAACATAAGTTCTAGAGTTTTCTTTTCGTTTTTTGTCCCAGGAACTTCATCTGCACCCAATGATGTCCCATAAGTTTGTAACGCAAAAAATGCCAATGCAAAGGCACACGCAAGCGCAAATATTTTGTATAGTTTCTTATCCATTAAATTTTTTCCTATTCTTCGGATTTTTAAATAGTGACAGATCTGAGGTTATACCAGCCTCAAAATGCCTGGTATAACCTAAAAGATTATAGCTATTTTATTTTATTTTTTCTTTTGTACCAGTCAACTCCAATCCAAGTGCTCTTAAGAGCGTTCCTAAATTAAGTTCGTCTTTTTTACCTTCTTCATCAATAATATAAGCTTGGAATTCTCCATTGTTTTCTTGAAGAACTTCAATCCTTGTATTTTCGACTTGTCCTTTTTTAAAAGTGATATCTGATTTTGAAATTGAGTGGCTTAGTTCAGTCAACAAATTACCGAAATTTAGTTTCTCTCTTTTACCTGCAGAGCCTATCAATATTGTAGTTAATTCTCCATTCACTCCTTTTTCAAGCATAATTTTTACCGGAGTAAAATCACGGCCTGAATTGATTTTAACTTGTTGATCTACCTCTTCACTAGAAGCTGGGGTAAGCACTGCCGCTTTACTAATTAAATTTCCCAAATTCATCGGGTCTTTATTACCTTTAGCATCAACAATCTTAGTAATGTAGTTTCCTGAGTTATCCTTCTCTATTGTAATCTCTAGAGTTTTTTTTCCATTCGGTGCTACAGGAGCATCTGCAGCATCGAGTTTTGTCCCATATGTTTGTAGGGCAAAAAAGGCTAATGTCAATACACCTGCTACAGTAAATATTTTGTAAAATTTCTTATCCATCATTAAATTCCTCTTAATGTTAAGTACGTAAAGTTCATTTTTTTCATCAATTTATTATTTGATGTTAACTTTTCATAAGTTATTGGATTATATTTTACAAGTAAATTGGAGTCGTTATTGAACATTTTGATTAATTAAATAGGTTAATTTATTTTTGGTTTATGATATCATTCATTCTAAACGTTTATTAACTAATGGTTATTAATGAGTGATATAGCACAACTCCGAACATTTGTATTGGTCAATGAGCTTGGAAGCTTAGCGGCAGCAGCACGTGAACTAGGAATTTCCTCCGCTGCTATCAGTAAGCAGCTAACTAAACTAGAAACAGAGTTAGGTCTGCAATTGTTAGTAAGATCTACACGCAATATAGAGCTTACAGAAATTGGATCAAGTTACTTGGAACAATGCAAACGTATTCTTGAACAGGTTGATGAAGCTTCTGCTCTAGTATCTCAGATGAAAACAACGCCACAGGGGATTTTAAAGGTAGTTAGTGGCCGTCATTTTGCAACTTCTTTCATCATCCCATATTTGAAGGAATTCCTTTCTATATATCCCAAAATTGAATTCGATCTAGAACTTGCCGAGCGCTCGCCTGACTTAAAAAATGAATCAATTGATATAGTGATTGGAATGAGTATTCCTGCAACAGGTGATGTGATTCAAAGGAAAATAGGAACAACCCATTATTCCTTTTGCGCCTCTCCAAAATATCTCAAAGAGTATGGTAAACCTAAAAATCCTACAGATCTTATCACTCACAGATACATTACTCATAGCATGAGAAAACCTGACAATGAATTACAATTTAAAAATAAAACGATAAAAATTAAATCATATATTCGAGTGAATGATTCCGAAACAATGCTGAGATTAGCGAAAGATGGTTTAGGTATCGTTAAACTTCATCACTACGTTGTTCAAGAACACCTAAGAAGTGGTGAATTAGTTGAATTTCTATCGGACTATATGGAAAGTGAAATCCCGCTTTATGTAGCATTTCCACAGCGTCGTTACATTCCTGCAAAGGTACGCTGTTTTATTGATTTTGTTCTAGAAAAAATGAAATAATTAGTTTTATTTAAAGTCCTGTTTCAAGAACTACTCTAAAACGAGCTTTTCCACTCATCATTAAATCATAGGCTTCAGCTGCCTTCTCAAGAGGGAATACTTGATTCATCGATTTCACCCCTGTTAATGCACTAAACGACATTGCATCTTGAGAATCCATTGCCGTTCCACTTGGCCATCCAAGGACGGACCTTCTTCCTGCAACTAAAAATAAAGTAGAAACCTGCATTGGTTCTTGCGTTATCCCCACAAGGATATGCTTTCCATTAATAGATAATCCATTAACGATAGAACTCATGGATTTACTGTTTGTGACTGTGTCTAATATAACTTTTGCTCCACCCAATTTCTGCAATTCATCAGGAACATTAACAGCCTCACTATCCATATATTGATGTGCACCGAGTTTTTTCGCTAAAGCTTCTTTATCTTTTCCTCGTGCAATTGCAATTGTATGAAAACCCATTTTAGCAGCATATTGAATTCCTAAATGCCCTAATCCCCCAATTCCATGGATCACTACAATGTCACCAGCAATCGCTCCGCTATTACGTAATGCATTATAAGTTGTTATTCCTGCACACATCAATGGTCCCGCTTCTACAGCAGAAAGTTCATCAGGAATTATCGCCAAAGCATCCACAGGAGCAACCATATATTCAGCATACCCTCCATCATATGATATCCCTGGAACTTGTATATTAGAACAAGTCGTAAAATCCCCTTTGCGACAAGACGGACAATATCCACAATGGCCTCCATGCCATCCTATTCCAACTCTTTGGCCTACCTTCCACCCTACAACATTCGGACCTAGGGCATCTATAACGCCTGCTATTTCATGACCTGGAACTCTAGGAAATTTCAAACCTGGAAATGTCCCTTCTTTAGTAAAAGAATCACTATGGCAGACACCACAAGCCTGAATTTTAACCCTAACGGTTCCTGATTGTGGCACAGGAATATCTTTTTCAACTAATTCAAAAGGCTTGTTAGGACCCGGAACTTGCATTGCGCGCATTTTTGCCATAATAAATCCTTTAATTTAAAAAATTGATATTCCAATCCCATAATCTTTATTGCTTATTAACCAGTCATTAAAACTTGGAATTTGGATCGTATGTGGTATAAGTTGATCATAGATATTAAAAATTATTTTACAACAAAAAAGTTAGTTTTTATCAAAACTATAAAAAAACTAAATCGTATCAAATAAAACAATTATCTAGTTTAAAATCGACAAAAAACAAATTATCTGATAATGTTTGTTTTAATTTATTATTCAAATAAGGGATATTTATGACATCACCAACTAGATTAGAAAGTATTACATCAAATATTTTCGATTACCCATTAAAAAAACTAAGTTCGAAAAACAGTAGTCGTCTAGAAAAAGCTGTAGCTGTTGTTGCGTTAGCTATTTTAATGGTATTTTCATTAGGCTATTATGGAGTTCATGTAAAACGCTTTTATACTGAACGAAATTTTGAAGAAGCTTGCGTAAATTTAGAGAGGGCTATAGTAAGTGGTGATCAAGTCCAAATTAACGATTTGTTTAAACAATATCCAAACCTAAAGAATGAGCTCAACGGAACTCATGGTAGGACTCCCAAACTATTTCATTTAGCAATTGAAAAAAACAAATTGGAGGTTGCTAAATTACTTTTGGAAAAAGGTGCTGAGATTAATATTGAAAGTCGTATGGGATCACCATTAGCTGTAGCTGTTATCAAAGGCAATTTACCAGCTACTGAGTGGCTACTTAAACAAAAAGCAAATCCCGATATAGGTGATGGTTATCGCCCTCCAATTCTTCTTGCAAATGAAATAAAGACTGCACTCAAATTCGAAATAATTGAACTCTTACTTAATAATGGAGCATCTCCAAATATTAGATTGAATCAATCATTACTTTCTTTCATAGCTGCACCCTGGAATCGAGATATTTTTCCAAATGAAACTAAGAAATGCATTAATCTATTGTTAGAAAAGGGAGCCGAACTCATTCCTCAGGATGATGTGTTTAAAGAAACACTCCAATATATTAATGATCAAAAGGCTAATATCATTTCCAAATAATCTAACCTCTCCCCTTTTCTTTTCCCGCTCTTTTACCCATATTCACTTAAAGAAAAGTTTCCTTGTGTTAGGCCTGAAGGGCCGGCATGAAATGCCCAGGTCGCAGCGAAGCGCATGCTTTTACCCACAAGTAGCATAAATGCAAAAAATCAAGAGTTTAAAAGCGTATACTAAGCGTTTTTATTGAATTCAACGCAGAGACGGGGAGACAGGGAGACGCAGAGAGATGAGTTATATTAGGTTAGATAATAATCTGACGACTCCTCGTTAGCTCGTAGAGCGTCTGTTCAAAGCCCAGCATGACGATAGGAATGCTGGGTATAATTTAGAAAAAACATAGAGCTCGTAGAGCGACTCAAATGTGAGATTATTACAAATAGGTCTCTTTCAAGTTATTTAGGTGTCATATGAGAGTTAGTATATCTTCTCATATTTGAATCGCTCTACGAGCTCTAATCTTTATTTTATTTACCCAGAGTTCCCTCTGGTCACTCTGGGCTTTGAACAGACGCTCTACGAGCTAACGAGGAGTCGATTACCCACTTAACTAGCCTAAGTTTATTTATTTAACCGCGCTTCCACCACTGCCTCTAATGGTATCGACCCTTCATAAAGATGATAATATTTATTAACCCCTCCAGGATTGGATTCAAACACCATTTTTCCATTCAATTTTTCAGTGAATACTTTTAGAACGATATAATTAGATTTAACTCCCCAATACTTTGCAATAATTTTATCCAATTGTTCCTCTGTTGAAAAATGAATGAATTCTTCATCATCAACAGAGAGTTGGATATTTTTTCTAGACTGACTTTTGCTCCAATCGTCTACTGAAAGTATCTTATAGAGGTATTTCGGCACTATAATTTCATTCATATTTATTCCTAAATAAATGCAATTTTTAAACCAAATGCTACTAACAAAACACCCATTCCTTTTTCAAAATAGTGCTGCAAATGGACAATTCTTGATCTGAGTTTACGATTCGATAAAATAAAAGCAAGCAAGCAAAACCACCCCAAAATGATCAACCAAATTTCTAATGCATAGGCAAGCTGAATGATTAGTTTGGTATCAGGACTGATCACTTGTGAAAACACACTCAAAAAAAACATTGTTGCTTTTGGATTTAATACATTTGCTAAAAAACCTGTTTTTAAGGCTTGAAAAGGTGTTAAATCATGATTGATGTGTTCATAGTTCATTTTCAATGCCGGTGTAGCCTTAGCTAAAAGGGATTTTAATCCTATATAGATCAAATAAGCAGCACCACAATACTTGATGCAATTAAACAAGAATATTGACTCTGCAATAGAAAATCCGATACCAATTAAACAATAGGCAATATGCACGAAAACGCCCAAAGACACCCCCAAGGCGGTATAGAGTCCTGTTCTTCGTGAAAAGGCAAGGCTATGTTTTGTTACAATAACAAAATCAGGTCCAGGACTTACTGCACCTAATATTGCGACTAAAGCAACTATTGCAAAACTTGAAAATAATGATTGATCCATTTAAACCTCGATTATTTTTTTTTAAAGACAACTTAATTTAGCTAATATACTTATCGTAAAGGGCCAATGTGATGCCTTAAGACTACATAATTTACATATAATATTAGATATTGTAAGCACAATCAGAGCTGGATATACAGCTTCCAAAATTGGTCCCAGATATCTTGCAATACCCGCAAAATCAAACGTTGATACAAAAAAACCAATACCTAACGTTATTAACAAGGCTGTTGGATTACCAATTTTATTAGACACAACAGAATTGCATAAAAAATCAGCAAATAACGATGTTAAAACAATTGCCGTTGTTAGACAGGCAAAAATGATAACTATACATAAACACGGCGCAGCCAAACTCCCCAAAGATTCCATCGCTATTATCCCCAACATTTCTTGTGGGGGTTTATCTAATAACAAAGGTGAGTATATCGACCCAAGTAATACTAATGCAAAATAAACTATCGATAAAATTCCCGCTCCTATCATTGCAGATTTACAAAAGATATTAAGCATCGAATTATTTTCATCAGCAGCTGATAATTGATTTCTCAGATAACTAATCACAAATTGTGAGAAAAAGAATGCTGCCAAGAGATCCATTGTTTGATATCCTTGAAAAAAACCCATTTTTAAAGCATCCCATCCACTGCCAGCTGCATTTGCATTTGCAACTTCTATCGTAGAGCCTTGACTCAATCCAAAAAAAGATATTGCTGCAATGGCAACTAATAAAAATGGTGTTAAAACAGTCCCCAATAAAGTTACAATTTTGCTTTTATTAACCGATAAAAAATAAATTACACAACACATAGCAAAACTAGATACTAGAAGTGATGCATTTGGAAATAGAAGTAATAAAGCTCCATGAGCGACCGTTAAACAGCGCGCAAGAACCCCAAATGGCCCCATTAATGCTAAGGCTAAAAATGAAAAAATAAAAGTTCCTTTTTTCCCAAAAGAGCTAAAAAAACTATTTAAATCCCCTTTATATAACATCATTCCAAATACCCCCAAAAATGGGACTACGACGCCTGTAAGCAAAATGCCCAACGCTGCTAACATATAGTGCCCTTCACTTCCTTGTCCCACTGTGATAGGAAAGACTAAATTTCCCGATCCAAAAAACATAGAAAACAATGCAAACCCCGTACTCAGGGCTAACCATTTACTCTTCATAAAAACACCTCTTTCTTTTTTATTTATAAGAAAACTTCTGGGCAAAAAAAAACCGCACCTCTAAGTAGAGGTGCGGTTTGTACTACGCCGAATTTTAGTCAAGTGACTATGACATAGAACCACACCTCCACTTAATGTGGGCCATAATAATTCGATTCATAATGGATCCTATTTGACGTATGTTCATTTTTTATTTAACTCTCAACAATTTGAATTTTTTTATCTGATTTTTTAAGGACAAAAAAAAACCGCACCTCTTGAAAGAGGTGCGGTCTCTATAAATCTACATTCGGCAATAGCCAATCACATAGATCCGCTCCTCCAATGGGTCGGTCTCATCATAATTCGAATAGGAATCATTTCTAAGTGATTGTTATTAAACATTGATTGTGGTCTCTTAATTTGTATATTTGGAACAATTATCTCATAAATAGTAATTAATAACCATAAAAAAATGAAAGCTGTTGCGAGATCATTCATGATATGCTATGTTGGCAAATATACCATGAGCGAGTAGATTAATGTTTTTTATGCACTCGTGGTATAGCCTAAAACATTAAAAAAAGGAGTTTTATATGACTAAAGAAGTAGTAAAGCACCGTAAAGACGAAAAGAAAAAGCCTACACTTTCTGTAAAAGAACGCAAAGTCAAAAAACAAGAGAAAAAACAAAGTAAATCATCTTAATTAGACCGCGCGTGGTATACTTTTCTGACTTTATCTTTGTCGGTTTTTCTATTTTACCTGAAGCGGTTAGGAAATCCGACAAACATAACCCCAGAAGGTGTTTATGATTCATGCACACTTTGATCCTAGTACTATTAGTAACAACTCCGGCTCCAGCCAATCTCTTTGGATGGAAACTCTTCTTCCAACTTTTACGCCCTTAAACAAAGATATACATGCTGACGTTTGTATTGTGGGAGCAGGTATTGTTGGACTTACTTGTGCTTATACATTATTGAAACAAGGAAAATCCGTTGTAATAGTAGATCAAGGGTCTATTGCCGGTGGGCAAACAGCACGCACAACCGGACATCTCACATGGGTTCTTGACGACCGTTACTATAATCTGGAAGGTTTTTTCGGTGTTGACGGAGCAAGGATTGCAGCTGAAAGCCATGCTGCTGCGATTGATTATATTGAAAAAATTATCTTGGATGAAAATATTGATTGTGATTTTGAAAGAGTCGATGGCTATCTTTTTGTACCTCCTGAAGATTCAAAAGACATTTTAGACAAAGAATATAACTCTATAAAAAAAATCGGAAAGGTCATCAACAAGGTTGACAGAGCTCCATTCAGTTCAACTTTCAATACAGGTCCTTGTTTGCAGTTCCCTAATCAGGGACAATTTCATGTTCTTAAGTATTTGCAAGGATTAAT
The DNA here is from genome assembly GCA_013816265.1 of Parachlamydiaceae bacterium. Taxonomy (GTDB): domain Bacteria; phylum Chlamydiota; class Chlamydiia; order Chlamydiales; family Parachlamydiaceae; genus JACDES01. The sequence continues at coordinate 1,357 of JACDES010000056.1, read as the reverse complement.
AAAAGCGATTTTGAATCTAGGTGGAAAAATATTTAGTCATACACATGTCAACCGTATTGAAGATGGTTCTGTTTGCATAGTTACTACGGAATCTAAATCAAAAATCACTTCAAATTCTACTATTGTCGCCACTTGCACACCAATTAACAATCGTTTTATCATTCATACAAAACAAGCTCCCTATCGCACTTATGTTTTTGGGGCATCTATTCCTAAAGGCTCTGTTCCCAAAGGACTTTATTGGGATACCGCTAATCCGTATCATTATATTCGTGTTCAAAAACATTCATCTGATCCAAATTCAGATTGGTTGTTAATTGGTGGTGAAGACCATAAAACCGGTCAAGATCAAGAAATAGAAGCTAAATATGATCATTTAGAAGAATGGGCAAAAATACGAATTCCCATGATTGGTAAAATTGAATATCGCTGGTCAGGACAAGTTTTTGAACCTGTCGACTCACTAGCTTTTATTGGGCGTAATCCCGGAGATCGTAATATATACATCTCCACAGGCGATTCTGGAAACGGTATTACACACGGAACGATCGCAGGAATTTTAATACCCGATCTGATCTTAGGGAAGGAAAGTCCTTGGAAGCATTTATATGAACCCTCACGTAAAACATTATCTTCGGCATTGAAATTTACCCAGGAGAATCTAAACGTCTCTCTTCAGTATACAGACTGGTTGACACCAGGAGAAATGAAACAAATTGATGAATTGTCTCCCAATGAAGGTATGATATTGAGGAAAGGTATAAAAAAAATTGCTGTTTACAGAGATACAAAAAACGAAGTTCATTTTAATTCAGCATTTTGCCCACATTTAGGTGGATGTGTACGATGGAATCATGGAGAAAAAAGCTGGGATTGTCCATGTCATGGATCTAGATTCGATGGATGTGGAAAGGTTTTAAATGGACCTGCAATCAATAATCTATGTTCTTATAATCACGAATGAAAACTAATGACAAAATCAATTGGTTTAGGTGATTGTGTAAAAATTCCGGATGGACGTATTGGTCGTTTTATAGAAAAGAAAGGGAATCAATATAAAATTCGAGTAAGACGCAAAACAAGTATACTGCAATCGGACTCTAACTGCGATTTGGACCACGCCAAAGCTTAATGATGTCAAAACAAGAAAATACTGTGAAAATTGCCTTATTTCTTTTCAGATATTAGCCCACTAAATAAAGCTCCCTTTGTTAGGCCTGAAGGGCCGGTATGAAATAGCCCAGGTCGCAGCGAAGCGGAGGCCCAATGGCATTCGGTTAAGGAATTGCATTACAAATTTCCATTTTCTTGATAAATTTCCTTTTATACCACTTACTAGGGGCTGTTTTACTAACCC
>JACDES010000154.1 GCA_013816265.1 Parachlamydiaceae bacterium | reverse complement strand
ATCGTAAATAGATCAATATTAGAAATATGGATCTATTTACGATCGTCGAATCGCGAGGTTTTGGCGCGGTTCAAATCCAAGTTTGAAACGGGCTGTGGTATAAAATCATTAATTTTTCTTTTCGCTTTTGTATCTATATATTATAACCTTGGATGAATAAATTTTTCGGAGAATTTTCTTATGTTTACTAAAACTATTCATTCTATCATTTTTTTCTTTGTTATTACTTCTTTATTAAGCTGCCAAAAACAAACTAATGAACCCCATAATACCACTACAATTAGAATTAGCACTGAAGATGATCCGAAAACATTAGATCCTCGACAAGCCCGTGATCTCGCTACTGCCACAACTATTCACATGTTGTACGAAGGCCTCATGAGGCTTAATGAAGAAGGCATTCCTACCCTGGCTATAGCCGAAGACGTAAATACATCCGAAGATTTAAAAACTTACACATTCAAAATTCGTAAAAGCGCGTGGTCGAACGGAAAACCAGTAACAGCATCAGATTTTGAAAAAACATGGAAAACCGTTTTAGATCCCAACTTCCCTGCTCCCAACGCTTATCAACTATATGTCATTAAAGGCGCTAAAGATGCTAAAGAGGGAAAAATATCTCTCAATGATGTAGGAATCAAAGCTCCTGATGATGCCACCTTAATCGTCGAACTCGAAAACCCAACCCCTTACTTTCTTAATTTGGCCGCCTCCTATTTTTACTATCCTGTCAGTGCTGAAATGAGAGAAATAAAAGATTCCAATTCAGAAAATAATAAGAATCAAGTGATTTCAAATGGTCCATTCAAACTCAAAGAATGGTCAAAACACAATCAGTTTGTTGCTGAAAAAAATCCAAATTATTGGGGTGCAAACTCCATCGAGATCGATACAATTAAGCTAATTGTGCTTGATAATTCAACAGCTCTCTCCTTATTCGAGAACGGGGATTTAGACTGGGTGGGTTCGCCCCTTTCAACAATACCAACAGATGCCCTAGTCTCCTTAAAAAAACAAAATCGTCTAAATATTACTCCTAGTGCCGGAGTCTATTTATTCAGATTTAATACTCTTAAACCACCCTTCGATCAACAAAAATTTAGACAAGCATTTAGCTTAGCATTAAATCGTCAAGATCTTGTGGAACATATTCTACAAGGAAATCAAACTCCTGCAATGGGAATCATTCCCCCTTCTTTTATGAAACATAAACCTCACTTCAGTGATAATAATATTGCAATGGCCCAACAATTATTTAACGAAGCCCTTGCCGAAAATCATATCACTAAAGAACAACTACCACCCATTACATTATGTTACGCCAATACCGAACGCACTCACAAAATAGCCCAGGTGGCACAACAACAATGGAAACAAGCTTTTGGAATTGATCTGCAACTTCAAAGCAGTGAAGGAAAAGTGTTTTATGATCGATTAAAAAGTAAAGATTACCAAATTGGTATAGGTTCTTGGTTTGCTGACATCCGTGATCCTATCTCCTTTTTAGAAGTATTTAAACTTAAAGATAATGGGACTAATAATACGGGTTGGGAAAATCCTGAATATGTTAAATTATTAGATTTATCCTCTCAGACAAATCACTTTGGAGAAAGAGAGAAATTATTGACCCAAGCAGAGACTGTATTAATGAAGGATATGCCAATTGCACCTCTTTTTTATAATTCTTACAATTATCTGAAAAAACCAAATATTAAGGATGTGTATTTTTCTGAGCTAGGATATCTAGATTTTAAAAATGCGTATATTGAATAGAATATGTCCTTGGGCTTGTTTTTGTCCTTTACGTGCCCTTGCCCTTGCCCGAGTTGTTTTTGTTCATTTGCTTTGGACAGAAATCACTTTGATTAGGCCAGTTACGAACTAACGAAAATCGGGCACGGGCACGGGCACGGGCACGTAAAAAACAAAAACAAGCCGGACACTGGCACGTAATGGACATAATTTATTGCACAGCCCCATAATAGGTCATTTTATCTAAAATTATTATTGTTAAACCATGCAATCCAACTTTTTAAAATATCTTTTCAGAAAATTATTCTTCTTATTAGGATCATTTTTTTTAATTATTACCCTGACATTTTTTCTAATGAAAATACTTCCGGGTGATCCATTTGATGACGAACAGCAGCTACCTGTGGAAATTCAGACAGCTCTTCGTAATCATTATGGTTTAGATAAACCTCTTTATGTTCAATATGCCAATTACCTCCAATCCATTCTTAAATGGGACTTTGGTCCTTCATTTAAATACAAAGATCGATCAGTCAATGAAATTATTAATGAGGGATTTTCAGTTTCTGCTCTCTTAGGATTAGAGGCAATTTGTTTAGCTATTTGTGCAGGAGTTCTTCTAGGAATGTTTGCAGCGCTAAAAGAAAATCAATGGCAAGATGATATCGCAATGATATTGGCCACTTTATGTGTGTCTGTTCCTAGTTTTATATTAGCCACTCTATTACAATATGTGATCGCTATTAAATGGGGACTACTTCCTTTAGCACGTTGGGGAACATTCTCACATACCGTACTCCCAGCAATTGCTTTAGCGGCTCTTCCAATGGCATTCATCGCAAGACTCATTCGAGCGAATTTGATAGAAATTTTACAATGCGATTACATTAAAATGGCAAAAGCGAAAGGTCTCTCAAACAAAACCATTCTATTAAAACATGCCCTACGAAATGCATTTTTGCCAGTCCTTACTTACTTGGGACAACTCGTAGCAAATGTATTAGTAGGAAGCTTTGTAATCGAAAAAATATTTAGTATCCCTGGACTTGGACAGTGGTTTGTAAACAGTGTATCAAACAGAGATTACACTGTTATTATGGGCTTGACCATTTTTTATAGTGCTTTATTATTAAGCACAACGTTCCTTGTTGATCTGGCCTACGGTTACTTAGATCCACGTATTCAAATCCAAAAAGAATAACAGGATAATATGACAAATCTCTCTGGATCAATAAATGCTAATGATACCGTAATCAGAGCTTACCTTCCTACCACTCAACGTAAACGACTCATTGAAAAATTTATGCATCATCGTTTAGGAATGTGCGGATTGACTCTATTATCCTTCATTCTATTAATGACCATTGCTGGTCCTTTTGTCTCTGGATACCGCTACGATGAGATCCACCTTGCCTTGAAAAATGAATCTCCTTCCTGGACATTTTGGTTTGGTACGGATGATTTAGGCCGTGATGTCTTTACAAGAGTGTGCTATGGGGCTCGTATTTCACTTTTTGTAGGAATTACTGCAGCAATAATTGACTTATGTATTGGAATCTTATGGGGAGGTACTTCCGGTTTAGCTGGTGGACATGTGGATGAAATTATGATGCGTATTGCCGACATTCTTTACTCCCTTCCATATCTTCTAGTGGTAATATTATTGATCGTTTTATTGGGTTCCGGATTAACGTCGATCATTATTGGTATCACGATCATTGGATGGATATCAATGGCTAGAATGGTGCGAGGCCAAATACTGCTATTAAAAGAAATGGATTATATACAAGCTGCAAGAACTCTTGGAGCAAGCTTTTGGCGTATTTTATTTAAACATCTTCTTCCAAATGCCAGCGGTCCAATTCTTGTTTCCTTGATGCTTACTATACCATCAGCAATATTTGCAGAAGCATTTCTCAGTTTTTTAGGCCTTGGAATACAGGCTCCTATTGCAAGCTGGGGTACAATGGCAAGTGAAAGCCTTCCAGCCCTTCAGTATTATCCATGGCGCCTCTTTTTTCCTGCATTCTTTATTAGCATGACGATGCTATCTTTCCATATGATTGGGGAAGGATTAAAAGCTGCATTTAATAAGTCTGAACAAGTGAATCAATTATGAATCCATTATTAGACTTCTTGCGTAAGTACATTTGCTTGAAAAAATTGCCCTTTCTGGCATCTTTATCGCAAAATTTTTCGACTATTTATGCACATATGTTCTCAAAATTTTTCGATAAATCTGCTCAAAAAGGATCTATTTCCTCAAGCAAAGCTAATAACGCAAAAAGTTTATTAAATGTTTCAAATTTGACCGTACATTTTTCTACACGTTCCGGTCCGGTAAAAGCAGTAACAGCAATAGATTTTCATATTAATTCAGGTGAGATTTTAGGGATCGTAGGAGAGTCAGGATCAGGAAAAAGTGTGACAGCCCAATCAATTCTAAAACTACTCCCTAAAAATGGTCATATTATTTCAGGTGATATAACTTTTGATAATCAACAAATTCTTACTAAAACCGAAAGGGAAATGGAAAATATTCGAGGAAAACAGATCGGTATGATTTTCCAAGACCCTATGACAGCATTGAATCCTACCTTAAGAATTGGCTATCAAATTGCTGAAGGTTTGATTAAACACGAAAAATTTAACAAGAAAAAAGCTAAAGAAAAAGTTCTTGAATTATTAGAACAGGTTGGGATCACAGATCCACAACTACGCATCGGTCAATATCCTCATGAATTAAGTGGGGGCATGCGCCAACGCATCATGATTGCCATAGCATTAGCATGCAAACCACGATTACTCATTGCTGACGAACCCACAACTGCTTTAGATGTCACCATACAAGCTCAAATTTTAGAATTACTAAAACAAATCCAATGTGAGCGTCAATTTAGTATATTACTGATCACACATGATCTTGGAGTCGTTGCCAATATCTGCGATCGCGTACTTGTGATGTACAAAGGTAAAATTGTCGAAGATGCTCCAGTAGATCAGCTATTCTGTAATCCACAACATCCTTATACAAAGACTCTATTGACTGCAAAATCATTAAAGTTGAAAGGTTTATCATGAATCCTCCAATTCTTGAGATTAAGAATCTTACAAAAAAATTTACTGTTAATGGAAAAACTTTACATGCAGTTCAAGATGTTTCATTTTCAATTCCACATGGTCAAACACTCGGATTAGCTGGTGAAAGTGGTTGTGGAAAATCGACAATTGGGAAGATGATTGTACGTCTGATCAATCCTTCAGATGGCACCATTCTATTTAATGGTAACGATATTAGTAAAATGGATGGTAAAGAAATTCACAGTTGGCGTCGAAAATCGCAAATGATATTTCAAAATCCATCGACCTCGCTAAATCCCAGAATGACAATAGAAGAAATTCTTCTTGAACCTTATATTATTCATAATCGTGGATGCAAGGACGAAAGAAAGGAATGGATACTTTCTTTGGTAGATCAAGTGGGACTTCAGGAGTTTCATTTACAGCGACTGCCTCATGAATTAAGTGGGGGACAAAAGCAACGCGTTGCAATAGCGAGAGCTTTAGCTTTAAATCCCGATTTAATTGTGTGTGACGAGCCTTTGTCGGCGCTTGACGTATCCATCCAAGCTCAAATTGTTAATTTATTGAAAGAACTACAACAAAGAAATAAATTGACGTATTTATTTATTTCTCATGATTTATCTGTCATGCGTGAATTTGCCGATCATATGGCTATTATGTACTTAGGACATCTTGTAGAGCTGGCACCTAGTAAGCTTTTATATGAAAGACCACTTCATCCTTATACCCAGGCTCTTTTGTCTGCGATACCTGTCCCTGACCCTGTTGTAGAGAGAAAACGATCACGCATTATTTTGAAGGGCGAGATTCCAAGTCCTCTAGCACCCCCGAGTGGATGTCCCTTTCATACAAGGTGTCCATTTGTGCAAGATATATGTAGGAAGGAAAAGCCGCAATTACGAGAAGTTGCGAGAGATCATTTTGCTGCTTGTCATTTTTCAGGTGTATAAAACAAGTGTAATTACTTTAATGAAATTCAATGCGGAGAGGCGACCCCTTTGGAGTAAAAAATTGTGATTAAGGATAGATCTAAGCGACGAGAGCTTTAATAACTGCGGATGCAGTTTAATTTAGGTAGCCAGGGGTAATGCAGCCCTGAAAGGGCAAAGCAACCCCTGGTTTATTATATTGAAAAATCGAACTGCGGATGCAGTTCAATAATCGCGTGATGGAGACTAACGCAATTATTGAACTGCATCCGC
>JACDES010000153.1 GCA_013816265.1 Parachlamydiaceae bacterium | reverse complement strand
AGTCGGTCCATATTATTAATATTGACCGACTTGCGATCGGCCAACCGTGGGAACTTTGGCTTAGTCCAAATGCCAATGTTGATCCAGGCCGGAGTATAAATCGAAAGGGCTATTTTTTTTGCTTAATTTTGGACAAATATTCCTGAAAACTTTCTTTAAGAAGAGCCATATGCTTATTTTGATTATCTTCCATATCCAGCACCTCTTCTTCTTTGATCGTTGCTTTAGCTTCGAATTTAACAAATCGACCGTAAATAGTTAAAAGAAAGGGATTTATTGCAACCGGGGATCCAATTTTAAATTCATATCTGACAGATAAAGGCAATATTGAAGAGTAAAGTTTGATATTGCTAAAACGAGTCACAGATAGGCTTGAAGTCTTCAAATCGATGCGCTTAAAATCTTTAGGTTGTGCCTTCTTGATCTCGGTATCGGGATTCGGTGATTTTTTTTGATTTACAGAGCCATTCCTATTATTAGAATAGGGATCTATAGGCTCAACTTTGTCGACAGAAATCAATTCTGACTCCATAAATTTCGTGCCTCTCTATAAATATACATGTATATATAAACTTTACTAACTCTAGTTTAACATTTTAAATATTATTGCACAACCCATCGTATTTAACTTCCAACATTGGACCTTTTTAATGCTTTTTTCATGCAATTCATGGTTAAAAAGTCGCTTGTTCCTTTACCGCTACCGCGGTAAAAATTATTGCTAGATTCTTATTCCCAGGGCAGCAAAGCTGACCTGGGCTAATTTCCTTAACCCTTACGGGTTATATTAGAGAAAAAATTAGGGCCACATTCTTATTCCCAGGGCAGCAAGCTGACCTGGGCTAATTTCCTTAACCCTTACGGGTTATATTAGAGAAAAAATTATGACCACATTCTTATTCCCAAGGCAGCAAAGCTGACCTGGTAATTTCCTTAACCCTTACGGGTTATATTAGAGAAAAAATTAGGGCCACATTCTTATTCCCAAGGCAGCAAAGCTGACCTGGTAATTTCCTTAACCCTTACGGGTTATATTAGAGAAAAAATTATGGCCACATTCTTATTCCCAAGGCAGCAATGCTGACCTGGGCTAATTTCCTTAACCCTTACGGGTTATATTAGAGAAAAAACTATGGCCACATTCTTATTCCCAAGGCAGCAAAGCTGACCTGGGCTAATTTCCTTAACCCTTACGGGTTATATTTAAGAAAATAGTAAGATTAATTAATACAAGAAGAACCATTAACAAAAAATGACCCAATAAAATAACCCGATAGGGTTAAGGAAATTAGCCCAGGTCAGCTTTGCTGCCCTGGGAAAAACAACAAAAATGGATTTTTGCCGCGGTAGCGGCATAGGAATAACGTACGATTTCCCAATTCCTCACACAATCGCGATGATAACTAAATAACAGTTCTACTCTAACTGATTTAATATAACTCCATTAATTGTTGGATATTTATGGCTCATCAATGCATTGAAAAAAACTAAGCAATTTTTACGGGCTGTTTCAAAATCGGTCTTATCATTTTCAAAACTTAATAATCCTACATTCGGATCGAAAATCCATACCTTATTTAAATCCTTATCAAGTCTCATCATTATAGAATGAGCACTTTCTTCCAAATTCAAATGGACTCTTAGCACCCCATTTGATTTTGTTAAATCTATTTCTTTTGATTTCATTAAGCTTTCTAAATCAGCTGGAGTATTGGTATCATATGGAATATCAGTAATTTCGACATCTTTTGCAAACCCTTCTTTTTCAAGCATTTGAGATGGCATAGCATTTTTCCTCTCAAAATCCTGGTACCCTTCAAGCTTAAACTGCATACTAACAACACCCTGCCTAAAACGATCAACTGATGATATTTTTATTTGGGCAGCAATTTCATCAGCAGTCCAAGTTGGGTTCCGCTGTGCCATCATTTGAACCTTACTGCTAACAGCCCAGCAAATACCTTCGCCTAGAATTTCATTTTTATCCTTACTACCTTGGATCATCTCCATTTTAATAAATGGACCCCATTTTGAATAGAAATCAAATTCGGCAAGTAATAACTCGTCTAAATTTAATTCCTCACATTTTAAAACGACAGAATCCTTTTTCAATTTCGATGATCTTTCTGCAACACTTTCTTCATACAATTCTGGGGTTATGAATATATTTTTGAATTGTTCATTCAAAACTTCACTCTTCCAAAATTTATTAAGCATACCTTTTACGACGAGTTCTTTTTTCAATAGGACATAAAGCATTTCAATTTGTTCTCGTCCAGGTGAGGATTCTTTTAAAGGGAAATCCTCAGGATAAAGGAGTTTAACTTCTTTTTGAATATCATCAATCTTCGTTTTCAATTTCGTATGTTCTTCCAAGGAAATCTGAAATTTCTGGATTTGAAAAGGATTTGTAATATTAACTGTATTTAAACGGGCTTTATGGGCACATTCTTGCAAACTCTTTCGGACAATTGTTAAAGAAGCAGTGCATTCCTCTGAATTTAATTGCTTTTGAATCGTTTGGTTTAAAATTTCAAAGACAAATTCTTTGTTGTGATAATCGGATTTATCAGTAATTTGATATCCAAGATGCCCTAAGAGCTCTATTTCGTCTGTTGTTCCAGATACAAGCTTCCCTTTATTTCGTAATTCTTGATGAATATAGGCTTGATTGATGACCTTCTGAAGTGCTTCACGACGAAATTTCTGCTCTTGTGGAGATAAATCCTTAATCACTTCACCCACACCAAATTTTGTTTCAATCGATTGATCATCAAAGATTAGATCTCTTTTAGCCGCTTCCTGGACTTCTTTAAGCAGGTGATCAAATTTTCCCCTTGTAGCAGCTAGTCGGATACAATTTAATATTGATTCTTCAAGTTCAGCACTTAATTGTTTACCGCCATTTAAATAATCTTTTAAATTTAATTTACCTAAAATTTCGTGAAAAATTGTTTTATTTCCCGTTTCTGTTTCAATTTTTGCCTGAATTTGAGTAAGCACATCTTTGTTATAGAAATAATTTGTGGCTTTAATAACGAGAAGATCGATTAATTTATTCGGAAGTACCTTGGAGGGATCATTAATGGATTCTGGAAAAACATTCGGAATTGTAAATATTTCTTTGGATCGCGCTTCTCCGATCTGGGACTCTAATTTACGAATCAATTTATTGAATTGTTCTTGTTGATAGACTGCCGTACGAGCTTTATCTACGAGTAGCAACATTTTATCTAAATCTTCATCTTTTATTTCGACTAACTTTCCCTTTTTAGGCTTATATTCCTCAAGTAGTGTTGCAACTTCATTAATTTTATTTTGATTTGCATTTACAAACTTTTCTTTGGCATCTCGTTCGAAGGAAAGCTCTTCCAATTTATTTCTGTTGACTTCTTTTTTTGAACCCCCACAAAAAATAGCTGCAAATAGTGCGGACAATGCTCCAGCTGTTCCTGTAATTATCGTCGCTAAAGGAGGAAGATTTACGCCGAGATATAGAGCAGTAGCGTAGGATGCGGCTCCTAAAACTAATGTTAATGCCACTACAATGCATATTTTTCTGATCAGGCTTGATTGCTTAGTATTCGTTGCTTCAGTTCTACGAAGCGTAAATGATTGAGATACTTCGGGATTAATAGCTCTTGTGCCCATATCCATAATTGTAAGATCCTTATTTTTATTAGTTAGCTTCAATATTAATATCAACTAATCATTTTAACAACTTTTTTATTTTAAAATCAACAAATATCTAACAAAACAATAATATATATAATTTTGTTTATTGTTAATTTTAATAATTGATATAATTATGATAGTTACAAATATTGTTAATTAATGTTGTAAATGTAATATAACAATGGGGGTGATATGAATACTTCCTTTCCTCTAGAACCAAAACCAGCAGATTCAGGTTCACCAGCAGCTTCTCAACCTGTAGTGAAAGCTAAATCCAAGATGGATCCTATACTTGAAGCTCAACAAGCAACAATTAAAAATATTTTTACTTACTTAACTGAAAATTGGACAAAATTAGATTATCAAAGTAAAGCAAGTTATTTATCTACGGCTAAAGAAATTATAACTTTAAGAAATCAAAATTATAAGAAAGATGAATTTTCCCCTAAAATAATAGATTCTATTCAAAAAATTGATGCCACATTTTTAAGCTTACAGAAGGATATGAATGATGAACAACTCGCTGATCAAAGATATAAATTGGCAAAAGGGCAAGATAAAAGTTTGCCATTATTATACTTTAACCAAAAAGCAATTGATCTTTACAGACTGGCAGCTTCAAGTGGTCACCCCCTAGCACAAAAAAGATTAATCGAATTAGCAAACGATTATTCAAAAAAACAATTTTTTAATATCGATGAACTTATAAAGTGGATACCTAACCCAGAAATAATAGATCCTTCAAACTCCCAGCGTTTAAGTGCATTAAATACTTGTTTATCAGTACTTATTGATCAACAAAAATTTTTAGAAGCTAACAAAACTAAACTCACTAACTTATCTTATCAACACGAAGAATTAAATGATCTTTTAAAAGAGAGAATAAACAACGTAAATGACTGTATAAAAGACGAATTAATGTTGATTGAAAAAGAAAAGGAAATAGAAACTAATAAAGAATTAGAAAATGATGAAAAAATTGGAAAAGTATTAAATAAAAAATTAGAAGATTTGCATTGGAATGAAGCAGAAATATTATTGCTTGACCGTACATCCAACAAAGTAAATACTAATCTCCAAAAACTCAATCAAGATCTATCCAAAATGAAACCGACAGAGGTTGAAAAATTTCGTCATCAGCTTAAAGATCTTAAATCTCTAATTATCAGAAGAAATGAAATAATAAATTCTAAAAATCAACCAGCATATATCGTAAAAGCATACCAAAAAAAAATAAGTGAATTTAATAAACAAATGACTACTCTTTCTGATTTAGAAAACAAATTTAATAAATTAGTGTAGAGTTATTAAAACAAAAAAAAGAAATTTATGATTTTTTGTATCCATCAGTTGTAAAAACAGGTGTAAAACCCATACGCCCGCCAGAAGTAGAATCATTATCTAAATCCATGAAAGGCTTAATCGATAAATTAATAATATCAAATGGAAAAATGAACGCCGAAGACAGAAATAAATTATTAGATCCGGCTGTTTACAAATATGTAATTCATTTACTTAACGAAAGAAATGAGAATTTTAAATTATGGTCCTTTGAAAAGCGTGAAGAATCACTTTATCTACTTGAAAAATTACTCGATCTGAGACAGCGAGCATTAGATGTTTTTAATAAAGAGATGATTGCTTCCAAAGAACTAGAGGAATTGTTGGGTACAGACAAGTCTAGAAATCCAGCTGAACGCCAATATTTGGAACAACTTAAAGTACAAATTAATGATGAAAGGTTCCTATTTAATTTACTAAATAAAAAAATAGATGCTTTTGAAAAGGAATCTCTGAAAAAAGTAGATAAATTTTTGAAGTCACTCGATCAAACCCATCCTAATCCAGACTCGTTATCAAAAATGGCCGACTATTATTCAAATAAAGGCGACGAAGAAAACTCCGATAAATACAAAGCATTAGCTCAAGCAGAAACGGCACGTAGAGCCAAAGGCTCATAACAATAAAAGGTGGTGAATCAATATTACGCAACGCATCGAATCGCCCTATACGGGCTCAATAAAATTTTTTATCTACCCAGAGTTTCCTTTGGTCACACTGGGCTTTGAGCCAATGCTGTCAAAATAAGAAAAAATAAGAGCAGCCCTATTTGTTTCTTTGCTCTTGTTTACCCCCGGATGGGGGTTCTGGCATGATAGCCCAGGGTAGCCCAGGGTAAGCAGAGCGCAACCCTGGGAAAATATAAATGAAGTATTGCACCCCAGAAAGGGGTGCCGGCAAACTTAGATGAATATTGTCTTAACGAATTAGATTCATCGTATGCCGGCACCCCCTTCTGGGGTGCAATCATTAAATTACTTTTACCCAGGGTTGCGCTCTGCTTACCCTGGGCTATCATGCCAGAAC
>JACDES010000055.1 GCA_013816265.1 Parachlamydiaceae bacterium | reverse complement strand
ATAATTGTGTTAGTATCCATCACGCAATTATTGAACTGCATCCGCAGTTCGATATTCTTGTTATGCTATCCAGGGGTAGCTTGCCCTTTCAGGGCTGCGCAACCCCTGGCTACCTATATTTAACTGCTCCGCAGTTGGACAAGGTCAATATTTATTAAATCAATATGTCTAGATTTGACGCTTATCATATGACTTAGATTTCAACGAGCCGTGGGGTATAAATGTTTCTATGTTTACAGTGGTTTAAAATATTTTGTCTAGGAAGAGCGTTCTTTTTTGATACACTCAACAAATAATTTACCTTTTACTTGTTGCATATCATCTAAGATTGTCTGAATTTGATTTTCATCGGCTTTGACATTATTCGCTTTTAACGTTTTGGCAAATACTTCAAAAAGGGTTTCACGAAAAATTTTAATTGCGGTGTCTCGCTGCGTTAAATCTCCTAATGGATTGGATTCCATCTTTGAGGCTCTTTCTTCAACTAATCGAATAACTTCCTGATCTTTTTGGGCAAGTTCTTTTGAGATCGTATCGGCATCTGCTTCTGATACTTTATTTTGAATTAAAACGGCCTTGACAACTGGGGAGGGGAAAAATGTCATCAAAATTTCTTTCGAACAAAGAGACTGATCGACATTTAAATTTGTAAATTTTTCATTTGTGTTTGCTTCTTTTTCTATCTTTTCAGGTGGCTTTATAGCCTCTTTGACTTCTTCTTTTTTTTTGGTGATTTCTTCTTTCTTATCGGTTTCCAAACTGTTGTTAGTTTGTTCAGCTTCTGAATGGAGGTTGGCGCTACATAAACAAATAATTATCGTTATACAACATAAATAGTCTTTATTCGATTTCATATTTTTTCCTTTTTCATTTTTCATTATTTTCACTATTCGACTTCTTTCAAAACTTCAAACTAATTAAACACAAAGACACTAAGAAACTAAGAGGCGGCGAAAAATGAGAGACTCGCCTGATTTCACCAATGATTTGATTTTATAGAACATCCTCACTCTTTTTTCTTTGTATCTTTGTGTCTTTGTGTCTTTGTGTTGAATTTTTGTAAACTCTTTCACCCACACTCTTTAACACCACTCCAAAGTTATTGTAATCTAGGTATCAATTCTTTTACTTCCGGTCCAAAGCAATTGATTAATCGCCCCTCTTGTTGCCCTACAATATAATCAAAAATCAAGTCTGCTGACGGTTGTTCGTTGACCTGATAATTGCGCATCGTTTCTAAAAATATTTCATGAAAAACAGCAAGCAAAATTTTAGCCGTTGGAATTCTTTGTAATGGATATTCAATGGGATTTGGATACATATAAGCTGTTCGCTGTTTCATCCTATCAGGAACAGTCTGATTTCTTGAATGTAAATCTAAATTGATAGGACTCCAAAGCCCTTGTGGGATATCATATAAACTTAATCCTTGATTGACGATAGGTTCAATAAAGAAATTAAGCTCTAGCTCCTGTACACAAGGAACTTGATCGGGTATCACAGCTGACGATTTTTCCATCGTAATGAACATAGCAGCCATAAATAGCACAAAATGAATTGCCTTCATATGACTCCTCTTTTCTTTCAATTTAATACCCCTTTGTTTTTTCGGCAAGTGTCTTAATTAAAATGTTAGTCATTCACTCCGATTTTGTTCGATTGAAATAGGTACGTTTCGTTATCTTGAGTTAATAAAAACTATTAGAGCATACTATGATCATCGATGGAAAAAAAATTGCTGAAGAAATACAGCAAGAAATCAAACAGACCATTCAAAAGTATAATCGGCGTCAACCATGTCTCGCCGTTATCCTTGTTGGAGAGCATGCCCCTTCCCAAATTTATGTAAATCGAAAGACTCAAGCTTGCGAATCTGTCGGCATCAAATCAATAAGAAAAGAACTTCATGAAACGACAACAGAACTTGAACTTCTTGCTGAAATCGAACTCCTTAATAACGATCCGACTGTGGATGGAATACTCGTACAGCTTCCTCTTCCCCCTCATATTAACCCTTCTCATGTGACCCATTTTATTCAACCTGATAAAGATGTCGATGGATTTCATCCAATAAATGTTGGCAAAATGCTTATTGGAGAAACAGATGGCTTTTTCCCTTGCACACCTTTAGGCGTTAAAGTTCTACTTGAACGTTCTTCAATTGAAACAACTGGTAAACACGTTTTAGTGATTGGAAGAAGTAATATTGTAGGAAAACCGACTGCGGCGCTGCTGATGCAAAGTACCCCAGGAGGCAATGCAACAGTGACGATCGCGCATCGTTTCTCAACAAACTTAAAACAGCTATGCCTGGCAGCGGACATAATCGTTGTTGCCATTGGCCAACCGAAATTCATCACCGCAGATATGGTTAAAGAGGGAGTTGTAATCATTGATGTAGGAATAAATAAAATTACCGATCTCTCTAAAAAAAGTGGATATAAAATTGTGGGTGATGTTGATTTTGAAAATGTCCAAGCTAAGGCCTCATATATTACTCCTGTCCCAAATGGGGTCGGCCCTATGACGATCGCGATGTTGCTGCAAAACACTTTACTTAGTTACACGAAAAGATTAAGCCCTATAAAGCCATGTTAAATGCTAAAACCACCCTATCTCTTCTATTAACTTTTATTTTTTTTGTAAGCTGCCAAAATACACAACACCTCCCGAATAAGAATTCCCCCAATCTTCATCTATTTACTCAAAATGTCATGACTATTGATTATCGAATCCTTATTGGTCACCAAATTGACAAACGACAAAAAGTAACGATTCAAAAAATTATTAACCAAACCTTCAAAGAGATTGATGCAACCTATAATAAATGGAATCCCGAATCAGAAATTTCAAAACTCAATAAACTGAAAGCGAATGAAACAGCTCAACTCTCTTCTCAATTACACGCTTTCTTTTTGCGCATCGATCATCTAGTCAACATATCTAACGGATTGTTCGACCCAACAATAGAACCTCTACAGCACCTTTGGAAAGATAAATTAGTCAGTGGATCGATTCCCACACTTGATGAAATTGATGCCATAAAACCAAGTCTGGGATGGGATAAAATCGATTTTAAAAATGGAGTTTTTTCTAAAAAAGATGATCGTACCCAACTTGATTTTGGAGGCATTGCCAAGGGATTAGCTGTTGATCTATTGTTAGAGAACTTAAATAAAGCGAAATTTGACAATGTATTAGTTGAATGGGGCGGTGAAATGCGAGCTTCCGGTGAACATCCCGACCATCGACCATGGAATATCTATATTCGAAAACTTGGAAATCCTAATCCCGATGATGCAATCGCTATCATTAATCTTAACAACCAAGCGATTGCGACAAGTGGAGATTATTTTCAGAATTGGACGGTGCAATCGGGTGATGGAAAAATAACGACCTATACTCATATCTTCAATCCAAAAACATTGCAACCCATCCTTGTACAAAAGGATTCTATTGCAAGCGCTAGCTTGCTTGCAGATGATTGTGTCACCGCGGATGCATTAGCAAAAGTGTTGATGTTATTTGAGTCTGAAAATGAAGCTCGTGAATGGATCCATGGTGTTCAAAAAATTATTCCTAATCTCTCTTATTGGATTTATATTATACCAGCTTAGCAACTCTTCGTTAGCTCGGAAAGCGTCTGTTCAAAGCCCGATGCTGTCAAAATAAGAAAAAAATTCAATTAATGAAGGCGACCCTTTGGAGATAAGCGTCAAATCTAGGCATGAAGACAAAAATGGCGCTTCATAACAAAGCGAAAGAGGACTTTCGCACTCCAAACGCTTCGCGATCATTCAGAAAAGCTATTTTCATGGCTACGCGTAGCGTTTGGAGTGCGAAAGTCCTCTTTCGCTTTCGTTTTTAGCTACAGCCTCTTTCTTATTTTTGTATTGTGTAAACAAATTCATTCAATCTTTCTATTTTCGTTTGACAACTCTTCAATAAGAATCTCGTATCCTTTCACAAATCGACTTTTAAACCTGTGAAAATTATTATAAAAATGAGATCTTATTTGATTCAAATAGACGATATCCGCTTCGAACTCTTTCCTATGATCTTCTTTTAGACCCTCGATGGCCAACTCCGCTAAATCTTTAAGAGAAGTATCTAAACTAGATTTTCCTTTATCTGTAGAGTTCTTTTTTTTATCTACCATACTCACCTTTTCATATACTGTCGGTTTTAATATTCAACACTTTATAAATAATAATTTAAAAAAACACAATATAATACACAACGATTATTGACATCAATAAATTACATCATTTTTTATAATTGATAATTATCCTTATGTCATATATGCTTAAATTACCAAATTATTTATTTCTATTTTAGGATAAGAGCTTTATGCAAATTGTACCACGTAAAAATAAAATTAATTTGAAAGACTACTCCTTCAAACGAGACATTGAAAATCGTCTACTATTAGCTCAATTAAGTGCTTTCGAAGTACGCGTGTTTCAGGATATCATTCACAATTCCCTCAAGATATCAATCCCAGAACTAGCAGAAACATTAGAAGTTAAAAAAGACCTTCTCATGCCAGCTTTAACAAAGCTTAAACCTTCAAAACTATTTAAAATTGATCACGAAACACTTGTCGTCGATAAAGAAATGCGTAAATATTATGAATCTCAGATAGAAAAATTTGATGAAGACTTTGAACCTAACATTGCATTTTTACAAGATATATTAAGCAAAGTTCCTATTAATGTTTTACCTCTATGGTATGCTGTACCACGTTCATCTGACAATATCGTCGCATCAATAATTGAAAAATATCTAATTACTCCCGAGACTTATCGTTTACACCTCGAAGAACTTCAATTTGATGAGCCGATCCTCCATAAGATCATTCAAGATATCTATGAGGCACCAAATTTTAAAGTCCCTTCTTCAAAACTATTAACAAAATACAAACTAACTCGCGAAAAATTTGAAGAATATATTCTTTTACTTGAATACCATTTTGTTTGTTGCATCAGGTACGAAAACATCAAAGATCAATGGCATGAAATTGTTTCCCCCTTCCAGGAATGGTTAGACTATATCAATTTTGAGGTGAACACGAAGCCGGAACCAATCAAAAATCCTAAAAGTGTAAATATCACCGTTGACTCTAAACAATTTGCCTTTATTTTTGATATGCAGACTATATTAAAAGCTGCAAAAAAGAATCCTATCCCAACCAAAGATGTCAAAACACTCTTAGATCGTCCTAAAAAATATCTCGATCATCTTATATTTAAACTCATTCAACTCGAATTAATTTCAGAAGCTCCATATAAGATCACTAAAAAGGGAACTGCTTGGTTACTAAAATCACCAGCCGAACAGTCCGCACAATTAGCTACCGATCCATTAAATATCTTAACTTCTATTCCAGACTCATCTCCTCTCTATACACCGAGAAATTTCCGTCTTATAGAGAAAAATCTTGTCAAACGTTTACCTCCTAATGACTGGGTTTATGTCGATGACTTTTTAAAAGGATTTATCTCTCCCATTGCCGATACCGACTCGGTAGTCCTTAAAAATAAGGGCAAAAAATGGAGATATGTTCTTCCTGAATATACAAAAGAAGAGAAGCAGTTTATAAGAGATGCCATCATCGAACGCTGTTTTGAATTAGGTCTTATCATAACAGGGACCCACCTTGGAAAAGATTGTATCATCCTATCCCCTTTTGGTCGGGTAGCACTCCAATAGAATGGTCGATTTACCTTGACATTCGATTGATTGCTATCGTATCTTCTTTCCCTTTCAACCACCTCTTAGGATAAGGAATAGAGATCATGAAATTTGTTCTTTCTACTCAAGAATTAAATTATTTAATCAATAAAATTCAGAACATCATTCCACCCAAAGCGACAATCCCCATTCTATCCAATTTCTTAATTGAAGCGATAAATAATGAAATCATTTTAACAGCCACAGACCTAACGGTTGGAATCAGATGTGATTTAGAAGCTAAAATCATTGAAGAAGGCTCTACAACAATTCCAGCAAAGCGTTTCTCTCAACTCGTGCGTGAACTTACTGCTGCAAATGTCGAAGTAAGCTCAAGCGAAAAGGAAATTACTACAATTATATCAGGAACTTCCCGCTTCAAACTGAATGGTATGAGTAAAAATGAGTATCCGGCTTTACCGGACATGTCACAAGCAAGCTCGTTCGCTATCAAGCAAAGCGACCTAAGAGATATGTTCAGCCGCACATCTTTCGCTGTTTCAAAAGAAGATAATCGATATGTATTGACAGGCGTCTTTATGCAAATCGCCGACGGTATAGCCCTATTTGCGGGTACCGATGGAAAGCGCTTAGCACGTAGTCAATGCCCAATTAAAGCCGATGATGGTTTTACCTTCCAAGCAATCATCCCTTTAAAAGCCGTCGATGAAATCGTTAAAAGCTTATTGGATGAAGGTGATGCCAAAATTTCTGTACTGCATGATAAAATTTCTATACAGGTGAATGACACTCTCATCCAAACAAAGCTCCTCTCGGGTGAGTATCCAGACATTAATCGTGTGATACCAGAACGATCAGAAATATTTGTTACATTGCATCGCGATGAACTCATGACTCTTTTACGCCAGATCGTTCTCTTCACACCCAATAACGAACATTCTGTACGCTTTACTTTCACGAACGGAGAATTAAGGCTTAATGCCAACTCGAAAGAAATTGGTGAAGGTCAAGTTTCGATGCCAGTCAACTATGAGGGCTCCTCTTTTGAAATTGCTTTCAATCCTGGATTTTTCATTGATATTCTTCGTCATTGTAAAAACGAAACTGTGGTCTTTGGTCTTACAGATTCCTTTAATCCAGGTGTAATCACAGATGGTGAAAAATATGACATGTCTTGTGATGCCCCATACCTGTTTGTCATTATGCCTATGCGTATTGCAGAGGAATAGAAATTAACTTTTAGGTAAAAAAAATCAGCATGTTTTTAAGGTCTCTTTATCTGCACCACTTTCGCAATTATGAAGAGGCCTATTTTGAATTTAGTCCTTCTATTAATCTTATCTGCGGACCAAATGCTCAAGGTAAGACAACATTATTAGAAGCCATCCATTATCTCATGATGGGACGGTCATTCCGTCCCCTTCTTGGCGCCGAATTGATTAAACATGGCTCCCACAGCTTTTATCTAGAAGCCAAATT
The DNA here is from genome assembly GCA_013816265.1 of Parachlamydiaceae bacterium. Classification (GTDB taxonomy): domain Bacteria; phylum Chlamydiota; class Chlamydiia; order Chlamydiales; family Parachlamydiaceae; genus JACDES01. The sequence continues at coordinate 14,407 of JACDES010000055.1, read as the reverse complement.
CTCCAAACATGGCGTTGACCAAAGTGTTAAAGTAGGTTTTGACGGTAAGGAAAGAAAAATTATTTATAATAATACGGCTCTTTCTTCAATTGCAAGCCTCATAGGAATTATTCCAGGCGTTGCAATGGCCCCTGACGATATCAATTTAATCAAAGGCTCCCCCAATATCAGAAGGCAATTTCTCGATTTGCAAATCGCTCAGATTGATCCTCTATATGTTCATCATCTCACACGATTTACAAGAGCCATGCGTCAACGTAACCAACTTCTAAAAGCGAAACAACCATTGACAATAGAAAGCTGGGAACATGAAATGAGCCAATCGGCTGCATATATAACCCTACAACGCCATCTTGCCATCCTGGACCTCCAAACATATTGTCAAAAAGCCTATCACGCCCTCACAAATGAAGATGAAATATTAAAAATTGGCTACAAAGCTATCTTGCCAGATCAAATCAATCTAGCAGATCTTCGTAATTACAATTTAAGCCAGCTCGGTAAACATCGCTCAAGAGAGATGATGCTTGGATATACCCTCACAGGTCCACATAAAGATGATTTGAGCATGTTAATCGACGATAAAGAAATCCGTCATTATGGTAGCGAGGGACAGCAAAGAAGTTACGTTACATCGATTCACTTAGCTGAATGGATGAGACTTAAACAAATTGGAAATGTACCACCATTACTCATGATCGACGATGTTGGCTTAAGTCTCGATTTTAGAAGACGACAAAATTTATTGGATCAACTGACAGATATGGGGCAAGTCTTTTTGACGGCAACAGAAGAAAACCTCCTCGAACATGTCCATAAAGAAAAAAGAATTTTTCAGATTCAAAAAGCAAAACTTATCTCCACAAGAGACGCTTAAATCATCTTGCGACTTAGTCAACCATTCATGTAAAATTAAGAGAGAATGGACTTTTATGGACTATATGGACTATATGGACTGTATGGACTTCTGAAGCTAATTGTTGTCCTCTAAGTCCTTTGTCCTTTGCCTCAAAATCATTTTTTTAAGTTAATAATATGAGTAATAAATCCTCAGATCTTGTTTCGAATCGGCGTGCCTTACATGATTACGAGATATTAGAATCCTTCGAAGCGGGTATCATGCTACTGGGAACTGAAATCAAATCTCTCCGTGACAATGGCGGCTCCTTGCAAGAAGCGTATGTTAAAGTTATCAAACGCGAATTGTGGCTCATCGGTTGTAACATCGCCCATTATAAATATGGCAATATCAACAATCACGAGGAAAAACGAGACCGCAAATTGCTCATGCATAAAAGAGAAATCGAAAAACTCCGTGTCGCCATCCAAGAGAAAGGGTTAACAATAATACCATTGGCACTCTATCTCAAAAACGGAATCATTAAAATTAGAATTGGTATCGCCAAAGGCAAGAAAACTGCCGATAAAAGAGCTGATATTAAAACAAAAGACGAAAAACGTAAAATGCAGCAAGCCATAAAAGAATTCCGATAATAGACCTCTTGCAAGGAGTCTAATGTTAAAACTAAAAATTCTATCGATTGGAAAAACTAAAGAGACTTGGCTGGAAGATGCTCTCAGTGAATATGTAAAGCGCCTTAAACCCAATTTAATAATAGAATGGGTTTGGGTAAAAGATAATGCGCAATTGATTGAATATGCAGATAAAGAACCGTTAGTGATCTGTCTTGATCCTGCAGGCCAAATGTATACGAGTGAACAATTTGCATCCTTTTTAGAACAGCAATGGGAAAAAGGAGGGTCGCGTCTAACCTTTGTGATTGGTGGAGCAGAAGGCCTTCCACAACAGCTTAAAAGCAATTATGCATTAATAAGTTTATCACCCCTCACTTTTACTCACCAAATTACTCGCTTAGTGCTAATTGAACAGGTTTATCGAACAATTGAAATTAAAAAAGGGACTCAATATCATAAATAAAGTTCGTGACCTATAGTCCTTTACGTGCCCTTGCCCGTGCCCTTGCCCGTGCCCATGCTTTTACCCACAAGTAGCTAAAATGCAAAAAATGAGGGATTTAAAAAAACATGTGTAAATACTTTAATTGAATTCAACGCAGAGACGGTGAGACAGGGAGACGCAGAGGGGTTATATAAGTTAAATTAGATAAAAAATATAAAGCTTGTCGACTCTTCGTTAGCTCGGAGAGCGTCTGTTCAAAGCCCAGAGTGACGTAAGGAACTCTGGGTAAACAAAATAAAGAATAGAGCTCGTAGAGCGACTCAAATGTGAGATTATTACAAAGAAGTGCTTCAAGTTATTTGTGTGCCTTAAGAGAGTTAGCATATCGTCGCATATTTGAGTCGCTCTACGAGCTCTAATCTCTTTTTTATTTACCCGGAGTTCCTTACGTCACTCCGGGCTTTGAACAGACGCTCTCCGAGCTAACGAAGAGTCGTTAGATTTTTATCTAACCAAATTTAACCTCTCTGCGTCTCCCTGTCTCCCCGGCTCTGCGTTTTGTTTAAAACTAAGTCTTCTAACACGGGCAAGGGCACGGGCACGTAAAAGGACGATCGCCTTCATTAAAGAGACAACTATTTTGTTGCCACTTGGTTTTCACCACGATAAACTTGATAGGCATTACGAAAATATAATACGGCCCCATTAATAAGAGCTGAACCAATCGCAACATCCACTAATCCCCTAACATCCAATGGAGCAAACTTCACTACAAAACCAATTAAGAACATCGCCCCTAATAGAATGTAATATTTCTTAGTGTATATCTGACTAATTGATACCGGATTAGGCAAACTTTTTATACGATTGACACCCTTTTGAACTGTTTTCGCAAATATGTACTTCCCTTTCGTGTAGCCAATAAATAAACCAAGGCATATGAGAACAATAACAGCGGTATCTAAACCACCAATATACGGCGCAATATTGTCAATGATTGGCCTTGAAGTTGTAGCTAAATTTTCCTGTAAAATGGAAGCTACAAGAAAGTTAAGCCCTAAAGATAATAGGAAACACCCTATTCCTAACCAAATAACTCCAGAAATAGTAATTAATGTTGTATGACTTGCTTTGATCATATGAAAATCCTTTGTATTGTTCTATTTTTTTCGTGAGAGATCTATTTTACTTTAACCACATACATATTGCTAGTATTTCCTAAAAATTATTAAAAATTATGATTTTCTTTCTAAAAACCACAGTAAAACTTCTATTTTATTTACAATAAGTTAAGATTATGGTAAGATATTATAAATTTACCGAATACACAACCATTATTCTTTCATTGCTATACAACACCAAATAGATGTGAGAATAAACAAGATAATTTCTTTACAAAGAACAGGATTTATAGTCATGAGTTTGTCACTAACATTTATTCGCTTATTATTCCTTATCATATGTGTTGCTTTTTCTATAAGCGCTGCGACACACTATTTTGAAGGCGGTTTCAATTTAATCAATGGAGCTGTTGGTCTTTTAGGTGGCATCGCTATCGCCGGCTTACTCATTGGATTAGATGTGTTTTTTAAGCGTTTTAATTTGAAGACATTTAATGCCGCTGCTATAGGTTTATTTTTTGGTTACTTAATGGCCGAAGCAATCCTATTCGTATTAAATGGAATTTTAGGTGCATCAGACGGAGCAACGACACTCATCCCTGTTCGCTTTTTTGTATTCCTATTCTGCTCATATCTCGGCATGGTAATGACAACAAGAGCGGCTGATGAGTTGCATGTAAGCATTCCATTTGTACAATTCAAACAAACAAGCCATAAGAAAAAAGATATTCTCGTTGATATCACAATATTAACAGATCCACGCATCATCGATTTAGCTTCTTCTGGTCTCTTAGATCACCAACTAATCATGCCTCGCTTTGCTTTAAAAGAACTCTATACTTTATCAGAAACTGGCGATGAAACAACAAAAGCAAAAGCACGCCGTTCACTAGAAGTTGTAAAAAAATTAGAAAGCATCACAACACTAGACATTCGTTATGTCGACACAGATTTTTCTGAAATTAAAGATCCAATGAGCAAATTAATTCGTCTTGCTCGCTTTTTAGATACTAACATCATCACATCTGATATCAACCGTATTCAACAATCATCAATCGAAGGCGTTCGAATCATTAACATTAACGTGTTATCGAATGCTCTTAAGCCTATTACTCAATCCGGTGAGTTCATCAATATCAAAATTCAACGCTACGGAAAAGAAGCTCGTCAGGGCGTTGGCTATCTAGATGACGGTACAATGGTCGTCGTAAACGGTGGTGCTGAATTCATTGGTGAAACAATTAAAGCACAGGTTCTTTCTGTAAAGCATACTTCTTCAGGTCGTATGATATTCTGTAACACATGCGAAGAAGGTTGCCTCATGACAGAACAGGAATTTACTGCTGCTGCCAATGAAATCGAAAATACACACAAAAGTTACCTCACATTATAAATGATTGAGGGAATTGGTAATGACATCATAGAAATTGCTCGCATAAAGGCTAATATAGAGCGTTATCGCGAGCGATTTCTAAATCGTATCTTTACTCCCCGAGAACAACATTATTGCAATAAGAAAAAAGAATCTGCCATCCATTTCGCAGGACGATTTGCAGCAAAAGAAGCTGTTGTAAAAGCACTCGGAACAGGTTTTAGCCAAGGAATAACTTGGCTAGATGTCGAAATCTTTAATGATGATAATGGTAAACCCATCGTTTCTGTTTCATCAAAATTGTCTGAATTATTTGATTCACCAAAACTCTTAATTTCTATTAGTCATTGTCGTGAATATGCGACTGCCTTTGCTATTTGGGTTAACAATTCACAATATTGAGTGAAGTTAATGTGTTTAGAAAAATTCAACACAAAGACACAAAGACACAAAGACACTAAGAGTGAAAATGGGGTTCGATCGCCCTCTCTTTGTGCCTTTGTGTCTTTGTGTTTAATCATTTTGAAGATTTACTGTTTAAAACCCAAAAGGGTAAAGAAAATTCAATAAAACACACTGAGCTTGGGCGGGGAAATTATGCTCAAACACACGATAAGAATAAGCTGCATTTATACTTCCGACAAAATCAATTACATAAGTATAACCAAAACCTAAATCAACAGATTGGTGATTTATTGATCCATAGCCATGAAAATGATGAAAATGTAATTGCTTATGGCCAAATCCCCACAAACTATTTAAAAATAAACGTAGCTCATGATTTTTTAATAAACGATACTCATAATTCACATCACCACGTATCCAAGCAGACCCTCTTTCAGCAAGCCCACATCCACATACTACCCACCAACGTCTTTGCCACATATCACAAAGAGCAGTCTCTTTGCCAACAGAAATAAAGAACTCAGCTTCGCTTCGTCCATGATGAAAAGAACTAATATCATTCAAACTATTTAAAAAAGCCTGTGTCAGGCACAATCCTGTTGTCAACGTAATAGGATCCCCAGCCACATCATCAAGCCAGACATAACGCCCTGCCAAACGAAAGTTGTCGACATTGCCTTTTTGCTTTCTTGTTTTGGCTGCGGTCAGTTCCACTTCTACTGAAAAATCAGGATCTACAGCATTACTTAAATTTGTTGTAAAAAAAAGATCGTCAGATGAATGGTCGACAAGCTTGGATGAGGACTCTACTGATTGATAGGTTTGATATAATAATGAATTGCGCCATTCAAACTCGAGATAATTGCTAACCCAAGGTTTAGATTCCACACCATTGGCTTCAACAAATAAAAAAGAAAAAAACGTCGTAAAACAAAAGGTCAACACATTGATAAGAGGTACACGACAACGATTGTTATCACTATTTGTTATTTTCAAGCCGTATAACCTTTTTCTACTAACCATTTTTCGGCCTCTAAAGCGGCCATACAGCCAGTTCCCGCAGCGGTAATAGCCTGACGATAAACATGATCTTGTACATCACCTGCTGCAAAAACACCTTTCACACTAGTAAGAGTAGTTCCTTCGATGACTTTAATGTATCCATTTGGATGCAATTCTACCTGATTATTTAAGAAAGCCGTATTAGGTGTATGTCCAATTGCAAAAAACAATCCACCCGCCTCATGTTTAATTTCTTTCCCTGTATTGACATTTTTTATTGTTACGCTACGTACAACAGTGTCGCCTTCAACGTTGGATACTTCTGAATCCCATAATATTTCAATTTTAGGATTATGAAAAGCCCTATCCTGCATAATTTTTGAGGCTCTTAATTTATCTCTTCGGTGTACGAGATAAACCTTACTTCCAAATTTAGTCAAAAAACTAGCCTCTTCGATAGCTGAGTCTCCGCCACCTATCACAAAAAGAGGGCGATTGCGGAAAATTGGTGCGGCACCGTCGCAAACAGCACATGCGGTCACCCCTTTTTGCCAAAACTCTCCATCACGCGCTCCTGGGATATCAAGTCGATTTGCAGAAGCTCCTGTTGCAATAATGATTGCATCAGCGGCATATTTCTTATCTTTCACATTAACAATAAATGGGTACACGCTGAGATCGACAGAATCAACATCTTGCGTAAAAATTTTTGTATCAAACCTTTCTGCCTGTTTACGAAAATTATCTACTAACTCTGGACCGGATATACCTATAGGAAAACCTGGAAAATTTTCTACTTCTGTCGTTGTCATTAATTGACCACCGGCTGGTCCCGAGTAAAATCCTTCAAACAATATAGGATTTAACTTCGCTCTAGCTGCATAAATTGCCGCCGTATAACCCGCAGGTCCAGATCCAATAATGATTAATTTGGCTTCTTCCATTGATGTTCCTTTTAGCTGAAAAAAAAATAAATTTTAACGGTATTTTGCCTTAAGAGCAAGGACGAAAATGATTTTTTTTAGACTTTCTGAACGATTGTTTACCCCAAAATTAACTTTTTTTTGTCCATATAGTCCATATAGTCCATATCGTCCATATCGTCCATTTTGTTTTATGATTACACTACATTTAATAAATATTTTAAATAAATGTTGTAAATAAATATTTAATAATATATAATATTTATTATAAAGTTAGTTTATTTATTAAATTTTGTTATTAATAACATAAAAAAAAGGAATAATAATATGACAGCTTATATTCAAAACCATTTAGTAATGCCAGTAGCAAATAAAATGCAAGAAGGCAAAACATATATCACTACCGGAATTAGAAATGGATATAATAAAACAACAGAATCTATCCATTCAACTTGCGTTAATGGTGTAAAAAAATTAAGCGAAGCAGCACGCAGTGCGACGGATAAAACAGCTCAGTTTTTTGCGAGAAATAGCGATAAAATGTTATATGGAATCTGCTGCGCAACAAACCTATATTTTGCTCCGGCATTATTCATTACAGGCGCAGTTCTTTCTTGCGTCATTAGAATTGAAGTAAATCGTTATCTTAGAGATCTTGCAAAAGAATATCTAAAACCTGAAAAAAACTTCATGGAAAAAAATGCAACACCTATTTTAACTACAGCAGATTCTGCTATGGCAACAATTGGTGCTGTTGATGCAATCGCTCTAGGAACAATATTCTCATCTAGTTCGATTCTTATTAATATGCTTCCATTTTTTGGTGGTGTCGCTGCAGGAAGCTCGATAGCTAAGGGTATCATTAACTATACAAACCCAGAGCCAAAACCAGAGCAAACTGTTTTACCTGCACCAAGACAAACTGGACAGATCAATCAAAATATTCAGCCTGCTCAAATTGCAGATGTAAGGCAACCTGAATTTAAAATCCCAACAGTACAAATTCTTCCAACTGCTCAAAGCGCAGTCTAACTTTTTACAAAAGTTATATTAGCATAATAAAAAAGCCAGACCAATAATGGTCTGGCTTTTTTGTTTGCTCAAATCGCTTATAATTGACATAATCAATTAGACAAAGAACCCACTATTCCAAAATATGCTTCAACGTATCTTTAACATCTACCCCGGAGAAGAAAAAAATTCTTTTCTTTTTGCATGTCTTGGTTTTTTATGGGCTTTTGGTGCCACATGCGGTCTTAAATTTGCCGATGCCTTATTCATCCTACATGTCGGTGCCGATTCACTTCCTCTAGCTTATACACTCACATCATGCGGGATGTTTATCATCGCCTCTGTCCTTCTTTATGCATTTCATCATTTTTCATCATACACCATTTTTCGAACCGTTTTAATAATCGGCATCTCGTTTTATTCTTTTGCATTCATTTACAACCTCTTCTATTTCAATTCGGATGCTTTATGGTTTTGGTTCATGCTAAAAATAGTAGGATTTCTATTATTTGCTCTTTTAATGACTTGTTACTGGACCTTTATCGACCAATATCACCATCTACAAGATGCAAAACGGCTCTTTAGCTTATTTAGTTCGACCATATTTTTAGGCGCTGGAAGCACGGGTCTACTCATGCACTCTGGTTGGCTAGATCTCGATCACCTCATTATTCTCATCATCGTTCTATTTGCTTTAACCTTTTTTTGGGTCAGAAAAATTACAAAAGATGTTCCACTCGTTAGTCATGAAGATGCTGAAATTGAAGGCAGTGTCGAAATGGGAAATCCCTTTAAATTTCTCATTAAATCCATTATGGCTTCTCCCTTTACACTCTTATTGATGACAAGCAATTTTCTTACATATCTTCTACTTGTCATCACTGAATATAATTATATGTCTAGTTTTCAAAATTATTTTGCTTCCCAACCGGCAGATTTTGTCACCCAAGGGGAAGGAACCGAATCCCAGCTAACTTTATTTTTAGGACAAAGCTTAGCGGTCGTGAGCGTGGGAAATCTTATTTTTGGATTATTCATTTATAGCCGCCTCGTAAGACGTTTCGGTATTAGCAGTTTATTATTGATTACTCCAACCTTATTGATTATCGCCTTCACCGGATGGTCCGTAAGTACAAGTTTATTTTTTCCTCTAATAGGCTTCATGGTTGTTGAAGGAACACTTTATGTCATCGATGACAGTAACTTTAATCTTCTCTTAAATGCCGTCCCCACAAAAATGAAATATAAAATACGAGTGATGATAGAATCATTCTTTGAACCTGTCGGAATGCTTGTAAGCGCAACGCTTCTAACATTTTTTAAAAGTCATAGTAAATTACTCGGATTAATTTTAGCCGGATGTTCTTTATTAACAGCATTAGCTTTACGCTCACGCTATTTAAGAGCTATATTTTCTAATTTGGCAGAAAATGCGATCTATTTCCGCCGAACAATCGAAGATTGGATCCACAAAATGACCGACAAGCAGCACAAAGCCGCAGAAAATCGTCTTCTCGCTATTCTTAAATCCGGAACCGATGAAGAAGCTCAATTGTTTGCTTGCGAGGGTTTACTAGCCTTTGAAGACCATACAATTCTTAAAAGACTACTGCAATATGCTTCTCTTATGAATAGCTCAGCAAAAATAAAATTTATTCAATTAGTCGAACAAAGTGTTTTTTTTAAGGATTCTGCTATCCTAGACACTATTCAGGATTGGATGCATCACGATTACGATCCTCAGCTGAGAAGCGCTGCGCACATTTATTTAGCAAAACAAGGACTTCTCCATCCTGACAAAGCCCTTACCGATTTAAAAAATCCTGATATTCATTTACAAGGGGCTGCCATCGTCGCACTAAACAAATCAATGGCCTATCAACCTCCAACACAAGCTGCATACAATCGTACATTGGCAGCACAGCATTTGAAAACTCTACTCGATTCCAATTATGATGAGGAAGTGTGCATGGGTTTACAAATTTTAGGAATTGAGGGTAACTCACACGACATTGATCTATTGATGCCTTACCTAAAAAATCCATCTGTCGACATTGCCCGTGCGGCAGCAAAATCGATTGCTGAGATTGCGCAAGCCGACGCAATAGACTCTATTCGCCAGGCTCCCCTTCTACTAACTCAACTGCAACTTTCAAATGATCAAGAAGTCCGCCTTGCTTGCTTGCAAGCATTAGGAACAGTAAATGACTCTAGCTTAGTCAAAGAAATCATTCACTCAAGCCTCCATTTTAGACCTAGTGAAAGAAGACTGACTGAAACAATTATCTATAAAATGGGTCTAAGGACAGTACCAACACTCATTGCATTTATAAAAAATACTCATATGCCTGACGGTTGTAGAGTTCTAGCAGGTCGTATTTTAGGTAGATTATCGCTTCCTCAGTTACGTACAAACTTATTTGATATCATCAAACAGGAAATTGACAGAGCTTATTTTTATTTCTTTCATTACCACACGATCCAATCACACTATCCAGAACTCGATCTCACTATTCTTCGTGATGTTCTTATTACTGACTACCATTCAGTGCTCGATTTCATCATCCAACTTTTGGGTGTCGCAGGAGAAGTTGAAGATATTGAACTACTTTCACGTTCATTACGAAGTCGAAATCCAAAAGTTCGCGGTCAGGTTATTGAAGCATTAGAAAAAACGTGCGAAACGGCAATTTTTAGACTCATTCAACCCCTTGTTGATGAAATTCCTTACAAAGAAAAAATGAAAGCTTATATAAATTCAGGTCATAAGACCTTGAGCTTAACTGAACTATTAGATAGACTGAGCGAATCACCTGCACAAATCGATCAAATTATTGCAGCAACAATGAAATACAATCTTGATTTACCTAACTGGAGAGAATCTCTCAGACAACAAATGTCCAAACAGGATGAAATTTTTCACCATTTTGCTTACGAGTTATTAGAATCATGAAACCAATCACGTTAATAGATAAAGCATTTTTATTAAAACGGAGTCCCTTATTTGGATCATTAGATTTGGATCTTTTATTAACTATTGCCGATAAATTGAATACTGCCACATTTGATCCCAATGATGTCATCTTTACACATAATGAAGAAGCCAATCGGATGTATTTCATTGTAAAAGGTAAAGTCATCATTCGTAGCGACAATGCAGAAGTAATCAATTTCTTGAATGAAGGGGATTTTTTTGGTGAAGAGTCGCTTTTCAATAACAAACCACGTTCTTACGAAGCTGCATGTTTAGAGAATACTAAGCTTTTAACGCTATCTAGAACAAATTTATATACAATTATTTCTGAATGTCCTTCTGTAGCGGTAGGATTTTTACAAGTTTATACCTCCTCAATGGAATTTAGACCTTTTAAGCAGCAAGAGACTGAAAAATGACGATTCGTTCAAAGCTCCTTTTTCTACTTATGCCCACCCTAACAGCCCTTGTCGCTCTTATTGCTTTATTTTTTTATGTTAATTGGTCTCATGAAATTATCAATAGCTTCGAAACACGCCTTCAATCCGTTGTCGTTGCTACCGCACAATCAATCAGTTCTGAAGAAATTGAATGGATCACACAAAATATCAATACTCCCGAGCTAGCAAAAAATCCGCGCTATCAGCAAGTTCGAAATAAACTTGTTCAACTCAAACAGCAACTTCCTATCGATAACCTCTACGTGATTCGCATCGAACCAATTAAAGAAAGTGATAAAATATCCCTTAAGAATGCGAGTAAACATATCAATAAAGATAATGATACTTCAGATGATGACAGCGGATACAAACAAGTCTTTCTGTTGGATGCGAGCAATCCTCAAGAAAATCTAGTCTATGCCCCAGGTGAAATTGATTATAGTGAAACCGAAGAACATAAAATTTATTTCACACGTAAGCCTTTCGTCACTCAACCTTACGAGTCTCGCAAAACCGGCGAACGATTTCTATCTGCTTATGCACCCATTTTCAACTCGAATCATGAAGTCGTTGCTCTTCTTGGTGCCGATGTCAGCATGGCAGAGATCGATCAAAAATTGCAACATGCCCTGCTTGCAATATTCCTAAGCACTTTATTTGCTCTTACCCTTGTGATGGCAACAGTATTTCTTATTGCAAATCGAATCAGTAAACCAGTGCAACAGCTTAATCAGGCAGCTTTAGATATCGCAGCGGGCAATTATGAAGCTAACATTCAAGTCGATGGACCTAGAGAAATCGTGGAACTAGCGAATACTTTCAATACAATGAGCGAATGCCTTGTTGAAAATATAAGCAGATTGCGTGAAGGCTCAATCATCCGCGAAAGAATGTACGGAGAATTTGAATGCGCTCTCCTTCTCCAATACTATATGCTGCAAAAGACCATAGAAGATTTTACAAATCCACACTTACAAATTCGTTTGACTTCAGTCAATTTTTCTAATGTCCAAACAGGTCTCTTATTTAAAATTGAAGAACAAAAAGATAAGTTATCAATGACGCTTATTGAAGCTCTTGATCAAGGCTTTGAAGCACTTTTTGATTTAAATAAAAACTCAGCACTTCCACTTGAAAAACTAGAAGATAAGCCATATATTGAATGCCAATTTCAAAATGACTATACTAAACTGAGTTACCTGACACAAAAACTCAATAAGCCATTAGTTTGGTCCATGAAATCACAACAATTTGTTGTTGATAGCAACCAACAGTTTGACCTGCAAAATCAAGATATGGTATTCCTCTATAATAGCGGATTGATTGAGCAATTTGAAACGGAAGAAAAAATTACAAAATGGTTTAGCAAAGTGCTGCGCCATTTCTCTGAAGATGGACTCGATTCAATTCATGTCATGTTAACAAATGAATTGAATTTTTTAGCGAAAAGAGAAAATTTAAGAGGAAACTTCCAAATAATTAGCATTCAAATTAAAATTCCCGAGCTTACATAACCGAGATTCATATGCATTTTTATATCGTCAGCGCCTTTATTCTATATTTTATCTTTCTCTTAATAATTGGTTTGATTTTTCATAAAAAACAAACCACTTCTTCAGACTTTATCATGGGAAATCGTTCTCTGAATTTCTGGCTCGTTGCTCTGTCGGCACATGCCAGTGATATGAGTGCGTGGTTGTTTATGGCATTTCCAGGTGCATTATTCTTATTAGGTGCTCAAAGGATATGGATCGCACTAGGGCTTCTTATCGGGATGTTCTTGAATTGGCAATTCGTCGCTCCAAAGCTCAGATCGATGACCGAAAAGTACAACTGCTACACACTCTCATCTTTTTTTGATAAACGTTTTAATGACACCTCAGGAACAATCAGAATCCTCAGTGCATTTGTAATGGTGATTTTCTTAACACACTATCTTTCTGCAGGCTTAACAGCCATGGGATACTTACTAGAATCATTGTTTGGCATCAATTACATGATCGGCTTATCTATTGCAATGCTTGTCGTCGTCATCTATACCTTTGTGGGAGGGTTTACGACAGTAGCTTGGACAGACTTGTTTCAAGGGATCTTTTTATTCGTTATGATTCTGATAGTACCTGCAATTGCCTATACAAAAGTTGGTGGATGGACAGCAATTGAACAAGCGGCTCAACAAAAAAATATCTCCCTTTCCCTTTTCGGTAATGACTTCGAATCCTATTTAACTATTTTTTCAATTGCATTGTCATGGGGCCTTGGCTATTTCGGAATGCCTCATATTATTACGAAATTTATGGGTATAAAAAATCCAAACGAATTAAATAAATCTAAATGGATAGGAATGTCTTGGCAATTGATTGCCCTCGGTGGGGCTGCCTTGATTGGATTGATATCAATTGCTTATTTTAAAAATGGGATTGAAAATTCGGAAATGGTCTTTATTGAAATGGTAAAAGATCTATTTCACCCGTTCTTTGCTGGATTAATCCTGTGTGCGGTCATTGCAGCCAATATGTCAACGATGGATTCTCAGATTTTGGTCTGTGGATCAATTGTGAGTGAGGATCTTTATAAATATTTCCATCGAACAGAGCCTTCTGATAAGAAAGTCTTATGGGTTTCAAAAATTAGTGTGGTTTTAATTTCATTATTAGCGCTGTTGCTGGCTTTTAAGAAAAGTTCTACTATTGCAAGTACAGTTTTATATTCGTGGTCAGGACTTGGAAGTGCTTTTGGACCATTAGTGTTAACAAGTCTCTATTCTCGAAAAGCTAATAAATATGGAGCTTTTGCCGGAATAATTGTTGGAGCTTTAGTTGTAATGATATGGCCAACAATAAATCCCTATATCACTAATTTTGAAGTGCCTCCAATGATTCCAGGATTTGCGATGAGTTTATTTTCTATTTATGCTGTTTCATATGCAACTGCAAACAAATATGAAAGCAACATTGATATAGACAACCCATTGCCAGAACAGCAAGAGCATCATGGAATGCGTTCTTAGAGAAAGGTAGTCAAAATAAGAGCTCATAAGGAAAGCGAAAGAGGACTTTCGCACTCCAAACGCTTCGCGTGGCTTTAAGAAATATTTATGCCCTACAAATCCCAAAGCTACGCAAAGCGTTTGGAGTGCGCGTGAGTTGCAGGTGTATTAACTTAGTCTCAAACGGTGAGATAAAGGTCTAACAATCTTTATCAAAACCTACCTATGCGGGTCCGTACCGGTATAGAA
>JACDES010000191.1 GCA_013816265.1 Parachlamydiaceae bacterium | reverse complement strand
GTATGTATTGACCCAGGCCTCCGCTTTGCTGCGACCTGGGCTATTTCATGCCGGCCCTTCAGGCCTAACAAAGAGTGCTTTCTTTAGAAAAAATTGAAGATAAAGATCTGTAATAAAAACAAGGCGATTCTCACTTTATTTCTTATTTTGACAGCATTGGTTCAAAGCCCAGAGTGACCTGAGGGAACTCTGGGTAAATAAAAAAAAAGAGCGGAGCCCGTTTCAGGGCGATTCAAATACGTGATGTTACATAAATTCACGTCTTATTAACCACTCATTAGTGTGATGATCCAAAAATATAGCATCATTTAAATACCTTTATTATAAGAAGCTGTAACATATGCTCTGGTTTAGGTTGGAAAAAGATTACGCGAACCATGGGTGAAAGGTCAAAGCAACCCCTGGCTAACTATATTTAACTGGTCCGCAGTTGTAAAAGGTCAATATTTATTAAATCCATATGTTTAAATTTGACGCGTAGCTTTTGGATTGCGAAAGCCCTCTTTCGCTTTCATTTTCGCGATAATCTCTAATGATATATAAATGTACGATATTTTTTGCAATTTTTAACTAACCCGAAAGCTTTTCTTCGATTTTCCTAACTAAATATGGAATATCGCTCAATGGCTCGTTATGCGACTCTGGAATACCTATAAACACTTTATTACTATATTTTCTTTTTTCCAATAAAGCCCTGGCAAGTGATGCTTTGTATGGGATAATCTCATCATCTACTATAAATTTTATCTCTTTTTCCGTTAAATCAGTATAAATAACTAGATGATCGGAATCATCCTCTTCCTGAATTTTCACCGTTTGCAATATAATTTCGGGTGACTTTAACTTTAAGGATGAACGTAAAGGATTAATATCCCATCCCAATATTTTTATTAAATATTCTAAAAATGTGCTCTTAGAAATATAGTAAACGGCATCACTCAATGATGAAAAAGTACGACTTTTCACAAATACATATTTTATATTTTCTTTTAAAGCATATCCATCAACAGCTTCTCCTTGAATACCTGCACCAATGGAATGTCCATAAGCAATGATTTCAGTGGCTCCAATTCCCTTTTCAGAATCTTCTAAAAAGGCCAACATCCCTCTATAAACATCTTTCATGAGTTGTCTATTTGGAGCCCCTTGACTTGCCCCGACACCTGGATAATTAAACAATAAAGCATTGCCTCCTAAAAGTGTCAACATGGTATGCAATTCTTTTCCTTGTGCCCGATATTCATAAAGCTCTCCATTCCCATTTGATACTAATACCCACCTCCTATTGCCTAAGGTCTTTTCAGTTCCAACCAAAATTGCATCAATACGCTTGCCATCGACTTCAATTGCAAGTCTTTTATATTTCCATTTTTGTCTTAGATTGATTTGTTTGCGTAATTCATTAGAATATTTATATAAACGCGAAGATGTCGCAGGTATTATTTTTTTCCCCATATATTCATGAAAAACACGGTACACAATAATGGGGAACACAACGATAGAAAAAATCTTTTTACCTATTCGATAAAAATAATTTTCTGATTGATAAACATAATCGACATGAGATGTCAAAGCATTTGATGCTAATTCTTGCTTGGTACTTTCAATATACTGTGGATGTTTGTAAAAAGCATCATTTCCAACTAAGCTAAATGGTTGTTCAATCATTAGTTCCTAATTTTTCATAATTGGATCTATACCACTCATGGTCTAAAAGGTGGGATTTGGACCGTGAATGGTATACAACAACCTTTGCTGCTTTAGAAACTTTTCCCGCTTTATCTACAGAAACAATATAATAACTGTGCTCTTTACCTTTCTTTAAATTATGATCTTCAAATCTTAATTGTCCTTCAGCAGATACCTTAGCAACATTTTTTTTCAAGTCACTGTCAATATAAATATGATATTCAACAGGCTTAGAACCTTCTAAAGGTGCACTCCAAGTGATGACATTATAATGCTCTTTTTGCGTTACAAACTGATTTACATGTTGAGTTCCTTTAAGTTTTATAGGTGGTTGTGGCAAATGCTTTATTGGAGTTGGAGTAGGGTGAGGAGGGTGAGGAGG
>JACDES010000054.1 GCA_013816265.1 Parachlamydiaceae bacterium | reverse complement strand
ATACTTTCAAAGAAGTAAATATAAACCCATATTAGTACCTTTATTGGTATAAGAGTAAGCGTCAATTGTAGACACGTTGACAAATTGGCACTTCATAACAAAGCGAAAGAGGACTTTCGCACTCCAAACGCTACGCGTAGCTTTGAAAATCTGTAGCATAAATATTTCTTAAAGTTACGCAAAGCGTTTGGAGTGCGAAAGTCCTCTTTCGCTTTGTTATGAAGTGCCATATTTGTCAACATGTCTTTTTGGACTGCGAAATTCCTCTATCGTTTTCCTTTTTTGATACAGCACATTAAAAAATACGGTTCTTATCATTCGTCGTATTTAAAGAATATGTTTATTCAATATTAATTTTTTATTAAGATGCTCTATTTATTTCATCAAAAACATTTTTTTATGTAATTTTATTTCCAATCGCTCTTTCAGCTGCGAAAATATATCACGCACATGTATAGTTAAATGTATTTATAATCAAGAAAAGGAATATTATGTCTGTACAACCTATTACTATATTTGACTTTAAAGAAGAACTCCTACCTAAAACTCCCCCTCAAATAGATACCAGGACACAAAAAACATTAGAGTTTAGTGTGGTTACTTTCCGGGACCGATCTGCTCAAAACAATACATCAGCTCCGGTTCAAGTTGATCTAAATAAAAAACCTCAAGAGTCCTTAGATTCTATAAAGACCGGAGTAAAGGAACATAATAGACAATTAGCAGGAAGGCTGACGAATTATACTTATAAAATGAACGAAATTATTGAAGAGCACGATCGTGAGGATCAATGGCGTAAATGTCGTCCCTATTTCTTAGCGGCATGCGGCGGAGGTGTGATCTTCGGTGTTTGTCTTATGGCTACAAAAGATAAAGATCTAGCAGTATTTGGCGGAGCCTTAGTTATTATTTGTGGGGGGGTATTACTCTTTTCAAATCCCAATAAAAAAAGAGATTTAATGATTTCAAATTTGAATAAAGAAATCTATAAATCTAACGATCAATCCCATTTTAAGTCTTTACCTCTTACTTATATGTTAACGGAAGGAGATGTAACTCGACTCCATCAACGAATTGCTGCTATTGAAAGCCTTTATAAAGATCATTGTTCCAATAGAACAATACATGAAGATAATTTCTTAAACACGTGGGATGCTAAATTAGCGACGCTTTCTGTAGATTAATTATACCTAATCATCTAGGGATAATTGAGTAGTTGCTCGATTATCCTCATTTATTTAGTAGTCGGCACTATACCACGCGTGCCATACATGCTAGAGAACCCTTTTCTATTACTTTAGACTACACAATTCCCAACTTTGCAAAGTGTCTTTGATCGTTTTGAAAAGTAGCTCTTTCATCCCTGGATCTTTTGCACAACAGATGTATCCGATGCATGCTAAACCGTTGGTCTTAACATAAGCCGTCGCTAGCTCAGTCGGAATAATATTCAACTCGTTAATAGCCTTTTGTAAGACCTCTTTCACACGAAGATCTTCAATAACAACCATCGCGAAGACATTGTAAGGTTCCTCATAAAGCTTTAAATAGTAGCCGTCCTGTTTGTTTTCTTTTAATCCTTCCAATAGCATCAAGAAAAGTGTTTTAAATGCTTTTGGATCCAAAAGGGCTCTTACAACAACAGGAGAAAGTGAATAGAAAAAGTTTTCAAGCAATAATTCATTGTACCCCTTAACTTCAGTCAGAAGCTTTCGAATATCTGAAAGCACTTCACGCTGCTTTGAGATCATACCTCCATTATAATCTCTGACTTCACCAACAATTCTTGAAAGCTCTGCAACAACAGTCTGGCGGGCTTTATATAAATCAATTGAATGATCGGCTCTTAAAAACACATCT
Organism: Parachlamydiaceae bacterium; assembly: GCA_013816265.1. GTDB lineage: Bacteria > Chlamydiota > Chlamydiia > Chlamydiales > Parachlamydiaceae > JACDES01. The sequence goes on along the minus strand of JACDES010000054.1, from coordinate 19,934 downwards.
TTAGGAAGCTTTAAATGGAATACCGTCGCTTCCTTAGGGTATTTTTTTCTCAAAATTCCCATCTGTTTTGTGCGATCATGAATATATTCTAGAAAAGTCTCAGCTTTTTGAAATAGTTCAGGAATTGGGATACATTCAGGCTTTAAGACTCTTGCTAAAATCACTGTAAAATATAAATGGAAATGTGATTGCTCATCAAAAGAAATAAAAACTTGAGGAATGTCTCTCAGATATTTAATTTGATTGCTTACGCTTAGTAAATTTCTCATCACTTCTTCTTCATTTCTTGGCATGAAAATAGGATGTAATTTGTATTCGACTCGACTTTTCAATTCAGCAGGAAGCTCACGACGTAACTTCAATATTTCATTATTTGTAAAAATACTTCCATCTTCCTTTTCGACTTCCAGGTATATTGTGTAAACATGCTCTGAAGATTGTTTATTTATAAAAAAGGATTGGTCAACAGCTCTAGCATTAGGTACATAATGATTGATGGCTTTTAATAAATGAGCTTCAGCAAATGTCTCTTGGTCTTTCAATAAATTCAACCCTACGATGATACCAAGGACTTTTTTCGAACCATTAGATGTTTTAATTGATGTTCTGAATAATTTAATATTTGAATAACTGCGACCTGGATTTTTCTTAAAGGCTGCTTTTAGAGATCTTCTAAATAGATATTGAATCCCGATAATTCGACTTAAATGGCGGGAGTCTCTAGATTCTTTAAACTCGGGACGACACATCACTAAAACGTGCTGCATTTCAGTAAATACGCTACTATCATATGATTCTGGATATCGCTGAACTAGAAATGCTATAAAATTTTGAATGAGGGCCGTCTTTTCATCTACAGATAATCCCTTAATTTCCATCATACGTTGAGCATAAAACTGAGAATGAATTCCCAAAGCTATTTCAGCTGATATCGAAGGAAAATGTCTCAGAATTTCTTCATGCTGTTCTTTATTCTCGATATTTACCAGGACCTCACATATCGTATAAACTTCATTAGAAAGATCAGTCAACAAAAAATCCGTTGCGTATACAAGCACGACATTCAAACGATGTCCTGGAGTAAGCCAACGGCTAATCATATCGAAAAAGAATTTAAAGGAATTTTGTGAATATTTTGACAAGGCAAAAAAGGAAATCATTCCTTGAAATTCCTGTTTCTGCGTACAGGTAATCAAGGGAATTATATTGTTGAGCGTTCTCTGTCGATCGATACGCTTTTCTTCAATTGTACTATTAAGATCCCAAAAACTCGTCGGAAGGATTTTCTTGAGAATCCTTAGAATTACATCATGATAGTATTGATTATTGATTTCGTCGCCTTCAGGGCTTTCGAAAAGCGTTTTTATAGATAAATTGTTACAATAATCATTAGTTGACATGTAAATTTTTATCCTTCCTCATATTGAGGAACAGTTCCTCGCGTAATGGTAGGATCTATTATTAAAGTCCCTTCATTACTGTGATTAGATGGAATAAAAGATCGTACGTGAAGAGGTAAACCATTTTTCTCAGCTAATTGTATCGCCCGGTGATGCAAAATTCTCGCACCCCTACTGACTATTTCAAGGGCCTTCTGATATGTCATTTCGGAATACTGAATGGCAGACTGACATTTTTTAGGATCTTCATCAAAAACACCTGGTACATCCTTAAAAAATTCAACCTTTGAAGCTCCAAGAGCAAGACCTAATGCTACAGCAGTTGTGTCAGATCCACCTCGCCCTAATGTTGTTATCTCTTTATTTGTACTAATGCCTTGAAAACCAGCAACAATTACAATTTTTCCCTCTTCAAGACAATTTGCAATCCGAAATGGCCGCACTTCTATGATTCCAGCATTTGTGTGATTATTACATGTGATGATTCCAGATTGGCTTCCTGTAAAACTGATAGCTTCAACATTCTTATTACATAAGGCCATTGCTAAGAGTGTCATACTAATCCTTTCACCCACGCTTATCAGCATATCATATTCGCGTTGTGGTGGTTTAGGATGAACTTTTTTTGCAAGATCAATGAGTTGATTGGTTGTTTCCCCCATCGCACTCACAACGATAATCAAGCGGGAATAATGTTTCTGCCTAGAAATGATGATATCGGCAATTTTAGCAAACTGTTCAATCGAAGAAACAGCCGCACCACCAAATTTCATCACCAATGTGTCGTTCATAACATTAAAACCATAACAAATATTTGATTCAACATGCTGATTACCAACTTACAACATATTAAAATTGTACCAATCTCTAGAGGTTGGTACATACTACAACATGTTCGTCTCCACGTCAATCTCTTCGTTGCAAAAAAAAGTAGTTTTTGAATGTATCAATAAAATTACAAGTAGTTTATAGTTTTCCTTTTGAATAAACTCGAGTTATTAAGATCCCCTAACCATTCTCTATATAAATAGTATGTTCGAAGTAGATAAAAGTTTTCATTTTGAAGCTGGCCATGTTTTGGATCATCATGATGGAAAATGCAGACATCCACATGGTCATTCCTATGTTTTGAAAGTAACTATTCGTAGCGCTGAGCTTGAAAAAAGTGGTCCTAAAAAAAATATGGTAATGGATTTTTCTACTATAACAGAAGTCGTTAAACCCATGATCGATCATTATTTCGATCATAAATGGTTAAATGACACTTTGGAATCCGACTCCCCCTCTGCTGAATTTATGGCGAAATGGATATTTGATTTTCTCGAGTCCAAATTAATTGGACTTTATTCAATCACTATTTTTGAAACTAAAACATGCAGCGCTACCTACATTAGACCTCTTGCATAACTCATGATGGCTTATATTCGAAATTCTTTTTGCGCTGGTTGAAGCGTTCTCTTTCGGGTAATATTAAACAATATAACCCGAAAGATAACGCTTCAACTAGCGCAAAAAGAATTCGAATCTAAGTCATCAGCAGTTATGCAAGAGGTCTTAAAATGTTGTAAAATCAATGAATGTTTTTTTTAAAAAAAACTCTACGACCACAAGAAACACCTGTAATTAACTGATATTCAATATTTTATCCTACAATCCCACCTATATATTTTTGAAATTTATTTACCATTGCTTTTTTTACTCTATATCTGTTAAACTCTTACCATTAGTTATAAACAGGAGAAACCTTTAAATGTCTAAACACCCACAATATAATTGGAATGAAAGTAACATCGTTGATGATGTGGAATTCCAAGAAAAAGATGCTGAACTTTTTAAGAACCTTTTAGGTCAAACAGTTGCTAAAACTGCTGTCGAAGAAAATGCTTTAATGAGCCCAGGCAGTATCCTAAAAGGAAGAATTGTTGAAATCACTAAAGATCACGTCGTTGTAGACGTTGGACTTAAGTCAGAAGGCTTAGTACCTATCGAAGAATTCTCAGATCCATCCCAGGTTTACTTAGATGCTGAAGTAGAAGTACTACTTGACCAAGCAGAAGATGACAATGGACAAATCGTTCTTTCTAGAGAAAAAGCTGAACGTCTACGTCAGTGGGAATACATCCTAGAACATTGTGAAGAAGGTTCTATCGTAAAAGGTAAAGTCATCCGTAAAGTTAAAGGTGGCTTAATGGTAGATATCGGAATGGAAGCCTTCCTACCAGGCTCACAAATCGATAACAAGCGCATTAAGAACTTAGATGATTACTTAGGCAAGACCTACGAATTTAAAATCTTAAAAATTAATATCGATCGCAAAAACGTTGTTGTTTCTCGCCGTGAATTACTTGAAGCAGAACGTATTTCTAAGAAAGCCGAAGTGTTGGAACACATTCAACCAGGCGATATTCGTGAAGGTATTGTAAAAAATATTACAGACTTTGGTGTATTCTTAGACTTAGATGGTATCGATGGATTACTCCACATCACAGATATGACATGGAAGCGTATTAAGCATCCATCTGAAATGGTTCAAATGGGCCAAAAACTTGAAGTGATGATCCTCAGCATCGATAAAGACAAAGGTCGCGTTGCTTTAGGTCTCAAACAAAAAGGTCCAAATCCATGGGATCAAATTGAACAAAAATACCCACCAGGAACACGTGTAAAGGGTAAAATTGTTAATCTGCTTCCTTATGGTGCATTCATTGAAATTGAGCCAGGCATCGAAGGCTTAATCCACGTCTCAGAAATGTCTTGGGTTAAGAACGTAACTGATCCTAGCGAAGTCGTGAAAAAAGGCGATGAAGTTGAAGCTGTAGTTCTTTCAGTACAAAAAGAAGAAGGCAAAATTTCTCTTGGTATCAAACAAACAGAACACAATCCATGGGATGATGTAGAACGTAAATATCCAGTTGGACATAACGTCAAAGCTGAAATTCGTACGCTTACAAACTATGGTGCTTTTGTTGAATTAGAGCCAGGTGTTGAAGGCCTCATTCATATATCTGATTTGAGCTGGATCAAAAAAGTATCTCATCCATCAGAAGTATTGCGCAAAGGCGATGTAGTCGATGCAGTTGTTCTTTCTGTTGATAAAGAAAGTAAAAAAATTACTCTCGGTGTCAAACAACTAAGCACAAATCCATGGGAATCTATTGAGAAATTTATGCCCGTTGGTAGCTTAGTTAAAGGAAAAGTGACAAAAATTACAGCATTTGGCGCATTTGTTGAACTTGACAGCGGTATCGAAGGACTTATCCATGTCACAGAATTATCTGATCAAGCTTTCGGCAAAGTCGAAGACGTTGTTGCGAAAGGTGATGATGTCACAGCAAAAGTTATCAAGCTCGATCCGGAACATAAAAAAATTGCTTTATCTATCAAAGAATATTTGATTGAGAAAAATCAACATAATCGAGATGATATTGTCGTAACACCGGCAAAACGCAAAAAGAAAGATGAGCCAAAGACTGATGAAAATCAGTTGCAAGAAGAAAGTTCTTCTGCTGAGAATGGTCATTAAAAGATCAAATGGTATGTAAGGTGAATTTTAAGGAGTTCACCTTACATACCTGAAATTCTTCCTAGAAGAATTAAGAATTAAGACCTCCTTTTTTGGAGGTCTTATTTTGTTTCTAGTAATGGTTTAAGAGTCTATGAAAGAATTAGAAGTAAATCCAACGGATTTCCTCTAAATCATATAAGTAAGTTTATATGGATATTTAGGAGCAATCATAGAAAGATATTTCTAATTCACTCACAGTTTCTTAACCTAATTTTCAGGTTGTTAGAAACATAAAGTTTTCAATATAAAAATCTATATCTATTTTAGAATTAGAGGCAACACGAATGAACAAAGATCTAGTAGCCATCTTTGAATACCTGGAAAGAGAAAAAGGGATCAAGCGAGATATTGTCATAAAGGCAATTGAAGAATCCTTGCAAGCAGCCGCACGAAAAAGCATCACTGGGGCATCTAACGTAAGCGTCACGATAAATCCTAAAACGGGTGATATTGATGTTTATTGCGAAAAAGAAATCGTGGACGACTTAGAAGTCCCTTCACAAGAAATTTCTTTGGAACAAGCTCGCGAAATGGACCCTGAATGCGAAATTGGTCAATTTATTGACGTTCTCGTCACACCAAAAGATTTTGGACGCATTGCAGCCCAAAAAGCTCGTCAAATCATTACACAAAAACTTCGTGGTGCTGAACGTGATGTCATTTACGAAGAATATCGTCACAGAGTCAATGAACTCATCTCCGGAACAGTTAAAAAATTTGTTCGTGGCTCTAATTTGATCATCGATTTAGGAAAAGTAGAAGCTATCATGCCTACTCGCGAATACCCTAAAACAGAAAAATATCAAGTTGGCGAAAAAGTTCTAGCTGTTTTATTAGAAGTAAAAGATACAGAGACCGGCGGCGCTGAAGTAGTACTATCTCGTAGTCATCCTGAATTTGTAAAACAATTATTTATTCAAGAAGTTCCTGAAGTTAGCGACGGCACAATCGTAATCGATAAAATTGTCCGCGAAGCAGGATATAGAACAAAGTTAACGGTTCGTTCTAATGACCCAAAAGTTGATCCTGTTGGAGCATGCGTTGGAATGAGAGGTAACCGTGTAAAGAATATTGTACGCGAATTGCATAATGAAAAAATTGATATCGTTCCATTTTCACAAGATCCAATTGAACTTCTACAAAATGCCCTTACACCAATTGAGATCCGAAAAATCAATTTAAATGAAGATGATAAAGTCATCTCAATCGTAATTGATGACGAAGACTTCGCAACAGTAATCGGCAAAAAAGGGATGAATGCTCGCTTAAATAGTCGATTGATTGGTTATGAATTAGAAGTTCAGCGAATGACAGACTACAATAAAACGATGGAAATCAGAAGATTTGAAATGGCATCTACAGAGGATCCAACACTTGATCAGCCTATTCAATCAATTGAAGGACTCAGCAGTCTTGTAATCGATCATCTTGCTGCTGAAGGATATAATACATTGCGTAGCTTACTTACAGCTGCGCCTGAGCAACTTGCCGCTATCCCAGGCATCAGCCGGGAAATGGCAGATAAAATATTAGATCAAATAAGAAAACAGAGGACATAGAGCTTTGGCCAAGAATCTTAAGTTGAATATAAAAAACACCCAAATTGCTGAAGCAGTTAATCTAAGTGGTTTAAAAAGTAAGCTTGCTAAAAAGAAAGCTGAATCAGAAGAAGAAGCAAAAAAAGCTCCCTCAGACAAAGGTGTTGCTAAAAGCACAAAAATCGAAAAAGAAGAACTTCCTAAAGAAGAGGCTCCTCGCATTCGTGCTCGGTCCAAATCCGCTTTTGCTGAACCTCATGGTGAATTTCCTATATCTAAAGAAGGTATTGACACTCAGGAAGAACCAAATATTCCAGAAACAGTTGCTCCAGAAACAACTGCTCCTTTTTCTCTAAAAGCTGAAGATGATACTGTACGGACGAGAACAAGTGCTGAAATTCGAAAAGATATTTTTGGTGACGAAGAACCTCAACAAAAAACTTCTTTTAAACAGATATTAAATCCACTTTCAGAAGAAAAAAGTACTATTGAAATGACAGCCACTATTCCCACTCCTATTACAAAAGAAAAAGTAGAAATTACTTCTTTTAAGGAAAAGGAAATACCTTCACCAATTCCTTCACAGCAACGCCAAGCCGCTGCACCAGCTCCGGTAGTAGCCACCCCTTACGAAAAATTAGGGCCTACTGGAAAACATATGCGGGACTATGTAAGGGCAAAACCTCCTGCTCGTCCACCAGCTCCTTCAAATGCTCCGGCAATCACATCAAGAGCTGGTCCTGCACAATCTCCTGCTGCTAAAGCTGAAGAAGCTAGAGATAAATTAAAGCCTAAAGTCAAAGGGAAAACTGATGAAGCTCCTGTTTCGAATGATGATGATGCATTCAAAAAAACTGGAAAAGCTAAATTCAAAGAATTCCGCGATATAAAGCCTACAAAAAAACCTGAAACACGTCAATTTGATGCAAGAGATAGGCAAGGATTACGTACTTCAGATGAGGAACGATGGCGCAAACAGAGAAATAAAGGAATGCGATTACAACAAGAAGAGGTCGTTGTACGTCCTACTTCATTGAAAATACGCACACCAATTTCCATTAAAGATTTAGCCTCTGAGATGAAACTAAAGGCTTCTCAATTAATTGGAAAACTCTTTTTACAAGGTGTTGTTGTTACCCTCAACGATCTTTTAGAAGATGAAACAACAATCCAGTTGTTAGGACAAGAATTTGGATGTGAACTCACTATCGACAGAACTGAAGAACGTCGTATCCGTATCACAGAAAATACAATCAGAGAAGAATTACAAAAAACTGATCCAAGCTTATTGATTCCAAGACCACCTGTAGTGGCGTTCATGGGTCACGTTGACCACGGCAAAACAAGTTTAATCGACTCAATTCGTAAAAGTAATCGTGCCGCAGGCGAAGCCGGAGCTATCACACAACATATCGGAGCCTTCCGATGTTCAACACCTGTTGGAGATATCACCGTATTAGACACTCCTGGTCACGAAGCTTTTTCCGCTATGCGTGCGCGTGGAGCCGATGTAACAGATATCGTCGTATTAGTTGTAGCTGGTGATGAAGGTCTTCGTATGCAATCGATCGAAGCGATTCAACATGCTAAAGCTGCGAAAGTCACTATCGTTGTTGCTATCAACAAATCCGATAAGCCAAACTTTAATGCCGATAACGTATATCGCCAACTTGCAGAACAAGATCTCCTACCAGAATCATGGGGTGGTCAAACAATTACAGTAAATTGCTCTGCAGTCAATGGTCAAGGTATCAAAGAACTTTTGGAAATGCTTGCACTTCAAGCAGAAGTATTAGAATTGAATGCTAATCCAGAATCTCGTGCAAGAGGAACAGTAATTGAATCTGAATTGCATAAGGGTCTAGGATCTGTTGCAAGCGTTCTTGTGCAAAATGGAACATTACGTCGTGGTGATTCACTGGTATTCGGTGAGCATTGGGGTCGTGTTAAAACAATGCAGGATGAATATGGTCGCGAGTTAGAAAGCGCGGGCCCTTCTACCCCAGTTGAAATAACAGGTCTTTCCGGTCTTCCAGATGCAGGTCATGAATTCATCGTTGTCAAAAATGAAAAAGAAGCGCGCGAAATTTCTGAGGTTCGTTCTGAAGGTATACGCCAAACAACAATGATCCAGAAGAAAAAAGTGACGATGGAAAACCTCTTCCAACAAGCGTCTGATAGCGGAAGAAAGATGTTAAACATCGTCTTGCGAGCAGACGTACAAGGTTCTCTAGAAGCTCTAAAAGCTGCTTTAATGAAAATCCATTCAGACAAAGCCGACCTAAATATTATATTTGCCGGTGTAGGTGAAGTATCCGAATCAGACATTCAACTCGCAGCGGCATCTAAAGCTGTTGTTATAGGATTCCATACTCAAATTGAAAGCCACGCTGAAGCATATGTAAAACAACTCGGTATCCAAGTTAGAATGCATGATATCATCTATCACGCAATTGATGACGTCAAGTTGTTAATGGCTGGATTATTAGATAAGATTGCTGTTGAAACTGAGAAAGGTAAAGCTGTTGTTAAAGCAACATTTAAATCATCACATACAGGCGTCATTGCAGGATGCCAAGTGACCGAAGGTTCTATTATGCGAAATAATCATGTTCGTGTAAGACGTGGCCAAGATGTCGTTTGGACTGGAACTATTAGCTCACTCAAACGTGTAAAAGAAGACGTTCGCGAAGTTCAAAAAGGAATGGAGTGCGGTATACTACTAAATAACTTCTCTGACATAGTTGAATTTGATGTTATTGAAGCATACGATGTTACTTATATATCACAAGAGTTATAAAATATGGCGATACAACGTACAGACAGACTAAATTCACTCTTAAAAGAGGTCATTTCTGAAGTCATTAAAAGAGATGTACGTAATCCCCATGTCAATGAACTTGTCACAGTTACACGCGTGCAAATTACAAAAGATTTGCATTATGCCAAAGTATATATAAGCGTTATTGGGACCGAACAAGATAAAGCGGAAACAATGAAGGCATTACAATCTGCTGCAGGATTTATCGCTGTCAACTCCTCTCACAAGGTTACGATGCGATATTTCCCTGAGCTGACTTTCAGACTTGATGATAGCGTTGATAAACACATGCGAATTGAAGAATTGTTAGGTGAGATCGGCCGTGAAAGGGAGTCTCGAGATGGAGAGGCTCAAGATGACGACGACAAATCCTAATACTATTGCACAATCTAGCCCTGAAGGCATTCTCTTAGTTAATAAACCAAAAGGTTTAACATCTTTTAGTTTAGTGGCTATCCTTAGAAAAGTTTTAGGCGTAAAGAAAATCGGCCACGCAGGCACCCTTGATCCATTTGCCACTGGTGTGATGGTCATGCTTATTGGAAGAAACTATACCAAACTTTCAGATCAATTTTTAACCTGTGACAAAGAATATTTGGCAGAAGTTCATTTAGGAATTACCACCGATACCTTCGATAATGAAGGAGAAGTACAATCAACATCAGATATTGTTCCCACTCTTGATAGCATTAAAAATGCCCTTAACCACTTCCAGGGTGATATCGAACAAATCCCTCCCATGTTTTCAGCAAAAAAAATCGGTGGAAAAAAACTCTACGAACTTGCTAGAAAGGGAAAGGAAGTCGAACGAGCTCCTGTAAAAATAAATGTTGAAACACAGTTCATTGATTATAAATACCCTCATCTACACATTAGAGTTAAATGCAGCAAAGGAACTTACATACGTAGCATCGCCTATGATTTAGGGAAACTGTTGGGGTGTGGGGCTCATTTATCGAATTTACAACGAACCAGAAGTGGTGTTTTTAATATAGAAAATTGTTTAGATGGAGCACTATTAAAAAATCCTGAAATGAATGTCGCTAGTAAAATTATAAAAGAATGGTAGAGTGAGTTGCAGAAGTCATTAACAGATACTTATTCAGTTAAAAATACATATATGCGTCTTTTTCACCAAATTGAAGATTTTCCAAAAGAATCAGAAAATACCATCATTACTATCGGTAATTTTGATGGAATGCATAAGGGACATGCATCAGTATTAGAATACCTCGATAAGCTAGCTAGATCCAATGAAAGTAAAACACTTATCACATTTAGCAATCACCCTTCTCAGGTTTTAAATCCAAATGCTACAACTCCGCTTTTATGTACTTCTTCACATAAATTAAAGCTCATTGAAGAATTTGGTATCGATAACTTGTTTCTGCTTCCATTCACAAAGGAATTATCACAGCTAAGTGCTGAATTATTTATCGAAAAATTAAAAGCTTTTATCCCTTTCAGTCATTTAGTTCTCGGTCATGATGCAAAAATTGGCAAGGAAAGACAGGGAGATAAGTCTACCATGCAAAAATTGGCTCAACAATGGGATTTTAGAGTTCATTACCTTGAAGCATTTGAACTGGACGGAATCCCTATTTCTAGCACAATTATTAGGCATGCCATCCAAGCCGGAGATTTTGAAAAAGCAGAATTATACCTTGGTCGCCCCTATTCAATTTATTCCACAGTGACAACAGGAGAAGGAAAAGGAAAGCTAATCGGATTTCCTACAGCCAATATTGATATTTCGGGCCTATGTTTGCCTCCTAAGGGTGTCTATGCTGTTAAAGTGATATGGAATAATAATGTATATTCTGGAATAGCGAATTTAGGTGTCGCACCAACAATAAAATCAGCCAATTTGCTGATGTTAGAGGTTCATCTTCTTGAATTTAATCAAAATCTCTATCAAAAAAATATTGAAGTCATTTTCCAAAAATTTATCAGACCCGAAAGAAAATTCAACTCAGTGGATGAGCTGAAAGTTCAAATTAAGAATGACATTGCAACTTGTTAGTTATTATAAATAATTGACTTCCCTCAACACTTCAGACAAATTAAACATAAAGACACAGAGACACTAAGATATAAAGAAGAATGCCACTCGAACTACGCTTCGTATCCATACTTTTACGCATAATTAGCTAAAAAATAGTACCGGAATTTAGGTTAGATAAATGTCTAAGGATACTCTTCGTTAGCTCTGCAGAGCGTCTGTTCAAAGCCCAGAGTGACCTTAAGGGAACTCTGGGTAAATAAAAAAAGAAATAGAGCCCGCATAGGGCGACTCAAATATGAGTCAATAATTTGATTCTTCTTTAAGTCAAAGGGCTGTTAAATATGAAAATCCTCTCTGTAGTTACTTATATTCTAATTTCTGGGGTTTTGATGATTTATTCGATTAAGACTATTTAATCAAATAATCTAACAATTTGCTTTGAATAATGGCGTATTTGAGTCGCCCTATGCGGGCTCTATATTTTTTTTACTTACCCAGAGTTCACTTAGGGTCACTCTGGGCTTTGAACAGACGCTCTACAGAGCTAACGAGCGATTGCCAGGCCTGAAAAAAATTGTATTACAATACCAGTTTTTAAAGAAGTTTAATATAGAATCCTTAGGAAGCAAAAAAAAATCAAAATGGATTTTCAAGTAGCGGATCTGGCGGCAATCAGGCAGATCTGGCGGTATTCAGGCGGATTTGAGCGAAAAGCCCCGATATACACCGGGGCAGGTTGCCGATCGGGCACTCCCGATCCTAATGTCACTATTATAATCAAAATCAGGTGAAATAGCAAGTGTTGCGCATAATCGATTTAGTAAATAAACTATTATGACTACAACAAATTACATTATTTAGTTTACTGAATTAGTTTAAATTTTATTAAATATTTTAATTTTCTGTTAACCTTATAAAAAAAATTAACGACAAAAAGGACTTAAAGGACTATAGGACTTAAAAACGACTAAAGTGGACATATTTTTAGTCCCTTAGGTCCCTTATGTCCTTTAAATCAACAATGGAAATTGCACAAACGCAGAGAATTGTTATTCCTAGGTAGGAACATCAGAAAAATAATAATCTTCAATAGCTTTTCTTTGGCGGGAATTCAAATTGATAACAGGCCTTTGTTGCCTAACAAAAGCAATGGCTTTTTCAACAGAGCATTTTTCATTGCTTGGAAAGATCTCATTACAATACTTTAAGATATAGCTAACAACAATCGTGGCGCTTCTCCCTCTTCCGGCTTTGCAATGTACATATACAGTTTTATTTTGGAGAATTTGTTCTCTAAGAAATGCAACTCCTTCTATGATAGCACCTAAGGGAACAGCCTCAAAGTCTTCAGTTACAATGTGTTTCTGAGTGATTTTTTTAATATGCCAATCATGATGTGTGACAGGAACGCTAAACAAACTGGGTGAATAAATTTCAAAATTTTCCAGCAATGTTAAAACTGAATGAGCTTGTTTTGAAATCGAGTCGTCATGCCCTTTATTTTTTAGTGGAATTGCTCCAAGGATAATTTTTCCTTCCAATATTGTATTCCACCAAACTTGGGATATCGGGAACATTGCAGTTTTAAATAGGCTAAAAATGAGCGACCCGTGGTATAAATAGCTTTTAAAAATAGGGGTTGTCATGGTTGCTAAAGGCAAACTTGTCATACAACTCACTTGTGGATAGAGTTGTTTTTCTAACTCACTTCCTAATTCTAGTTGTTTCAAAATCTGCTCAGCTTCCCTTGATGCTTGTAAAAATGTTTCTTGGTTAAATTTCCTTGTCGTTTGTTTTTTTATACTTTCACCCGAAACAAAACTTTCAAATAAATCTACAATTCTTCCTAATTGCGTTCTATTTTCAGTCCATTCTTGCCAGTTTTCAGAAGAAAAAAATCGAGAAAAATATCCATTTTTTTTGCTTAAAACATTTTTTATCATAACATTTTTTTGAGTAAGCATTAACTCCAAAAATTTAACAACCGGCTCTGAATTCAATTTGATTTTATGCATGAATTTGGAGACAACATGATGATGCATTTTTGGTTCTCTTAGAAGTTTGTATTGCACAAATTTCGTAGATAAATCCGATATATCGTTATGCATTACAGGAATGGTCTGAGGAACGATAAAACCGCAAGAATCATTCATAAGACACATCATAAATCCTTCCTTTTACTAAAAAAAATTAGCATCAATGGTCTGGATAAATATAAACATATCACTCGGTTCATTACTTGAGTTTTTGATATAAATAGAGAACTTTCTGAAATGGCAGTCAATATGGAGTGAGGTGTGTAGAGATCCATCAAATGAAATATGTTGAGACTCCATATTTATTATAGTTACTTATAATACTGGACCACCATAATTACAAGCAGTATTATCACCATCTTCAGCCCAAGTTTACTCTTCCTTTTTTACATATATCCATTTTTCTGCATTCCATTTCTCTGTAAAGTGTAAAGCATGTGGGTGAACTAAAGTGTAAACTTTGTCGGTGAATTGGACCGAAAGGCGTCCTTCTTTGTCTCTTCATGTCTTTGTGTCTCCTAAATAACAAAATCTTAATTCACTCAGGTTTAGCGGTTTAGAAAAACTCCTTGTGTTATTTACCGATAGGGGTGCCGAGAGCAACTGTCTCGCTTTGTGTTGAATTTTTTAATTCATTTATTTTACACGCTCGATCAGATTGATAATCTTCTGATCTAGCATGTTTAACTTGGATTTTAGTACCTTTGGCAGACGATCAATATTCAATTGATCTAGATGATCTTTTAATTCATTCAAATGTGATTTTACTGACTGTACCGCTTGTTCATTATTCCAATTCAAGTTATCGACTTGCTCAATTAAAGGCTTTAATTCATGCATTTCCATAAATCGTATCTCTTCTTCAAGCTCCGTATGACTTCCTGCATAGTAATGAACATCCTCTAACTCCTCTTTAGCGATTGAATCAATACGCATAAAAATTTGATCGGAATATTCTTTTCGCTTCTGTTGGAGATTAGCGATCCATTCAGATGTTTGTTTAATGGATGTTTTTTTAATCTGATCATCTTTTAATTCGCTAAGTTCTCTCTCAAGTTCCTTCAAAGGTTCTTGAATAGCACTTTCGAGCCTTTGTTCGATATCACTCGACTCGCCCCCTTCCTCCGTCATGCGTGCAACAGATTGATTTTGATATAGATTAATAACACGAATATCTTCATGAATCGAAGCACGAATACGATGTGAAGCCACAATAATTATTTTTTCAACAAGGCCCTTATGATCCTGCAACCTTGAGTACAACTGAGCCCAATTTTTAGCATGTTCCTTCCAATCCTGTTTTGAAATCGATTCGATGTTATCTAAGGAGTTCTCTAAGGTATTTTTTAATTTATTGGCATCATCTGCTAACTCATCAATCACTTCTTGCGCAGCCGGAAGTAGATATCCATCAAATTCTTTAAGTAGTTTCTCCTTTTCTACATTGAGTTCCTCCAAAACTATAGCGACATCCTTTTGTAAATCAGCAAAATAGACCGACAACGTTTTATCAACTACAATGGCTTTTTCAATCAATTTTGGCATTGATTCAATTTTACTATAAAATCGATTGAAAAAAGACATCCTTTTTTTCTGAGAACTAGATGGTTCATTATTCATATAAAAATTACTTTCATTTGGTTCAACAATCATAGATATCTCGAATTATTTATAATTTAATTTTACTACACACCTACATTTATTTTAAATTAAATAATTAAATTAATTACACCCGCACCATTTATTTATTGACCGATAGATTTCTAATTTGTTACATTACTCGCAGAGTTTTAGAAATTTTTCTTATTTTTTATTAGTTAAGGGTTCTTATAAAGACTCAAAAATCTACAAGTCAACAACTTACAAAATACTTTAAGAGTTTAGGAAGGATAAGTGAGAAAGCCGCGTATTTTAATTACCAACGATGACGGGGTCTTTGCTCCAGGAATCAGACATTTATGGAATGCCGTTAACGAAATGGCTGATGTCACAGTAGTCGCTCCAGCTTTCGAGCAATCTGCAACGAGTCTATCAATAACTGTTCGCAGCCCCCTAAGCATCGCAAAAGCAGATTGGTATTCACCGAAAGGTCCAGTATGGTCTGTAAGTGGTACTCCGTCCGATTGTGTAAAATTAGCATTAACAGTAATCCTCCCAGAACAGCCCGATCTTATTATTTCAGGTGTAAATCGAGGAAATAATGCGGGTCGTAATGTTTTGTATAGCGGAACAGTGGCAGCAGTTATTGAAGGAATTATGCACAATATCCCAGGAATTGCCTTTTCACTTGATGGAGAAGAGCATTCTAACTATGATGGAACAGAAAAACACATTCAACAGATCATTCGATATATTCTGCAGCACCCCTTGCCATCGGGCACATTTTTAAATGTAAACTTCCCTCAACATAGTGTAGACGGTATTAAAGGAATTCGCATGGCAAGACAAGGGAAAGAATTTTGGGTGGAGAATCCAGAGTGCCGCAGCCATCCTAAAGGCCATTCCTATTATTGGCTGGGAATCAAATTAGCAAAATTCCAGGAACATGAAGATAGTGATATTTCATTATTGGAAAAAGGCTTTGCCACTGCAGTGCCTATACATGTAGGTGAGTTAACCGACATTGTCCATGTAAATAATCACAGAAAAATTTTTGAAGAATTTGTAAATTAATGAAAATTAGTCGGTTTTTATTTTGCGAATTTTCCTCTCAGCCATCTCTAGTCTATGTAAGGATTGTTCTTGACAGTTTTCGATAAATTCTCGGCCCCCTTCTAATTTGTAAACATGATTAAGGGCCATCCTCAGTTGATCATTTAATTCATGATTCTCTTGTGTTAATTGCAAATTTTGCAACATCGGATTTTTCTCTTTAAACTCCTGTGCAGCAATCATTACATCTACCAACTCATTGCATTGTTGCTGCACTTTTGGGAGGGCCTTCAATAGATCCTCACGATTTTGTATAGAGTTTAGTTCTTTTATCATAGAGCGCGTAATGCCTTCGCCCTCTTCACGAAAGTCTTCAAGGGATTTTCGACCGCATCCAGATAGTGATATGAGACAAATTACGAACAAAATATATTTGAACACATATACCAGCATTTAATTTTGAAATTATAGAAGTTAAAGCAACATCATACTATCAAGCAAAATATTAGCGATTGAAATTCTTCAAGTTTAAGCAAGAAAGCCATAAATTTAAGTCAATTAATCGACGCATCTTATTGATAATTAACCATTATGTCACCAAGCATAAAAATACTCTTGCAGTAAATGACTAAAATAACTAAAATAATTCCTTATTTTGCAAGGGCGTATAGCTCAGTTGGTAGAGCGCCTGTCTTACACACAGGTGGTCATAGGTTCGAGTCCTGTTGCGCCCAAGATTTTGCAATATATGCGGGAGTAGTTCAATTGGTTAGAGCACCGGCTTGTCACGCCGGAAGTTGCGGGTTCGAGCCCCGTCTCCCGCGTTTTTTCTTTGTGAATAGCATACATATCCAATATCACAAATTCTGCTACTATATCTACAAAAATATACCGCTCAAATTGCGATATCGCAATTCACATTTATACTGCAATAGTCATTAAAACTTCGATTTTGTTTATTTTATTAAAAAGGCTTTTTTTGAATGTATCTATCACACGCCCCTAACAGATCCATCGCTTCGCACGTTCTATCTTATTTCTGGATGACCCTCGGAGCATTTTTAGCAGCTTTTGCATTAGAAGTATTCTTCATCCCAAATAATCTAATCGACGGTGGGATTGTTGGTGTAGCCATGATTTTAAGTAGTATTTTTGGGAAGGAGACACTCCCCTTCCTACTCCTCCTGCTAAACCTCCCCTTTCTTTTTTTAGCATACCGTGGAATAGGAAAAGTCTTAGTCGTTCATATGATCGTGGCAAATATTCTCTTTTCAGCATTTCTTATCCTTATTTCTACTTTCTTTCCCTCTCAATTTCATGGAGATAGCTTAGAAGTCGTCGTAATCGGGGGTGCTATCCTCGGTATCGGATTAGGACTAATCATTCGAGAAGGGGGCTCTTTAGATGGTACAGAAATTTTAGGGATCATCATTAACCGCCGCATTGGTTTTACAGTTGGACAAGTGGTCCTTTTCTGTAACTTCTTCGTTTTTGGTGCCGCAGGATTTGTTTTCCAAGATTGGCATCCTGCACTTATGTCCTTAATCACCTATATTGTCGTTATCAAAATCATGGATTCAGTAATAGTTGGATTGGATGAAACTAAATCAGTTCTGATTATCTCATCTCAGTCAAAAGCTATCGCAGATGCTATTGTCCATGAACTTGGCCTAGGATTGACGATCATGTACGGACGCGGTGGATTTTCTGGCGATGAGCGTGAAATCCTATACGTAATTGCTGAACGTCTGCAATTAGCTGAGCTAAAAGAAATCATCTTAAGAGAAGATCCGACAGCATTTATTGCCATCGAGAATTTACATGAAGTTGCCAATGGAAAACCACGCAAGAAAATTGATGGTAAAACTCGTATGGAAAATCTCTTTTCAAAAATATTGCAAAAGCAAAACTAGTGATCTCCCCAATCAGCAATGAAGAAGTTCGTGAACAAGCCTTATTGCTAGGATGGGATGATGTTGGTATTACAAGCGCCCAAATTCCTTCAGCTGACATTCAATCCTACCTCCAATGGATCGAACAAGATCAGCACGGCAAAATGGCATACATGGAAAATCAAATTCGATGCTATCCGGAACAACTTTTTCCAGGCTCAAAATCTGCAATCATATTCGTTACGAACTACAAACAACCAACTCTTCCATTTCCTGAGGAAGGGGGTCTGGTAGCCTCTTACGCAAGAGGTCGGGATTATCACAATATTCATCGCAAAAGATTAAAAAAATTTATCCATTGGCTCGAAACAAGGACTGGAAAAAAGGAAATCGCTAAAGGATTTAGTGATTCAACACCCATCCTAGAAAAAGCACTGGCAGTTCAAGCAGGACTCGGTTGGTTTGGTAAAAATACGCTACTCATCCACCGTCGTTTTGGTACATTTATTCTTCTTTCAGGGATTTTAACTTCATTAGAATTCCAACAAAAAAATGAATTTACTAGACTTCCTCGATGCGGGTCATGCACCAGATGCCTCGACGCATGTCCGACACAAGCTTTTATTTCTCCGTATAATTTAGATGCAACAAAATGTCTTTCCTATCACCTCATCGAGTCAAAACAGGAAATTCCTGAAAATATCCAAATAAAAAATCCAGGTTATGCTTTTGGATGCGATATCTGCCAGGATGCATGTCCTCACAATGTAAGTAAAAACAACTCTGAAAATCACGATTTTTCTCCTGACTCAGGAATCGGAGCTTATCTTACTTTAGAAAGTGTCGATATACTTCAAAATAGTCCCGAAAGTCTATTTGGAACACCTCTCCAACGAAGAGGGGTTCCAGGCCTTAAACATTCTTTAGAAAAAATTAAAGAAAACTCTTGAAGGTATTTCGTCAAACATATATCTGTATCAGTTCCACATATATCACAACTGAGAGAAGAATGACTGACCATATCAATAAATCCATAGAGCGTGAAATAGAAAAAGAAATCTTCACACATGACTCTTGGCGGGTTTTTAGAATTATTTCTGAATTTGTCGAAGGATTTGAAACATTAACAAATTTAGGACCATCCGTCTCAATATTTGGATCGGCTCGATTTCAACCGGATCACATTTACTATAATATGGCCACTGATGTAGCGAAACACATCGTTGCCAAAGGTTTTGCTGTCATTACCGGAGGTGGCCCAGGCACCATGGAAGCGGCAAATAAAGGGGCACAGGAAGCAAAAGGTTTATCCTGCGGTCTAGCTGTGGCACTCCCACATGAATCGGATTCAAATAAATATGTTGACCCAAGATATAGATTAAATTTCAGATACTTTTTTGTGCGTAAAGTGATGTTCATTCGGTACGCACAGGGATATGTCTTTCTTCCTGGTGGTTTAGGTACTTTCGATGAATTATTTGAAGCGATGACTCTGATTCAAACTAAGAAAATAAAACCTTTTCCTATTTACTTAATGGGTAAAGAATTTTGGACCGATATGTTAGAGACAATAAAGAAGACAATGCTTTCATATGGCTGTGTGTCACCTAATGACTTCGATATTTTACAAATCACCGATGACCCGGAAGAAGTTGCTAATGGGATTGAAAGACACTATCAACGCGATAGAGCCTATAAAAACTTCTAATAACTTTGAGGTTCATAGCTTTCTGATAATAGAAAATATAAGAATAGCCTTATAATGAAGACGAACCCTTTTGAAGGTAAGCGTCAAATCTAGACATATAGATTTAAGAAATATTGACCTTGTTCAACTGCAGAGCAGTTTAATATAGGTAGCCAGGGGTTGCGTAGCCCTGAAAGGTGCAAGCTACCCTGGGTCCGACCAAGGCACATAGGTTACACTTTAACACAACCACATAGGTTACACTTTATGCTATAATTATCTCTTTAACAATGAGGGGTTTATGGCGTGGGGAGAAACTAAATTGGAAGATCGTAGAA
>JACDES010000053.1 GCA_013816265.1 Parachlamydiaceae bacterium | reverse complement strand
GCATAATCATGTATGTATCATATGCCGTCCTTTCAGGACTCGATGGATTGTATGTATTGACCCAGGCCTCCGCTTTGCTGCGACCTGGGCTATTTCATGCCGGCCCTTCAGGCCTAACAAAGAGGGCTTTCTTTAGAAAAAATTGAGGATAAAGATCTGTAATAAATCAAGGCGATTCTCACTTTATTTCTTATTTTGACAGCATTGGTTCAAAGCCCAGAGTTCCTTACGTCACTCTGGGCTTTGAACAGACGCTCTACCGAGCTAACGAAGAGTCGACAGGCTTTTATCTTACCTAATTTAAATCATATAACGTCTCTGCGTTATATCTTAGACCTCATTTATTATAGCGCCCTCTAAGCTAAGAAGCAATAATTATTTCTCCGTTACTAATTTAATCTGCTCATCAATGAAGTCTTTAATTTCTTGAGACATTTCAAATTCTTTATCAGCTTCTTTTAATCGATCTCCTTTTTCAATCAATAATTTTAAAAGCTCTTTAACAGTATCCAGATTTTCTTTTCTTGTTCCTACAATTGCTAATGTAGACCATGTGACACCATCTGAACTTATTTTATCGAACGTTTTAGCAAGCATCAATCCAGTATCAAGATCAAAATTTTTCTTCATTGCATATCCATAGAACGTGCTAAAACTGGGTTTTGCCCCTCTTTCTAATAAATATTTCACCATCTCGTTGTTTCCACTATTTAGAGCAATGTCTACAGACGATTTATTTCCTCTAGAAAATGCATCTAATTTTGCACCGTTGTCGATAAGACATTTTACCATTTGTATATCACCCCTTTCAATTACCATTGGAAGAGATAAAGAAATATACAATCCTTCATTTGCATGCTCACCTTGAGAAATCTCTTTGCTATTCCTCAAATCTGGAAAAACCTTCAACATTTTATTAACTTTGTATACATCGCCTTTGTTAATTAGATTTGTTAACATACCCTGTAACTTAATTATCTCTCTATCTGAGAGAGCCTTCACCTTTTTTGTTTTTTCTGGAACTTCAAAATCGATGATTTGTTCCATTTCTGGAGGCGCTGGCAATAACCTTGCACAACCTCTCTTCACAAGTAATTCACTCATGCGACCAGGATGTATCGATTTCATACTTTCTTTCTTATATGGTAAATCTAAGATGTCTTCATTACCAATACGGATAATTAAATTGATATCTTCATCCGAATATTTTCGAGCTTTGAGCAACTGAATCAGCGCTTTTTCTGCTTTTTCAGTACGCAGTGCTTCTTTTCTAAAGTAACGCTTGCCTTGCAAGTACTCTTTAACATCGGGCTCCATCTTAACATGGGCAGCCTCTAATTTGCTTAAAGTAACTTCAGGACTGATATGCGTTTTTTCAATGATTAATTTTGTGAGTCGTTTATTCACTTCAATCATTGATGTAGCTGTCACTTTACTTACAAATTCAGAGCAAATCTGTTCTTCTTGAAGAGGAAAATTCCCCAACATCTTTTTGTGAATCTTATTGAAATCTCTCTTTAAGGTACGCTCATGAGCCTTTATTCCTTTCTTTGTAAGGACTTGGAATAACCATGGCCTATTAGAGAGACCCGCTTTAATTCTTCGTTCAGCATCATTAGATATCTTATCAAATGCTTTTTCACCTTTCGTATGGATATCTTTTTCAATTTTTTGATACATTTCATTAACGGCTTTTTCCCACCCTTCAGGGTATATTTCCATTAATGTTTCTTTTAAATTCGGATCGATGACTAATGGAGCAACATCAACTTCCCAAATATCGGATATACATAGCTCATAAAGATTTAATTCATCTTGCTCATATTCCCCTTGAATATGAGAAAGTGTCACTTCCCCTTTTGTATTATGATATAATTTAGCACCATGTGTAAAACCATTCGATACAAAACCAACCATCGTTTCATCAATACTTGGTGGTCTTCCAGTCCATTCTTTTCGCTTCGATACAGTATGAGCAAGGATACAACCATCCTTATAGTGTTTTTTAGCCGCAGGATTCATTATTACTTTTTCAAAGTGGGTTAAAATTTCTTTTGATTTCTTATGATTTTCAACCCATTTATTAAGCAATGGATCTTTATCCAAAACCCCTATGGCTTCTAGGTCTTTTACAAAGCCACTTTTACTTAATCGCTCTGATCGACTCAAGGTACCTAATTCTTTCAAGGTTAACTTATCCTCTTTTCTTATTGATGCTATACCTTCAGGTGTTTTGAGTTTTTCCAATAAGGCAGCACCTTTAGTATTTAATTTTTCAGTAAGATCTAAATCTTTTATATTTTTATAGGTTGCTAAATAAGCCTTGATAAATTTGCGTCCAGTTCTAATCATACCACCTTGAAGTTCTGGCCTAGCAGCATCTAATTTTACCAATTCAGGCATAAAGCGTTTCTTCACAATATTATGAGTAAATTTTGGAAGATAATTCAATAGAGATTGTGCTGCGGGTTCACCTGTATTATAAAATCGATCAATATGTTGTTTGAAAGATTTATCTTCTCGAATCTCTGCTAAAACAGTTTTAAGGCGACTCTTTTCATCTTCAGTAATCCCTTGCTTTTGAACCATCTTAGTAAAGATCCGATTCAAGAACAACATATTGGCTTGTTGATTGGATGTAAATGATGTATAATTTTGATCGCTAGCCTTAACATTTCTTAAAACATCATCTCCATATAACAAATCAACAAAATCTAAATTATTAATTTGCGAAACATCTTTTAAATAAGCGCGAATATCATCTTGAAAGAGCTCATCTTCCAATTTTTTAATTACAGATTGTAGCCTTTTTGTTCCTTCATTCTGAGTAGAGAACAACTTTTGAAAGCGTGCTTTAACGCGAACATAGTCTCTTATTTGCATTTTAAGATCATCGTCTAACTTTGCGTCAGCAGGCAACTGATCCAATTTCGATGTTTTAAATGTATATGTGAGAACCTTTTCCCATAACTGGTTAATACCCTGTGTAACATCACCTTCAGCTGTGGTTTCAACTTCAAATACTTTACTTCTCTCTTCAACTTGTTGTTCCAAATTACTTAACTTCGTTTCAATAGCTGCTCTAACTTCTTTTAATTCACCCTTTTCTTTATTCAAACTCTGAATATGATTTAAGGTATTCCCCATTTCTTGATAATTATTTTGCATGTCTTGAAGTTGTTGCATTTCGTCTAATGTTAAATCGGTTCCTTTCATTTTGAGATTTTCAATATCCTTCTTCAACATCTTATAGGAATGGGTAAAATTCTCTACGTCTCCTTGTTTGATATCTTGAAATATCATCGTTGTAGATTCGAGAGGAATTCTAGGAACGACTTTTGAGAGCATTCGATTAAATTCAGTTTTTGGAGTTGTCTTGATCGCATGGAAAATGCTTGTATTTTCTTCAATTTTGGGCTCTAAGACATTCTTAATTCTTGCCTCAATAACTTTTCGTTCTTCATTTAATTCATCCAGTTTGTGACCTGATATTATTCTTTTTCCTTGTACAAATGATTTTTTAATAGAGTCAGAAATTTCATCATGTCTAGCCTGCAATGCGGTTTTTTCATTTTTCAAGCTTGTTAAAGACTGATCTAATCTTACTAAATACTTAGAAACAGCTTTATCTCTAGTATTTTTATCTAGAAGATTTATTGGCATTGAAAATTCAGGCAACTTTACAGGGGTATCACGCAAAGAATTAGTTTTTGCAGAAACCTGATCTGTCATTTTTTGAATTTCGTCTCTTGAACCATCTTGAGAATCGGTTAAAAACTTATCAAACCATTTCGAAAACTGACCATTCAATTGTTTTGAAAGTGACTCAATTTTCTTTTCAAGACCAGGGATGGCCTCCTTATCTTCTTTATAGGTTTCCATCCGTTTATATATATTTTCAATTTCTTTAATGTCTCTTACCAACTTATCTCTAACGGCAAAATCAATAAAATTACCCTCTTCTTTACTCTTAAGCATTTGACTCAACTGATTTCTTAATGAATCAAAAGTAAGTGCAATTTTATCTAAATGGATTTTCTCGATACTTGGAATGTCCATCTGCTGAGCTGGTATGTGTATATGCGTAATCTTACTTAGCAAAGCATTTAATTGAGCTTTATCATTGTTCTTTTTTGCATTTAGAATTTTTTGATTAGCAACTAATAACGCTTGTTTAACAGGAATGTCTTTTTTAGCATCAGCACGCGCTTTTTTTAAATCCTCTAATCTCTGTCCTCGTGTCTTTTTTAAAACAGATGCTGGAATATTTGCTGCAGCTTCTAAATCCTTAATTTCTGCTCTAATAGCAGTAGTTGTTTTTTCTATCTCATTCAAATAAGCTTGAAGAGCTGCATCTTTCATTTGTTGATCTGCAAGTGCTATCGGTAAGTCAAAAGCTGGTAACACAACTGAAGGATTTGCCACATTTTCTTTTCTGCGTCCAAGCTCGTCTTCAAGAATTTGTAGATTTCTTAAAGTTACGATTTGTTCATTATTTTGCTGCGCTTCACCCCTTTCCTGTCTAATTTTTTCTAGCTGAGGAGAAAGTAGCTTATATTCTGTTACCACAATTTTTTCTAATTCATTTCTAAATATTGTCTCAAGACGCTCATCACTATATGGTGCTATTCTTCTTAGTCTTGCCTCGTTATCACGAACCTGTTTAACAAATTTATTCATTAACGTTGGATCGTTTAATGTTAAACTATCGATTATCTGCTTAAAAGCATCATTTATCTCTTTATTAGCATCAATTTTTTCTTTATCAGTTAAGTCGTTCCACTTGATATCTTCAAACTTTTTCAACTTGCTACGTATTAGGTCCTCAAATGCCGACAAAATAGTTTTTTTATAAACATTATGAGCTCTTCCTAATGCAGGATCTTCTAAATCGAACTCGCGTTGCGACCTTTGAATAATAAAATCTTTTAAAGTTGTCTGAGCAGATTTATCTACTAATTTTTCAAAATGCCCTTGCAATGTCTCACCGGACTCAAGCTTAACGTCTCTTAATTCTTTTTGCATATTATTTAAGACGTTTAAAAAGGAAATTGCATTGTCAGTTTGAAGAATGACTTCTTTCAAAGGTGCTTCTGAATTAATTTTGTTAAGTTTCCCTTCCTTAAAAAAGGTGTCGCCCATATTTTTCAACAATTTCACAAGATCTTTGCTATTATGTTCTGTCACTTCAATTTTACTTAGCTCTCTGATCGGTATGTCAGAAGGTTTCATACCATGCAAAGTATTAAATACACGGGTATGGGTTTCATCTGAATGTGTTTGAAGAAATGTAAGAATTCTTAGTGTATCTAATTTTTGAAAATCTGAATCATTCCAGGGCTTGAATTCTTTTTTATTTGCTGCTTCTAATTTTTCCTTTAACTCAGCAATTTTTGCATTTATTTCTACAGATGGAGCGGTTTTGCTGATTTCTTTTTGCTCTGAAATTTTATCTTGCAAGTCTTTTATAAGCGTTTTTTTGCCGCCTTCAAAAATTTCTTTATTTCGAGAATTAATAGCGTCGACTAATTCATTATGGAAAAGTAACTTGAGCTCTTTCTCATCAAACAATCCCTTGTAATCTGCATGTTCAGCTAAAATTTGGTTCTTTATCGTTGTAAATAGTGTAATCGGATTGATGTAAATTCCTTTCAACTGAGCTTCAGTAACTTGCTTACTAATAAATTGTTTTGTAGATTTTTGCATCGCAGGTTGGATTGTCGTGTAAAATGCAAATACACGTTGTATATAGTGCGCAAATCGCTTAAATATGCCTCGAGAAGGACTCATTTCCTTCATAACATTGGCGCCAATTTGATCAACAACAGCAAAAATTTCAGATTCAACCTGTTTTACACCTGTTGACTCCACACCGTCAGGTAATAGTTCTTTTTCATCAAAAACTTTAATTCCATGATCTTTTTTTATGACGGTAATTTTCAATTCATTATTTGCATTAAATGAAAAGTCTATTTCTTGCAAATTATCGCGAAGATCCGAAGTTAACTTTGGAAGAACCGCTTCATATAGCTTTTCAATATTCTTCGAAACGATTGCATTTTGCTTTGGTGACAATGGCTTTGAACATACCACATCGAAATGGTCCGCCTTCTTCATGACATGAACATCGAGCAATTTTTTTGAACGTAATGATCGCTTTCCTAGATCTTCAACAGCATCAAGTAAATCATCTTCAAGAACTCTCACTGCCGGAACCTGATCCGCCAAATCTTCTAAATCGTATATCTCATGCGTTCCGTCTTTCTTTAAAATATCAACTTTGAGTTGTCTATTTTCAATGGAAAAATCTATTTCCTGAATGTTATCTCTTACTTCTTTAGTAAATTGATTGGAAATGGCTTTATAAATACCAAGCACATCCCCTTTTATTTTGTCATCTTGAGTCGTCGTCATGTGTTTATTTGATGAATACATGACATCCAAATGATCTGCTTGATTGATAACTTGTATATCTAAATGTTTTATTTCTGTATTCATATAAACACTCTTTTTAAATTTGTTTATAAACAATTAACTTTTCATCATCACAATTAGCATTATATTAAAATATTCATATTATAATGAACTAAAAAGTTAATTATAATTTTAATTTACACTATTCAACAACTAACTTCACAAGCAAATATATATTGCATCTAGCGTGCCACTATTTGATTTGAACTTATATTATAACACTGAAACAACAAGAAAATAATAATATTTAATTAAGATACTATAAATAATTATAAATTCAATTTGATTTATTATTAAAACCATATATTAGATCTTCAAAAATTGAAAAATTGTTTTATTGCAAAAAAAGTCTGGTTATCATAAAATAAACTCAGTTTTTTGTTATAAATCGATAGGAGCCTAAAAGCATGTTGCCAATTTTAAAAAATAAAGAGCAAAATACCCCACCCCAACGCGCACCGTCTAAAGATGAAAATCCAGAAAATAAAAAAATGGATTTTAAATTTGATGGTAATAAAATTAACTTTATTAGCTTGGGATGTCCTCGCAATCTAGTTGATAGCGAAGTGATGCTTGGTATTTTATTAAAAGCCGGCTACGAAGTGGCTCCGTCTCTAGAAGAATCTGACTATATCGTGATTAATACCTGCGGCTTTTTAGAAGCGTCTCGCCAAGAATCAAAAGATACTGTCGAAGAAGTTCTGAGCCAACGTAAAAAAACAGCGAAACTTATCGTTACAGGCTGCATGGTTCAAACGCATAGCGAAGAACTCAAAAAAACTTTTCCCGGTATCGATTATCTATTAGGTTCAGGAGATGTCGAAGGGATATTAACTGCTGTACAATCTATCCAACAGGGCGAAATGATTACTTCTGCAAGAAGTTATCTCGAAGCCGGCGAAGTTCCTAGACAACTCTCGACTCCAAAACATTTCGCATACTTAAAAATCGCCGAAGGTTGTCGCAAAAGATGCGCATACTGCGTCATTCCAACAATAAAAGGTCCTTTAAAGAGTAAAAGCAAAGAGCAGATCATGAAGGAATTCAACCTCCTTCTAAATCAAGGCGTACATGAAATCATCCTCATCGCTCAAGATTTGGGCGATTATGGTAAAGATATGGGTCACAAAAAACTGGCTGGTCTTCTCGATCTCATTAAAGACATGCTCGCTGTTGAAAAAAATTACTGGTTACGCCTTCTCTACCTCTATCCAGATGAAATTACTGATGAATTAATCGCTCTCGTGAAGAGTGATAAACGCATTTGCCCTTATCTAGATATGCCAATCCAACATATCAATAATCAGATGCTTAAATCGATGCACCGCGCTACCTCCAAAGAAGATATTATCTCTATCATAACAAAACTGCGTCGCGAAATTCCGGAAATTGTAATTCGTACAAGCTTAATAGTCGGCTATCCAGGGGAAACCGAAGAGCAATTTCTAGAGCTTGCACAGTTCATTCAAGAACATCCATTAGATAATATCGGAATCTTTAAATTTTCACGCGAGCCTGGTTCTCATGCATATGATCTTCCTGATCAAATTCCTGAAGAAGTTAAGAGCGACCGCTATCACCGTCTAATGCAAATTCAAAAAAAGGTCGTAAAAAAGAACAACAAGAAAATGATCGGTAAAAAACTTCCGGTCGTCGTTGAAGGATATCATCCAGAATCTAACCTCCTCATGTGCGGTAGATATTACGGACAATGCCCCGATATCGATGGACAAATCATCATCAATGATGGTCGTAAAGTGAAAGGCTTTGGCCAAGTTTACACAGTCGAAATTACTGATGTAGCAGACTATGATCTTGTTGGTCGTGTCATCTAAAGCAGTAAAAAATCTGAAAATTTATCACTGCCTCATGGAATGAAATGGTTAAATCCTATATAAAGGATATACCGCGCGCGGTCTAAAACTTAAAATTTGGACCGCGCGTGGTATGATATTTTATTCAATAGGCAGGGCTTAAATGTACGAAGCTTTAAAAAAAATTAAAGAGTTTGACAGGCAAACACTCTATTTCTATTTAATGGTAGCGATTTATTTTATTGCCCTCATCTTCTGTACAGTTCAACCCTATGCTCGTCTACAATACAGCCGAAGCGATGCTAAACCTATCCTAATCCAACAACCCGAGTCACAATGAACAATTTAACAGCAACTACAACAAATTCTATTAAAAAGCCCGAATACCAGCAACACGAAGAATTCCAAAACCGATCGCGCAAATTAGCTGAAATCCGCCAACATAACGTAGAACCTTATCCTCATAAATACACCCCTACCAATACTGCTGAAAATCTACATAAAGAATATGACAACGCTGAGATCGGCCACAGCGAAGAAGCTGGAGCAGGCACAACAAAATCAGTTTGTGTTGCCGGACGTCTTGTATTATTTAGATCCATGGGAAAAAACGCTTTTGCCCATATCCAAGATCAAACAGGTCGCATTCAAATCATGTTCAATCGTGACCTCACAACTGTAGAGGGCTTCAAATCGGAATCTACTGGCGAAGATGCTCTTACAGCTTACAAATTCATAGAAAAAAAAATCGATATCGGTGATATCATCGGCATCGAAGGAAATATTTTTAAAACTAATAAAGGCGAAGTTACAATCTTCGCAAAAAAACTAACTTTACTATCCAAAACACTTCTTCCTTTAGCTGATAAGCACGCAGGCCTAGCCGACAAAGAATTACGTTATCGCAAACGTTGGCTCGATTTAATATCCAATCCAGAAGTGGCTCAGCAATTCCGTGTTAGAAGTCAAATCATTCAATCAATCAGAAATTATTTTTCTTCTCACGATTATCTTGAAGTGGAAACTCCTATCCTTCAAAGTATCTACGGAGGCGCTGAAGCCCGTCCATTCAAAACGTTACTCAATGCCCTTGATCAAGAAATGTTCATGCGTATCTCATTAGAAATTCCTCTTAAAAAGCTGATCGTCGGGGGCATGCATCGTATCTATGAATTAGGAAGAGTTTTTCGAAATGAAGGAATTGACCGTACACACAATCCTGAATTCACCATGCTCGAAGCTTATGCAGCGTACTGGGATTATAACGATATGATGGTCTTCGTAGAAAAATTATTCGAGAAATTAGCAATCGAATTATATGGAACAACAAAAGTCCCTTTTCAACCTACAGAGGAAAGCGAAGTCCTATACATCGATATGAAAGCACCATGGACACGTCTGAGCATGAAAGAAAGCATCAAAAAATATGGCAATGTAGACGTTGAAACACTAAGCGATGCACAGATTCGTAAAATGCTAGAAGATAGCGGCCATTGCGATGTAAAAAAAATAAAGGGATTAAGCCGGGGTCTTCTTATTGGAGCTCTTTTCGAAGTATTAGCTGAACCACATTTAATACAGCCACACCATATCATCGACCATCCAATAGAGACAACGCCTCTTTGCAAACCACACCGTGATCCAAAACTACGCGCCGAAGGCCTTGTAGAACGTTTCGAAAGTTTCATCGCTTGCAGAGAAATATGTAATGCCTATACTGAATTAAATGATCCCGAAATGCAACGTCAATTGCTTGAACAGCAAGCAGCTAGAAAAGATGCCGGTGATGAAGAAGCGAGTCCATTGGATGAAGAATTCATCGAAGCAATATGCCAAGGGATGCCGCCAACCGGTGGAATCGGAATAGGGATCGACCGTCTATTGATGATTCTAATGAATCAACATACCATAAGGGATGTATTATATTTCCCATGGATGAAGCCACAGGCATAAGAAAAATAAATTAAAGGAGTGAATAATGGATTTCTGGGAAGCACATGGTATTTTATTTCTTATTTTTATTACAATATTTCCACGACTTACAATGTTATTTGCGGTAGCAGTACCATTTGGACCGTTGGCATGGCTTGGATGGCTTTTTGCACCACATCTAACTGTAGCTATTTTGGCAACGCAATATTACTGGCATACGAACCCAATACTTTGTATTATCGCTTGGTTTGTAGCTATTGGTGGAACGGGCGGAGAATTTAAGTTTGCAAATTGGGGATATCGTAGACGCCAATCGCATTATTGATTATGTCGTGAAGCATTCTAGAAGCGTGTTTTAGATTAAACACAAAGACACGAAGAATGCGCGCCACTCTTCGTGTCTTCGTGTCTTTGTGTCTTTGTGTTGAATTTTTTGCGCCACGTCTAACAGTAGCTATTGGGAATACAGATACACCAACCACATTAATGTTTATGTCGAGAAGCATTCCAGAGGCTCGTATAAATTAAACACAAAGACACAAAGACACAAAGAAAGCGCGCCTCTTCGTGTCTTTGTGTCTTTGTGTTGAATTTTTTGCGCCACATCTAACAGTAGCTATTGAGGATACAGAATACGCCAAATGTAGTAATGATGATGTCAAGAAGCATTCCAGAGGCTCGTATAAATTAAACACAAAGACACAAAGACACAAAGACACAAAGAAGGCGCGCCACTCTTTGTATCTTCGTGTTTTCGTTTTGAATTTTTTGCGCCTCATTTACACTAAACACTAAGACACTAAAATACAAAGATCTCAACTTTCATCATCAGTTTTGGCTTTCTCTTCATCTTTCCCTTCTTCTAAGCCTTTCCTATGCTGAGCTATCTGTCTATCAAGTTCTTCAACTTTAGTTGTATCGCCTTTCCTTACAAATATATTTCTTGTTTCTAAAAGCTGAACAATACCAGATCGTGTTCTCCCTAAAGCAACTTTTCTATCGCTCAAGACTACCCTTACAGTTGCTTCAACTGTTTTAATTGGTTCTTTTTTAACTGGCTGTGTCGTTGCATAAGCTGCTGTTGTAAGAAAATCCACTCGTCTAGAAAGTTCATCGAGATTTAATTGAGAATGAGATCGTTGAAACCCAAAATCATCTTGAGGTTGAGTAAAGGCTACATCATCTAAATTCATTGTTACGCTCATTTTTCACCTCACCTTTATTATTTTTTCTCTTTTATATCATTGATTAATCTTACACCTTGATGTGTAATCGTTATCCCAGTATCTCCATGTTTTTTTATAAAATTTGCCTGACCCAATAACGTACAAATAGTATCAACAGCTAGTTTTTTTAACCCTACCATTTGTCCTATTGCATACCTATCAAGCGGCTCTTCTTGATCTTTTTGCTTTAGTGTCTCTTCATACAATTTGATCATAAAATTTTCATCTTTTGTATACGCCATTATTAATTCTCCGCCTTTTTTAAACGAGCTCCACTCGGGGTATCCTCAATGATATACCCTCTTTGATAAATGAAATCACGAAGCTCATCAGATAATTTCCAATTCTTCTCTTGTCGTGCTTTTAATCTCTTTTCAAAAGCCTCTTGCAACTCTGCAGGTATTTCCTCAACAGCCTTCTCAAATGAAAGCACCCCCAACACAGAATCAATTTTTCTCATAAACTCAATCACTTGCTTTGCTTCCACTTGACTTATCTTGTTTGCATCACATAATGAATTAATCTCCCTAACAAAATCAAAAATAACTCCTAATCCCACAGAGATATTTAAATCATCCGCTAATGCCGTTGCAAACTTCAATAATGTCTCCTGCAATAATGGCTCAAGACTATTAACAGGTCCTTCTGATTTTATATCAAACATCCTTTGAATAAAATCATTTAACCTTTGTAATGCACTCTTTACGCCTTCTAAACCTTGAAACGTAAAATTAAGCTGTGTCTTATAATGCGTTTGAATCAACATATAACGCACTTGCAAACCACTAAATCCTTTATTCAGTAAATCTCGCAGCGTATAGAAATTCCCTAGACTTTTCGACATCTTTTTATGATCTACCAATAGATGTTCTGAATGCATCCAATACGTTGAAAATGTCTTTCCCGAACAAGCCTCAGATTGAGCAATCTCATTCTCATGATGAGGAAACATATTATCCACCCCGCCCACATGAATATCAATTGTGTCACCGAGCAGCTTCATCGCCATCGCAGAACACTCTAAATGCCACCCCGGACGGCCTGGTCCAAATGGACTTTCCCAATAAATTTTCCCATCCCTTTCAGGATCATATATTTTCCAAAGAACGAAATCAGCAACATGATCTTTATCATATTCATCGCTAGCAACTCTTTCTGAAGCACCTGCTTGTAGTTCTTCTAAATGAAGATGTGATAGACATCCATAATGGGGAAATTTATTTATCGCGTAATAGATACTTCCATCCCCGCCTTTGTATGCTATTTTCTTATCTAATAGCACCTGCACCATTTTTATCATGTCTTCGATATAATCTGTTGCAGCCGGGTAATGTTCAGCAGGTTCAATATTTAGTGTTTTTAGATCGCTAAAAAATGCTTGTTTATAAGGCTCTGTGAACTCATCTAAAGTGATTCCCTTTGCAATCGCACCCTTAATTGTTTTATCATCAACATCTGTCAGATTCATGACCTGAGTCACATTAAAACCGAGTAATTTCAAAGTCCTTCGTAGCAAGTCTTCAAACACATATGTACGAAAATTTCCAATATGCGCATAATGATAAACAGTTGGCCCACAGGTATAAATCTTCACCTTACCCGGAATAAGAGGAACGAATGATTCTTTATTTCTAGAAAGGGTATTAAATAATTTTAGATACACTTTGCTTGAGTCTAGTTGAATAGTCATATGATTTTTTGTTTGTAATGATGTTGATGACACTATTTTCACCTTGTAAAATATTACCCTATTTTAGGCATCTGTGATTCTAATGCGCGATAATTAACTTTTCCTGTCCCCATAATAGGAATTTCAGGCAATTCTTGAACATATGAAATTTTGACCAAATTACTGAATCCTGAATCTCTTAAAGCTCTATTTGTCTCTTCAATAGTTGCAGGAAATCGAGAAAATAGAAAAATCTTAGTCTTTTCCCCTGCTTCTTC
The DNA here is from genome assembly GCA_013816265.1 of Parachlamydiaceae bacterium. Classification (GTDB taxonomy): domain Bacteria; phylum Chlamydiota; class Chlamydiia; order Chlamydiales; family Parachlamydiaceae; genus JACDES01. The sequence goes on along the minus strand of JACDES010000053.1, from coordinate 8,648 downwards.
CCGTGAACAAATGGCTAAGATGGGCCCTTCTTCTTGTAGATGCTTTACTTTTTGACCAATTGTTTCCTGTAGAGCTTCTTCCAAAGCGGCAAGACTGATCATCTCTCCCCCAATTTTTGCAAAACGTTTCAGTCTTCCTGAAATGATCAAATTACCAAGTTCATCAAAATAACCCAAGTCTCCAGTAGAATACCATTCTTCTCCATCGAGGATAATAAATGGGGACTTTAACCCCTTATTTAAATATCCAGAAAAAATATTTGGTCCTTTAGCGATAATAAGTCCTGTCTGTTTTTTTTCTAATACTTTTTGATGTGTATCAATATCAACAATTTTGACTTCTACACCCGTAATTGGTTTACCAACACCATATTTAGTTTCCCCTTCCTTATTAATCGTCAATATAGGACTACACTCAGTAACCCCATATCCTTCCATTATATCGCACCGGGGCAGTTTTTTTACCATTTGAAACAACTCTGCCGGAGCCTTCTCAGCACCTGTAATACATAATCTTAGCGTATTCAACTGGTTGGGCTCGGCATTTTTGAACATCCCTTTCAAAAACGTGGGTGCTCCACATATAATGGTAGCCTTCCATCTTTCCACAGACTTTGCAACGGCCTTTCCATCTGTTGGATCAGGGAAAAATGCAATTTTGAACTGAGATAACATAGGCAATAATCCACTTACAGTAAATCCAAACACATGAAAGGGTGGAAGAATGCTTAACAAGACATCTTGATTACTAATATTAACAATATCCAGAGCAGCTCGTTGATTACTTAAAATATTCTTATGAGATAATAGAACACCTTTAGGCATTCCCTCAGTCCCACTTGTAAATAAAAGCACCGCAGATTTATCTTGACTCATTCCATCAACTTTAAATAATTTGACAATCTTATCCGTACTCAATTTAGAACGATAAAAGGCTTTCAATTTATCTTTTAACGTAAATGTCCTTCTAACATCTTCTAAAGTGACAATGAGATCTTCAATCCCATCTAAGTTTGTATTTTCCAAACGATCTAAAAAGGCCCATGACGACAGCACCACTTGAACCTTTGATAATTCTGCAACTGCTTCTAAATGACGCGACCCAACAGTCCAGTTTATCATCAGAGGGATTTTTCCTGCTAATTGACATGCAAATATCGTCAAATAAGACGCAACACTTGTCGGAAGAAGGATACCTATGTATTCTCCAGGTAATGTGCGTATATATTCAGCTAATAAACACACCCTCAATTTGGCTTGTGCATATGTCACAATCCCAGCTCGAGCGTCTCCACAACAAATCGTATTTCCCATCTTTGCACAGTTATTTAAAAAGACTTCATGCAAAACATCACCAGGAAGAATTGTTGCTTTAAATTTTTCACCTGTTGGTTTTAACCACTTTGATAAATCAGCATGCTCTTCTTCAACCTGCTCTCCGAATGCCACTTGCTTAGCTGCAATGGCCATCAATTTTCCAACAGTCGTAAGCTCGCTTACAGGGACTCCAGTAATATCAAAATCATCATCCAGATAAGTTAATATTTCGGCATTGTCTAATGAATCTAAGCCCAAATCAGAACCTAAACTCATATCCGGTTGAATTGAATCAAGCGGAAGATGGGTTATTTCCGATAATTTCTTCTTTATTTTATCTTGTATCTCAACAGGAACCTTTTTTAAATCAATTCCTGTTTCCAAATGCATCGATGTTTTAACTTCAGGTAATTCTTTTTTCCACATGCTATAAGATACAAGAAATAGACTTTCACCTGGTTCCGCTTCAGTAGTAGGTGTAAGGCCGTCAGGACGATTATACCATTTCTCTAAATATTGATTTAACTCAACCCTTGATGCATTGTAAGGAAAATCTGTGGGTGCAGGAACGAGTTCAATTGTGACATCACGTCTCGGAGTAAAAAAAATTAAATTTTTTAGAGACATCTTTACGCCGTGCCAAATTGTGGGGAATATTCCCGGTGAGCGCCCTGTTAACGCACGTGAAAAACTACTGCCCCATAACCCTGTTGTTTTAACCAAAACAATATTTGCTTCAGGTGTTGACTGAATCACCTTATGCACCCCGGAAGCGCCGATGATTTCACGTGCTTGATGCTTGACTTTACCAGCTGGGTAGATAAGAAAATTATCTCCCTTTTTTAATCCTTCAATAACAGTTTCAAATACTTTGTCAGCCTTCTTTTTCTTAAGGCTATTGCTCGTCGTTACAAAATTTGGGACCGGTAGAGCATTCATAAACGTCATTATACTATGAATGATGGGAGTGTAATACATGTACTCAACGATCATGGGTCGTATGGGAAATTTCTTCCAAACAGCAAGTGTTACAAGAGTTGGATCAACAAATATGGTAGGATGGTTGGGTAAAAAAAGGACACCGCCTGGTTTACTAAGTGTCTTAGAATCAAGATTTTCTAATCCTTTAATTGTGACTCTATAGCGGAACCATAGTGAAAACCAAACAAAATAAAAAAATATCATGGCGAGCATTTTTTTCATGATAATCACACTCCTTTAGATAAATCAAGGTACCATTTTCCGCGATTGCATCAAAATTTACAATCCTTAATTTCATCTTAAATTTATACCACCAGCGGGTGGGATTGATTTACATACATACGCGATAATGACATCTATATATTCCTTTCTATCTGCAATTTATTCTTACTAAAAACTTTATCAATAAAATAAATAGCAAACTAATTATAATAATAATTATAATGTTTATATAATAGGTTTATCGACTAACAATATGACTATATTTAAAACGAAAATGAAAAGTTTATTTAAAAAGGGAGGTATTATATGGAATTCGGATTAGGAAAAATACCAGATGAAGGAGTAAAACCTGAAAAAACAGACCTTGGTAAAACCCCAAAGTCTAAATCACCTGAACTTTCACACGATATGCTAAAGCATATACAAGGATTTCTTGATCCAGAAGCAAGAGAAAATGTTTTAGTGACCTCAAAAGCACAGACTTTTCATCAATTAAAAAAAGAAGATCTTGAAAGTATTGCAGATCAAGAACATAGAAATTTCATAAAATTATTAAATAATATTGAAGCAACTGTAAAAGAATTAACTTCTTTAAAACCAATAAAAATATTTGCTTTTAAAAATTTAATTTATCAATTTTTAAAAGGAATAAATGAATTAAAAAACAACCAAAATATTATGAAGCAACATCAAAAGCATAAAGTTGAACAAATGTTTACTAGTTTTAATAGGGTATTATCAAATATTATGAAAGGTATTGATAAAGATGACTTTAAAAGTAAAATGACAACGCTCTTAAATACTATAGGTGCTATCCCCCCTTCGTTGAGAGAAAATATGCTGCAAGAGGATTCGCCTACATTGAGAGAAAATTTGATGACAGAGTTTTTTGATGTTATCTTAAAAAATGATTTAAAGGAATTATTTTTCACAATGGCTCCTGAGATAACAGAAGTTGAGCTAAGGTCTTCTTTCGTTATTTTAATTGAGAGAGATGATAATATCCCTATTGAAGAAGCCATTAAAATTTTTAATATGATGCCAAATACAGAAGCAAAAGCCGAAGTATTAGCAGCGATTTTTAGAACAAAAAAACCAGAATTTATAGAAAAATTCCTTGAAGAAATAGTTAAGGATAAAACGAACGATGATTTCATGAAAAAATTAATTGACCTGCTTTCTATGAAGAATAAAAACGCTCGAGGTACTAACATTTTTGGCATAGCTCAAAGGAATCGTTTATCCAAATGGCTCCTGAGATAACAGATGTTGAGCTAAGGTCTTCATTCGTTATTTTAATTGATAGACATGATAATATCCTTATTGAAGAAGCGATTAAAATTTTTAATATGATGCCAAATACAGAAGCAAAAGCCGGAGTATTAGCAGCGATTTTTAGAACAAAAAAACCAGAATTTATAGAAAAATTCTTTGAAGAAATAGCTAAGGATAAAACGAATGTTGAATTCATGAAAAAATTAATTGACCTGCTTTCTATGGAAAAAGCTGATCACTTAAAAGAACAACGCACTACTTATTTCATTGTAGGTTTAGCGCACGGATTAATAGAAAGTGGATCCATTAAACTCAAAGAAGGTGAAGTGAGATCTCCAGAAAAAGAAGAATTGATATTAAATGAACTAAAAGAAAATAGTGTAAAATTATTTAAAAACAAGCAGTTATCAGAATTTATTTTTCAATGTATTCTCGAGGCCTGCAAAAATGGAACTTTTGTGTGGCCTACCACTTCCGAGTAAGTGCCGAAAGAAGAATAAGTACTTAAAGAATTAGGGTTTTTTATCTTACCTACTAATGAATTAGAATTAATTGCATTCAAAAATGGCAGTTTCAAACAAAGCGAAAGAGGACTTTCGCACTCCAAACGCTTTGCGATTCATTCAGACAAGCTATTTTCAAGTTTACGCGTAGCGTTTGGAGTGCGAAAGTCCTCTTTCGCTTTGTTTTGGCTACGATCAATTTATGAAAGCCAAACCCTTTGGAGTGCGCGTCGCTTTCAATAATTTAATCCAACGCAAAATAATTATTAATAATCCCTAGTCGCCCTATTCTTATTATCTGCAGCAATAATATCTTTATCTTTGTGTAATGACCAATGAATCAAATTAATTGAACCCAGTTTACCCATAGATGCAAGGGCGACATCTTTGTCTTTCTTGAGACGTTCAGATGCAAAAATAATCGCTCTGCCGGTATTTTTAACTGCCGCTAAAACGACTTCTTTTTTATCTCTAAGTCTTTCAGAAGCATCCTTAAGAGTATGACCTCCTACTTTAACTGCTTCCATCACTACCTCTTCATCATCTCTTATTAGCTCAGAAGCATATTGAAGTGCATCAGGAAAGTTTTTAATTGCAGCCAATACGATTTTTTTATCACTTCTTACTTCTTCAGCAAAATGACTAAAATCTCTGCCGGTTTTCGATACTGCCAGTAATGCAATTTCTGGATCTTTTTGTAATTCTGGAGATGCATACCTAATTTCTCCTCCACAGCTCTTCACAGCAGCTATAACTACCTCTCTATCAGCTCTCAAATTAATAGGTAATTGACTTAGTAAAACTGCAAATTTTTGGTAGGCTTTCAATACTAATTCTTTTTTAACAATAAGATGAGGAGCCGCATCCAATAATGCTTGGCCAGCTTTTTCTATTGCACAAGAAACAATTTCTTCGTTTGCCTTTAATGCTTCAGATGCATATAAAAGAGCATGTCCATTTTGACTTACGGCTTCTTTGACGACATCAAAATCATTTCTTAATTTTTCGGACACATATTGTAAATTCATTCCATGTGCTTTAACAGCAGCTAAAGCGACTTCTTTATCGTTTCTAAGCCTTTCAGACCCATGTCTAAAGTCTAATGAATTTTTTTGGATAGCAGCAATCACACATTTCTTATTATCTCTGATGAACTGAGGGCAACTACCTAAATAACCATGCGAATCTGCTATTTTTGTAAGAGTTATTTCTTCGGCAAGCTCAGCAGGTATTGTTTCAAAATCGACATAGTATTTAACTTTTACTCTTCCGATAATTTCATTATAAAATGCAGTTCGGTAATCTTTAGAAAGAAGTGGTAGTGCAACCAAAAGGATGCTAATCGCCAAAAATTTTATTACACCCGCCACCCTCTGCCAGATGTTATTTATTTGAGTTACTTGAAATTTTATATATTTAGAACCCTGTAAATCTTGGTTAAAGAAAACATCTTCTTTATCATTATAAAGAGGTTTAAAATCGATACCTACCGGTATATCTTGATAACTAATTATATTTGTACGCATCTCGTTAACTCTCCATTTAATTATTTTTTTTACTACAACGATTTTTTACTTTTATTTCAAACACTATCAGAAAGGAACTTTTGTGCTTTCAAACAAAGATCCTTTCCCTCTTTAAATGTAATATATTGGGTTGCTTGATCCAGAGGCACCCAACGGCTATCACTAACCTCTTCTTTTTGTAACACAACTTTGCCTTTTACTTTTGCTAAAAAGTAAGCAACGGTTTTGAAAATGCGAGTTTTTTGGAAAAAAAATGTGTAATTTTCACTGAAAGGCTCATCCGAAAGAAATGCTTCCACCTGTAATCCGGTTTCTTCTTCCAATTCACGAGCCGCTGTTTGTTGTGGTGTTTCTCCTTCATCAGGATGTCCCTTTGGGAATGACCAATATCCAGAGTGGTGCTGAATGAGAAGAACCTCCCAACCAACATTTGGCAATACCTTTAATGGAATGATTCCATAAGAAAATTCACGCATTGCCTACCACACATTCCATTAAGGGTTATAAGGAGCCAACACTATCGATGCATTATGTCCACCAAATCCAAACGAATTTGACAGAGCTTTGTTTATTTTCATTTTTGTCGCTTTTGTCGGAACATCAAATTCCAAACCAGGTTCCGGATTTTCTAAATTTATTGTGGGATGAATGATTCCATCAGTAATAGCCTTCACTGTCGCAACCGCTTCAACTCCACCGGAGGCTCCCAGCAAATGCCCTATCATCGATTTCGTAGAATTTATTTTTATCGATGATGGATTTTTAAATACTTTTTTAAGTGCATTAATTTCTGCCATGTCTCCAGCCAATGTCGATGTAGCATGTGCATTAATATAATTGACTTCATCGGATTGGATTTGTGCATCCTTTAATGCGTTTTGAATACACAACGCAACGCCTTCACCATCAGAACGGGGTTCCGTCATATGATGAGCATCACAAGAAAGTCCTCCACCTAAATACTCAGCTAGAATCGGTGCCCCTCGAGCCAAGGCATGTTCAAGACTTTCAATGACAAGAATACCTGCCCCTTCTCCCATAACAAACCCATCACGCCCCATATCCCATGGACGTGAAGCTTTTGTTGGTTCCTCATTACGTTTAGAAAGCGCTTTGCAAGCACAAAATCCTGCTAATCCCATAGGGATAATGGCCGCTTCTGCACCACCACACAACATGAGATCAGCTTCGCCTCGACGTATATGTTCAGCAGCAGATATGATAGAATAATTAGCTGTCGCACATGCTGTTGAAATCGAATAATTTGGTCCCATAAAACCAATATCAATCGCTAAAAGTGCGCCACCCATATTGGTAAGTATATATGGAACAAAAAAAGGTGTAACCCTTCTAAACCCTTCAGTCACAAGAGTCTCGACACCCTCAGCAAAGACGCCCATTCCGCCCATTCCTGAGCCAACCAAAACGCCACACTTTTTTTTATCCAATTTTTCAAGAACATCAGGAGTGATAGACGCCATTTCAAGAGCTTTTTTTCCAGCTACCATTGTGTAGCCAATAAACTTATCAACACGACGGGCTTGCTTCTTGTCAATATAGTTACCCGGGTCAAAATCTTTAATAATACCAGCAAATTTAGTTGGAAATTGATCACAAGAAAATTCAGTGATCGTTGTGATGCCGCTTTTACCAGCTAACAAATTTTGATAATAGGTATCGACTTCGTGGCCCAAGCATGAGACAACTCCCATGCCGGTGATAACAATTCGTTTTTTCTTTGTTTTTTCTTTATCCATTTTAAAATTCTTAGTTTAATAGGATTCTAGAATATTTACTAACCTGTGTTATTGGGTATCCGTGATGATATTATACGAACGATGGCTTTCGAGCTTTGGATTGACTTTAGGGATTTCAATTTTAACATCGACAACTTTTCCTTCTTTCCAAAGATCTTCAAGTCGGTATTTCTCTCTCATTTCTGGAATAAATAGGTGTACAATAAAATCTACAAAATCCAAAACAATCCAATCCCCTTCTTGTTGACCTTCAACATGCAATGGATTAATTTTTTCTTTAGATAACACGTCGCAAACCGTATCGGCCAGCGCTTTCACGTGTCGATCAACAGTTCCTTCTGCAATAATAAAATAATCTGTCATAGAACAAACACCACGAACGTCTAAGACGAGGATGTTCATTCCTTTTTTATCGTATATCGCTTGAGCAATCGCATTTAAGCGTTTAGGCATAGATTGATTCATAAATTTCTAATAATCTCATTTGTTAATTCGTTAGTATATTACATGAAATGAGAGTTAAAAACTATTACTTTATTTATATACACCACGCGCTGGTAGGATTAGCGATTTTTTTACTGTGTCAAAATAAAAAAATAAAATCCCTTTATTGGTTTAAAACATAAAGTGTTTCTAAGTCGTGGCTTATATAGATTGTAGCGAAAATGAAAGCGAAAGAGAACTTTTGCTCCAGCGACTCCTCGTTAGCTCGGCAGAGCGTCTGTTCAAAGCCAGGAGTGACGTAAGGAACTCCGGGTAAATAGAAAATAAATAGAGCCCGTGTAGGGCGACTCAAATATGCGACGATATACTAACACTTAATAATCAGACCAGACACACAAACCACTTAAAATACTTCTACGGAATAATCTCATATTTGAGTCGCTCTACCGAGCTCTAATTCTTTTTTTATTTTTCCCAGAGTTCCTTACGTCACTCCGGGCTTTGAACCAATGCTGTCAAAATAAGAAAAAATAGCATAATCGCCTAATTTCTTTTACTGTTACGGTTTCCAATTCTATAACTACACTTATTTTAAGAAAGATTCACTGCGTTAGGCCTGAAGG
>JACDES010000003.1 GCA_013816265.1 Parachlamydiaceae bacterium | reverse complement strand
TATTTCATGCCGGCCCTTCAGGCCTAACAAAGAGTGCTTTCTTTAGAAAAAATTGAGGATAAAGATCTGTAATAAAAACAAGGCGATTCTCACTTTATTTCTTATTTTGACAGCATTGGGCTTTGAATAGACGCTCTTTCGAGCTAACAAAGAGAATCATGTAAACAAAATTAATGAGAACAGCCATAGAACTATACTTAAAAGAGCAGTCATAGAACTATACTTAAATGGTTGCCCATTACCTGTAAAAAACTACGCGAATCATGGGTGAAGGAAGGGCCGGCATGAAATAGCCCAGGTCGCAGCAAAGCGGGGGCCCAAACCGAATGCCATTGAGCGGGGGCCTGGGTGTAAATAAAATAATAATCGAGTCCTGAAAGGACGGCATAATCATGTACGTATCATATGCCGTCCCTTCAGGCCTAACGCAAGGAACTTTTCTTAAGTGAATGTGGGTAAAAGAGTGGGAAAGGAAAAAGGCTATTCGCCAATTCCCTTATTTTGACAGCATTGGTTCAAAGCCCGAAGTGACGTAAGGAACTCCGGGTAAATAGAAAATAAATAGAGCTCATGTAGGAAAACCTATGTTAGAAACCTTCATCGAACAATTGGGTAACAAATAAAATTCCTTTATTAGTATTTGACATGTCGTGTCGCTATGTTGTGGCTTGTATAGATTTGTCGAGAAAATGAAAGCGAAAGCCCTCTTTCACTTTCAGGACAGATTAAAAGCCCGTCATAACACTCTCATGTTAAGGCCCAAGCTTCGTTATTATTGTAAATAACTTTTCACCTTCCATTTTTTCTCAGGTGTTTCTACACTGATCAAAAAACTAATCCTTAGGAGTCTTATGTCTTTTGGTTCTCAATCTCAGCCTATCCAAATGGAAATTATAAGTTCTCAAAATACTAATAATTATCAACTATTACCGGGTGAAGATATCTCTCAGATTTATCCCGTCGTCATTGACACATTGAGGAAGCTAAATATCGAAGTTTTGGATTTAGTAGCTTTGGACATTCCTCTTAAGCCTTTAAATGATATTATTACAAAAGAACTTTCCAAATCAAGGCACCTCACATGGGCTTCTATCGATAATTTTATCGAAAAAATGGTTCAAGGATTAGTAATCAGCAAAGGAGATTTAAATAACAATGAAAAAACTTGCTGTAAAGATGTTTTAAAGCAAATGCTCCGACAAATGCCTCACGGGCGCTCCTTGCTTTTACAGGACGACTGGGGGTTAAGAAAAGTTAGCGCTTCAAGAGGTTTTGTCAAATCTACAGAATCAACAGTTGGTAATGCTGTTTCGCTATTTATCGGAACAGCCCTAAGCTACCGGCTCATTGAATTGATGCGTACAGGTACTTCAGATTTTGGCGAATTCACAGGTATCTTTAAAAATAATAGTCAGAGGGGTGTGACAAGCTTAGTCCGAATGCTCGCAAAATTGGATCCTATATGGCTACAATTGTTAATTGCAAGTCCATTCATTCTAGGATTGATGAAAGGAGTTGTTGAAGGTTGTAAAAGCCAACAATCTCCTCAACGAGATTTAGCAGATTTACAGTTTGCCGTCAAAGATCATACAAGAACTTTAACCGGTTTGAATAGCACGATCGTCGCTTACCTGTGGGAGGATAGCGCTAAACAAATACTTCCAATTCCATGCATAACAACTATCACGGAACGCATGCAAAAGGCTGAACGATTCATTCGTTGGAATGGGACTGTATTATTAAGCAAGCAACGTCTTGAATTTGACAGTATCAAATTAGTGGCCTATAAAGGCCGTGGAATGAGTAAGATGTATGCGATGCAATGCTTAGCTAAAATCATTCACAGCCTCTCCATCAATGATTTTGCTGCTTTTCAATCTGCGGGGATTTCAAAAGATCGATTAATGCAAATTATTCAGCTCAAAGCCGAAGCTTTAGATGGATTGAAGATATTAGCTGGAAATGAGCTACCTGCAGAAAAAGAGGCAAATATTATCCAACGTTCGATGGCAAGTTCACTTTATGCTTGCTACCTACTTTGGTGGCTGGGACAAAATCCAAGTACAACACAAAATGTGGGTTTTAGTGCCTTTAAAGCTGGCAAACTTGCTTTGACAGTAGCATTTATAAAGGAAATAGTCGACAGTATATTACAAGCTATTAATTGTCCTGATAAGCCTGGCTTTAAAATGTTTTATGGCGATTTCGAAATCTGGGCAAATAAATTGACAGCTGAATGTTTTAATGAATTTGTTCGACAATTTAGGCTTGTTTCAATAGATGAACCGATTGAACCCTTTCTTGAGCAATTAGAAAATTTTCATTTAGATGGGGTTGAATCACTCAAATTATTCGGAAAAGGTTTAACAGCTAATGAAACGCAGGCAATTTTAAAAATTTTAAATCCTAAAATGACTCTTAAAGATATCGATTTAGGTAAAAATGATATTGGTGAAGATGTTGGAATAATCGATTTTCCTGAAACTTTACTAAATTTGAGATTAGATTATAATCATATTGGTCCTAAAGGAGCCAAAGAGATAAGACTACCTAAAAAACTGGAATTGCTGAAATTAACTCTTAATTTTATTCAAACCCAAGGATTCAGAGATCTTAAATTACCTGATAGCATTAAATTCCTAGATTTAGCAGTTAACAAAATACAATCGGATGGATTAACCGAAATTCATTTGTTATCTAGTCTAGAAACATTAAATCTTAATGGTAATAATTTAGGATTAGGAGGTTTAAAAAAAATAAAATGGCCGAGTAAACTGAAATCCTTGAATTTAATGAGTAACTCTCTAGAAGATCAGAATCTAATGGATTTAGATCTTCCACTTAGTATTATTGAAATAGGACTTGCCTTTAATGAAATAAGTGATGAAGGATTTAATAATCTTAAATTACCCCCTCAAATTGAGATCTTAGATTTTGATTTTAATAAAATCACTGAAAATGGTCTAAAAGGAAGACAATTACCTTCATCTTTAAAAGAGTTCCGAATTAGTGATAATAAAATTGGACCTAATATTAAAGGATGGGTGTTACCAAAAGCACTTTCAAAATTAGATATTAGAAATAACCAACTAGGAAATGGTGTAAGGGATCTAAATTTATCACTGAGTCTTCAAGTTTTATTTCTTAATGATAACAATATTGACAAAGATGGATTAAAAGGTTTGAAACTGCCTTCTTCTCTTAAAGTTTTAGTTTTAGATTTTAATAATATTGGAAATGAGGGAGTTTATAATCTTGATTTACCCAAAGGTTTAGAATCTCTTAGTTTAGCTAATACTGGATTAACGGCAGAGGTGCTTTCTAATCTAAAACTTCATGAGGGCTTAACAGATTTAGATTTAGGGTATAATAAATTAGGACCAAAAGGAATAAAAAATTTAAAATTGCCTTTAACACTTAAAACGTTAATTCTCGAATACACAGAACTGGGCAACGAAGGTTGTAAAGATTTAATTCTAAATTCAGCTCTCACTAGGCTTGGTTTATCAGGCAATAATATTGATGCGGAAGGTATCATAGTCTTAAATTTGCCTGAATTCCTAGAAAGGCTTCAATTAAGTGACAATGGAATTGGCAATCGGACTAAGAGTCTAAAGATTCCAGCCAAACTCAAGTTTTTAGATATGAGTAATAATCAAATTGATAATGAAGGAGCCAAAAATTTAGATATTCCATTAACAATTAATTTTCTTAGTTTGCAACATAATTTAATTGGGGATAGAGGTATTTTAGAAGTATTAAAAAAAATATATCGTACAAATATACGTAATTTTTTTGTAAATGGAAATTTATTTAATTCAACCATTCTAAATTCACAGAGAATTCTTGAACAGGGTTCTTTATTAAAAAATTGCCAGGATAAATTATGCCATTCAAATACGCAATTATTAGATACCGAAGATACAATATTAGAGGAATTGCAAACTTCAGGTGCAATGCATACAACTACGCCTTTTAGCTTTTTGAGACATTCCTTTGATTGGCTAAAAATGCCTATTGAAGGCATCGTCAAGCACGTAGATGTGTATTTCAAATCTCGTGTAGACATTGTTATCGCTAAATTGAGCGATGCATTAAGCGATAGCCCATCTTATTTTCCGAATATTGGCTCCCCGGTTCTACATGATTTTCATTCTCCAGGTCCATTATTCAGCGAAGATGTTTTGCAATCAATTAAAGGGACAACGGTCCCTCTATATCTTGCAGCGCCATCCACAATGAGCCTAATGCCATATAGCACCCCTACTCAATCTTTATGGTATTGAGGTTCATGAACTATTCCTAAGTGGAATTGAAATTTCAGAATGCCTGCTTGATAGCTCAAGCAGGCATTCTCTCCAATTAAATTTATTCACCTAAAAAGGTTGCCAAATTTTTTAATGGTGTTTTAAATGGTTCTGAGAGATGGTTTTCAACCATCGGTACCACATATGTACTTGAAGTATGCTTTAAAAAAGCAAATAACACTGAATAAATCAGAACTTCATGAACGATTGCATTATTTTTCATTGGCTTCATTGTTGTAAGACGATCAAACGCCATCACAAAAAATGTAAGATGTAGATTATTTGTGATTATATGCTCTCTTCCTCCTCCAAAACATGGATGATTTACAACCGAATCATACCTTTTTCGAATTGCGGTTCTCCATGTTTGTTCATCACCTTGATTTGTTGGGGGAAAAATCCTTGAAATCGATCTAATTGTCACTAAAGTTAACATTGATATCGTTGATGCCAATGCTAATTTCTTATAGTTGAACCCAGGTTTACCTAAATCCAAGCTTTGACTTATAACATTCATCCCCACTTGAAAGGATGGTATTGGACTTATTGACATATAACTCCTTTTTAAAGGTTAATATAAATTATATAAAAACAATTGCGAAATTTATTTGTTTTATTTAATTGTTTTGTAAACAATAACAATTTATTAAATAAAAGTAAATTCGATAATATTAAACATTATTAAAACCACTGAATTAAATCAGTGGTTTTAATAAATAATCTTCCGTTATTTTAAAGGTATATTTAATCTATTCATCTCATCTTCAATAATTTTACGCATATCAAAATTTTCTTTTAAAACTTTAATGTCAAGAGGCAAATTATTAACTGGATTCGTTTTCCTACCTTCTATAAGCCACTTGACAATTGCTGATCGTTCAAAATGATGATCTGGTCCTCCAGATGTATTGGGAGCCGTGACAGGAAATCGAATGGGTTCATACGTTATTGGACATATGAATTGTTTAAACACTTCATTTTCATGATGTGCTTCTGGAATTTTATTATAAACCAAATTTGTTATATCTACTTTTGGTGCTCCTGCAGATTTGAGGGCATACCAATTATTAAAATCTGTGGTTAATTGGTCGAAATCACCACTTACAGTGGCCAATGTAAGTGCATCAGCGGCTTTTTGCAGATTTTTATTATTTTTAATATCGCCTATTTTTCTTACCAAACCACTCGCTCTATATAACGTGGTTCTATTTAATTTATTTTTATCTTCTACAATGATCGATGCCCCTAAAGCTACGCCTTGACAAACCGCTGATTGTTTTTGTAAACGATCTTTTGATTTTTCTAACCGTAAAATAGTGGCTTTCAATTTTTCATTTGTTTCATCCGTTCCACTTTTTTTTAGCTGATCATTTAAGAGTGCTATTTTATCATCAATATTTTTTGGATCGAAATGTCCATTTTTAATTGAAGCTACATCTAAAATAAGGATTGCTCCTCTTGTTGCCACTTTCATATAATCCGACTTTTGTCTACGATCTTCATTCATTGCCATTGTAGCGGCATCATTAACTAATTGATTTGTGTTATCTATGATAGTTATGCCTCGACATACTGAATTAAGGCCCTTAAAAGCTAAATCAATGCCATGAAACAGGGTATTTATTACTTGCATAAGTTTACTCCAATATAATTGTAAAATAAGTTTGTAAAATCAAATTAAACGGACAATTCCGCCAATTTTTTTTCAATTTTTTTCAATAAATTGTCTTTTACTCTTAACGAGCAAATGGTTAACCCTTTATCCATTTTTTCCTTTATGGATTGATGTGGTTTTCGATTTAAGGCGGTTTTTAAAGTCTTTATTTTAATTAATATTTCCTCCCATGCGTTTAGATTTTCTTCTGTCATTTCTTCATTTTCTGTATTTCTCAAAGCGCTGTACGTTGCTAATAGATCTATTTCATTTTCTTTTTCTTTTTGGTAATGGCCCATTTCCAAAATTACTACATCTTTTTCAAAAACAATTGTAGGGGTATCTATAAAAACAACCGGAAAACGGATTGGCCTTCGTGTGATCGTACATTTATCAGGAAAGTGCGAATAAGATTTCTTTGGAATCATTTTAAATTTTTTATTCAATTCTTCATCGAATTTGAGGGATCGTAGGCTATGACGATAGGATGTGAATTTTTCCATCGCGGTTTCTTGATATTCTTTGGCTGCTTTATATAGTTCCACAGCTCTGGCATAGTTTGAGGGTATGTCAGAAATAGTTTTCAAATATTTTCCAACTGTTTCTATATAATAGTTCTGTGTGATTACTCCCTGCATTCGAACTACTTCACTCGTGGTTCCTAGAATGCAAAAGAAATCGACTTTTCCTTTTAGAATATTTAATGTTTGCTTGCCGACTGAAGAACAAGCGCTGGATGTTGCTGAAATAGTTCGTATTCTTAAACTTGAAGTATTTCCTTTAAATACATTTGTAAGATCTACTACTTCTGCAACGATATTTATGGAATTATTGGCGACGATGAAAATTTTACAGCAAAGATGGGCTTTTTCTTTCGAATCTAATTTTTTACCACTTAGAATTTTTTTGAAATTTTCTGAAATTTCAACTCCATCGTGATATGTATCATTTAATTTTAACGTTATATCAATTAATTGTGGACAAATAGAAATATATTGCATTTACTTCTCCTTTTTTTGTTTTTTGTTGCTTACTTAAAAACACAAAAATAATTTTTTAAAAAAATTCAAAAATAAGGGAGCGTGCTATCGGCGATATCGTTTTTTTTTAAATCGTTAAATAACTAATACAAAAAAAACTAATTCAGCGATATTTTCTATAATTTGGTTTGGTTGAGTATTTTACTATTAAGATCGATCTTTTCATAAGCCTCTTAATATTTTATGTTACCACTTTCCTATGCTTGTAGGGCAGATAACAATGAGAAATGTCTTACACCTGATTTTGGTGTGTGATTTGTGTAGTGCTTATATAAACAGCTATAACAATACCATGTAAAGATATCAATATAATTTTTTAAAGCAGGAGAATGTGGTTCTAATATGTTAACAAAGAAGGGAATGGGAAATAAAAAATAATAACTATTTATGCGAGTGGTGCGGCTTCAAAGTTCAAATTGAGGTCATCTGAAAAAATAAAATAAATTTGGTAAGTTCAAGTAAATATCTGTTTAGGCATATTCTTTGACTACATAAACTTGATTTTATAGATTTTTAAAGAACATAAGAAGATGTGGATTTAGATTTTTTTCCAAAAGTCGGAATTTATGCCTCCTTAAGCTATCGTCTGCACTTGTTGATGTTCTCAAGCCTTCGACCTGTGGCTGTAAGATGATGGCACTTCAAGTCTGGTTTATTGATATTTGAGAATAATATGGCTCATATTTTGCATGATCATTCTTAGATTCTCATTGAATCCAAATTAAATGAGAAAGGAGGGATGTATGATACGTAAACTAAAATCTGGACAATATAGAATATATTCTCGTTCAATAGACACACGTACCGGAAAACGTCGAAATCTTGGCACTTTTGATACTCGTGAAGGGGCTATGCAACATGAAAGAGAAATTCAATATTTCAAACATCATAAATAAAAAAAGCAAAGATCTTGCTTATTCATGGGTGATGGTGATAGGCCAATGCTTTCAAAATAAGAGATCGCAGCCAAAAGAAAGCGAAAGAGGACTTTCGGTTTTTTGTGGATACGTTTTACTATTTAACAGCATCCGGAGGTATAATAAAAAATATGCTATCGAACTAGGAAAATGAATGCCGAAGTTGTAAATACTTGCTTATAATGATTCCATTTCTTCTGCCAGACTTAAATTGGCACGAAAATTGTAGGTAATATATGAATATGACTAAAAACCTATAAATTAGGAATAAAACGTATGTTAGAAACCTTCATCGAACAATTAGGTAACGAATTAGAAATTCAAGATCTCATTGTCATCACGGAACCGGGACATTACAAAATTCCCTTCGAAGATGACATCGAAGTTGAAGCCTTGAGAAATAATGAAGGTGAGTATGCCTTTAAAGCGATTATCGGTCCCCTACCAAAGGAAAAAGTCGATTTTTTTATTGCAAGAGCAATGGAAGCCAACTTATTTGGAAAAGGGACTCTTGGATCTGCCATCGGTTTAGACGAAGAAGCCAAGCTTTTAACTCTTTCAATGGAAGTTGATTACAATAGCAGTTATAATGAATGGAGAGATAAATTAGAGGATTTTATTAACAGTATCGATTTTTGGAGAAAAGAATCCTTAAATTTGAATGTACCATTAAAAAAACCACGTTAGAAAATAAAGATGCTGCTCTCAATAGACGATAAGACCATTATTGTGGATTATAACTTTATGAAAAACATTCAAAACTTTATACGTCAAGATTCTTAACTAGCTGCAATTACCGTTTTTAGGTTGTATCCACATTGAAGATTCTGTTATAATATAAATTTGTGAATAACTATAAAAATAAATAATTAATATGGTGACTACTTATGGTAGCAAGATTAGTAGCTGAAGAGGGAGATCTGAAAGGATTAGTCCTTTCATTAGAAAATGGTGACAGTTGGATTATTGGACGCGATCCAGAACAATGCCAACTTGTTATCGAGGATCCCCTTACTTCAAGAAAACATCTGATTGCTCGTCAAACTCCTGAAGGGATTGTTTTTGAAAATCTAAGCACGACAAACCCAATTCAGGTTAATGATGAATTAGTCACTGACAAACCGCGCTTGATGCAACAAGGCGATACCGTTAGAATCGGTAATGAAATATTTCGTTTCTACTCAGATACATCCGCACATATCATAGAAGATGAAAATGGCACCCCATACTCCGCTCCCACCATCATACGCAATATCGATGAAAATGGTTATCTCACAAAAATTCCTGAGGAAGATGGAGATACTATATTTGACGGGGATAACGAACAAACTCATTTAGCTGACATCAATTTTGGCCTTAACGAAACGGGACGCTGGCTACTAAAAGTCATTAGTGGACCAAATAATGGCGCTGAATTTTACATGCAAACAGGTCATAGCTATACTATCGGAACCGATTCGCATTCATGCGATATCGTATTCCATGATACAAGCGTTTCACGTCAACATGCCCGCATCGCTATCTCAGATGAAGATCATCTCTATATTGAAGATTTAAAAAGCCGTAACGGTGTTTTAGTAAATAACGAAAAAATTGAAGGAAAACTTACTCTATCCCCCAGTGTGATCGTTACCATGGGGACAACCTCCTTCGTCGTTTACGATCGTGAAGGCGAAATGCAAACAATCATTTCCCCACTACTTCCCTCAATTGTAAAAGTACTTCAACATGATGAAGAAATGAAAAAAGAAAGAGAAGCTCAAGAGCTTGCTGCCGCATCAAAAAGAGAAGCTGAAGCTGCTTCTAAGCCGATTGAGCCAGTTCCTGTTACACCACCTCCAAGAAATTGGGGCCCCATCATTGTAGCATCTATTATTTTAGGTTTATTCTCACTCGGGAGCATTGCTACGTATTCTCTATTTAAGAGCGAACCCGTTCAGCATGAATCTCTAGTAGAAGCTCCGCAAATGATCGATCAGGTTTTAACGCCGTACACTTCAGTCAAGTACTCTTTTAACAAAGCAAACGGCAGCTTATTACTTTTGGGACATGTGGCGAGTGGGGCAGATAAAAATCAATTGATGTATGGTCTACAGAATTTGAAGTTTATTAAAAACATTGACGATTCAGGCCTTATTATCGACGAAGGTGTATGGCGCGAATTAAATTCCGTTATCACTCGTAATCCCGCTTGGCAAGGTATTACAATTCATTCTCCTGCTGCTGCTGAGTTTGTTTTATCAGGATATTTGAAGACAAAAAAACAAGCAGAACAGCTCAACGATTATATCAGCATCAACTTTCCTTATCTTGATTTGCTTAAAAATGAAATTGTTGTAGAAGAAGATTTGATTAGTCAAATTAATAGCTGGTTGCAGCATGCTAACTTAGCAAATGTGACACCGCAATTTTCTAATGGTGAAGTTACTTTAACCGGAACGACTCCGATAGACAAAACTGATGAAGTGAATGATATCGTTCAAAAAATAAAAGATATTCCAGGCGTTAGGTTTGTTAATAACCTAACTCATACACAAACCCCGGAATCAGGAATTGTAAACGTTACAAACCAATACGAAGTGACCGGACAGTCGCGTGTTGGAGACAAATATACCGTGATAATCAATGGACGCATTGTTTCAGAAGGAGATGTCATAGATGGAATGGCCATCACAAAAATTTCTCCAAATGCCATTCTCCTAATGAAGGAAGGAACCACATACCGTATTGATTATAACAAATAAGAGAGGTGATGACATGTTTGGTTTAGAAGATCAAAAAAAGAAAAAACAACCAGAAGAATTCGTCTTTGATTTGGAAAAAGAACTGAAAAATCCACAAAAAAATAGAGAAATTAAGCAAAAAGTGGAAGCAAAAATTCAGAAAATCAAAGATCAATTGCGAAGTGGAGAAAATCAGTCTGATTTCGATCGTTTTGGCACATTGTTGCATGGGTACAATGCCTTAATGAAAGTAATATCAAGGTTTGGAACAAAAAAATAAAAAGCCCCTTTAACAAAAAAGGACTTCTTTTATGGAATCAGAAAAAATACTAGAATTTAAAGAAGATTTCGCTTTGTTAATAGAAGCGGGATTTGTGGCTGTAAAACAATTAGATGAGACCAGTGCTGCTCGGATCTTTAACGCTGCTCAAGCGTTGAGTCCCTTAAGCTCAGCTCCTCAAATTGGCTTAGGCTATATATCGCTTAACAAATTGGAAGTCAAAGAAGCTACACGTATATTTGAATCAGTGGTCGAAAAAGAACCTGATAATCATTTAGCACAAACATTTCTAGGTATCAGTTACCTATTGACCAAGTCAAAGCGTAAAAAGGGCGAAAAACTCATTCGTGAGATGATTGAAAAATCAAATGACCCAACTATTAAGAATCTAGGAACGATCTCATTGGAATGGTCGGAAAAAGATCTCTCTAAAAAATCGTTATCTCCATTTTTTGCAAGCCAAATGGAAAAAGAAGAAAAAGAAGAAGAAGAAGACAAAAAATCATAATATGGCATTAAACTTGCAATATCCTATGTTTATTGTATTTATTATTTAAATTTTTAATTATCGCAAATAAAAGTGTCAAATACTTGCTTTAATTAATATGATTTGATATAATAAAAAGTAGGAGATAAGTATATATGACTATTAGGTAGAAGAAATGAACAGAATAGGTTTCTTATCCCAGAATAAAATTTATTTTTGACTAGTAATAAACAACTATAAGTGTAGCGTTTCAGAATCGAAGCCGAACCAAGAAAACTTGGGGCGACTTCAGGAAGTGTAATTTCCCAACTCTGAATTCCCTACTGAACTTATTATTTAACAATAATGTAAGTAGGAGGAAAATAATATGTCAAGTTTCTTAGGAGATAGCCCTGGTGGTAAATCGAGTCTTAACTCGGTCCAGGTAGGATTTAATTTACGTTATCTGTTGGACATCGTTAACGATGCGACAGTAAGCGCTAAAGCAAAACTTGCTATATTGAAATCAAGACGTAGCTCGATTAGTATCGCAGATATGTTTGACATGCAAATGTTGATGAACCACTTATCACAGTTGTCCGAGATGTCGTCATCTGTTGTAGGTGCTGCGAACGGAGCAATTCAATCAATGGCACGTAACGTTAAATCATAATCGTTGGCTGGCTAAGCTTTGGTTTAGCCGCTTTCGAAAGTTGCTTATGGCTAGCATTCACGAGGAAATGTAAATCAATTTCCTCGTGAATGCTAGCCATAAGTAATATTTTATTAATATTGCAAATAATATAAAAATAAATACTTGCAAACGTCCCTAAAAAAGGAATTTTGCCATGGCATTAGAAGATAGAATCGAGGCTGTTAAAAAAGTTAGCGAAGCCCTCAGCAAACAACCTGCGACAGTGGAAGCACCATCTGAACGTGTTGCTCCCAACAAGGAACATTTTGATGCACTTATGACCGCAGATCAAAATCCTACTCCAGCAGGACGAGCTCAAAAAGCGGATGCCTCAGCATTAAACGTAGAGCAAACGACCCCTAAATCATCCCTGATGGATGAAGTAAAAAAACTACACACTAAAGTAAATGAAGTTGCACAGCTCACTCCAGGCAACATTAAAAATCAAGCTTCTACCCTCATCGCTCAAATTGAAGGCGTTAAATCACAGCTTTCTCAAGCTGAAAATATTAAAACTTCATACCAAAATATCTTACAAAATCGGTTATCACACATCGATGATACGCTGAAAATTGCTTTATCAAAAGCCGGTGTTGAATATGCTGGAGCAGCACAAGCAAATCCTGCTGTAACTGCAGGTAACCCATTACAACGCTTTTTAGGATACTTAACTCAAGGTCAATATCAGCTGGAACACTTACAAGACTCAATACAAGCTCTGAGTCAAAAAAATGCTGAATTATCACCCGTAAATATGCTTGTCATTCAAATGAAAATGGGTCTGATTCAACAACAACTTGAATTATTTACTAGTTGTTTAAATAAAGCTTTAGAATCTACTAAGACACTCATGAACGTTCAAGTATAATGACTTGATACATGACTTGAGTATTGTTTGCTCTCTATTGATTTCCACATAAGGTTCTCATGATGTTTAATGATATGGATAAATTACTGGGCGATCTCGACGAACTGCAGCTCACAACAATCAATGGACGTATTACTGAAATTGTGGGCATGTTAATTAAAGCCGTCGTTCCCCACGTTAAAATTGGAGAAGTCTGTCTTATCAAACGCGCTGGTGACCCTTTGCGTGCTGAAGTTGTTGGATTCACTAGAGATGAAGTTCTACTATCCCCACTTGGAGAAATGACTGGTATTGGTCCCTCTTCCGAAGTCATTCCAACCCATCTTCCTCTGCATATCAAAGTAGGACCTCAATTATTAGGAAGAATTTTAAATGGCCTTGGCGAACCTCTCGACGTCGAAACAAAAGGTCCACTGATACTTACTGAAACATATCCGATTATTCAATCTCCTCCTGATCCTGTTAAGAGAATGCCTATCAAGGAACCAATATCAGTAGGTGTTAGAGCTATTGATGCAACCTTAACAACAGGTCTAGGTCAACGTGTGGGGATATTTGCAGCAGCGGGTGGTGGTAAATCCACTTTACTAGGTATGATTGCAAGAAACGCTGTCGCTGATGTTAACGTCATAAGTCTTATCGGTGAACGTGGACGGGAATTACGTGAATTTATTGAAAAAGATTTAGGTCCTGAAGGTCTAAAACGATCCGTATTGATTGTTTCGACTTCAGATCAGGCCTCACAATTAAGATTAAATGCTGCTTACGTTGGAACGGCAATTGCTGAATATTTCCGTGATCAGGGTAAATCAGTCATTTTAATGATGGATTCGATCACTCGTTTTGCGCGAGCTTTACGTGAAGTTGGTCTAGCAGCCGGAGAACCCCCTGCAAGAGCTGGGTATACACCTTCGGTATTTTCGACATTGCCTAAATTGCTAGAACGCTCAGGAAACTCCGACGTTGGTAATATAACAGCATTTTACACAATATTGGTAGCCGGCGATGATATGAATGAACCTGTCGCTGACGAAGTACGATCAATTTTGGATGGACATATCATCTTATCAAGTGATCTTGCACGTCAATATCACTATCCTGCTATCGATGTACTATCCTCCGCAAGTCGTGTAATGAATTCTATTGTTTCAAAGGATCATTTACAGCTTGTTGGAAAACTTAAAGAAGTACTGGCAAACTATAAGAAAAACGAATTATTGATAAAGATCGGTGAATACAAAAGAGGTTCGGATAAGGCGGGTGATTTTGCCATCGACCATATTGATAAAGTGCTGAAATTTTTAAAACAAGGTGTAGATGAAAAATGTTCATTTCAGGAGTCACTACAATTGCTAAAAGCCCTTTTTAGATAAAAACCTATGAGCATTTATGGTCAACAAAATCGTCTATCCTTTAAAACAGATTATCGAGGTTAAACAAAAACGTGTCGAGGATGCTGAAAAGGTCGTATTAGAAAAAAAGTTAGCATTACAAAAAGAACAAGAAAAACTTGCTCAAAGAGAAGCTGAAAGGAATAAGGTTAAAAAACATCAGCAGGATAAATTAACGCAACTGCGTGACACTCTTGACCATGTGATGACAAGTCCTAAAGTTCAACAGATGAAGGTTTATTTAAAAATTGTTGATGAAAAATTAAAAGTAGAAGAAAAAAAAGTAAAAGATCAACAAGAACTTGTGAATGTAGCCGTTAAAAATTTAGAGCTGGCACAAGATGATTTAAGGAAAAAGCGCCAGGAAGTTGACAAACTTGTCACACATAAAAAAGACTGGGAAAAGGAAATGCGCAAAGAATATGATATTATCGAAGGGCGCGAACAAGATGAGTTGGGTACAGTTATTTATTTTACCCAAAAACCCAAGAAAAAATTATCCTAATGGGATTAAAGGCCCGTTTTGAGAGAGGCAAAGGAGTAGCGTTATGAATCACATACCATCAGGACCCATTAAAACCAATCCACAAGATGACCATAAGGCGAATGCCATCAACAAAAACAAACCCTATGGACCACCGCTGAACGCTAAAAAAAACTTTTCTAAAGTTTTAGCGGCTACGAAGAAAGATCATCGTGAGGAAGAAGAGGAAGTTATTCCAGAACAAGAAAAGGATAATCCTCTATCCCTTTTTGCATCTTTGAATAAGAAAAAAACCACTTTAAAAGAAGATTCACAAAATTCTGAAGATTTTGATTCCGAAAAGCTCAGCGCTGATGAAATAATGGCCAAAAAAAGGAAATTTGAAATTCCTTCCACAAACCCCAAAGATGATCTAATGCTGGCAGATGCCGAGCAAGCTTCTATTGAACAAGCGGAAGCCAATAAAGAACTTTCTGATCAAATGCAAACCAACGCTGCACTATCCGCTAACGAGAAAGGTGAAGAAGCCGTCCAAGATCAAATGGTAAATTCAAAAGCAATAAAAGATCAAAATAAACTTTCAAGCACACGATCTGCTGAATTAGTTGCGTCTAATAAAAAATTGAATGCATCTCAGGATGCCCTTCAAACTGATGCTACAGCTTATGCTTCTAAAAAGGAAAAAATATTACGCTCTAACCTAACAGGTGCAGAATTTGCTCATGATCACCCAGATCTTGCACAAATAAATCCTATTGCTCAAGCTGTGAATGCTGATAATAAAGACCTAGAAGGCAAAAAAACAGTTGTAAGTCGAATTGAAATGCAAAATCTTCTCAAACAAATAGTCGAAGGAATGCAAGTCATTCAAAAAGAAGGACTCACAGAAACAACACTTGATTTAAAGTTTCCTCCCCTATTTGCAGGTGCACAATTAACATTGATCAATTCGAAAGAAAATCCTACTGCTTTTAGTATTGCGTTTTCAAATTTAAGGCAAGAAGCACAGATAGCATTAAAAAACACTAAAGATGCCTTTGAAGAAGGTTTAAAATTAAGTTTGGGCAATGAATATAGTATTAATGCATTTACTACCTCATTGAAGCCCGCAGATGCTCAAACACAAAATGAAACATCATATCGATTTGCTAGAGAACAAAGGGAACAACAACAAGGTCAAAAAAAGCAAAATAAAGAAGAAAACGCATAATAGCAGCCTAATCTAAAGCCAACTAAACGATAAGTTTAAAAAACTTCTATTGTTTAGTTGGTTTTTTTCAAAATTTTTCCCCCTAAAATATCAATTTATTGGTATAAAGAAAGAAGTTATAAATCACTCTAACTTACTGATATTATATATTTTTGACAGAGTTTTTATTATTTACGCTATTAACCCCAAAGTGAAGATGCCGACAATATCGAAACCATACGATTGGATAAAAGAGGTCAAACCTGAGCTGAAAGAGCTCGACACTATTCCGTTGACTGGATCTGCTCCGACATTTCCCTGGGAACAACTTAGTGCGCGCATTAGTCAATCGTTTGAAAAAGAACCCATTCAAATTCTTCCCGGTGAGTTGAAATGGCGTACCTCTGAAGAACTCTATGAAGATCTTGGTGATTCTCCCGTTCCTCTCATTTTTTCTATCCCAACATTTACAGGAACTGTCTGTTGGGTGATGCCTGAACAAGAAATGGCTAGTCTTGAATCCCAATTATTGACGAAAGAAAGCCATCCTATTAGTTTTCAAGATAGAATACTCACTGAGGCTTTCTATCGCTTTTTAGCTCTAGAAGTTCTTTATAACATTACTCAAATTGATTTTGATAAGTCGATAGCACCGATTTTAACTAGTCAGACAAAAATCCCCATAGAAAACGCACTTTGTCTAGACGTTTCAATATCGATCCAAGGACAAGTTCTCTGGGGTCGATTAATCGTTTTATCAGAGCTAAGACAATCCTGGATAGAGCATTTTGCTAAGAAAGGTGAATCTTCTGATCTTTCAAAAAAATTGGCTTCAGAAGTGGAGGTGTTGCTTCACGTCCAAGCTGGAAAGACAAAACTATCTTTGGCAGAATTAACAAGTATAAATCTTGGAGATTGGATCTCTTTAGACGAATATACACTCGATCCAGAAATGCTTAAAGGACAACTTACACTTACATTAGGAAACAGACATGCGATCCGAGGTGAGTTCCAAAAAAATCAAATAAAAATTACCGATTTTACATTATATCAAGATGTGGAGGCCCCTATGGCAAAAAAAGAAGAAGATGAAGAGGATGAAGATGAGTTTGAAGATTTCGATCTGACAGAAGATGAAGAGCTCGAAGAGGAAGAAGACGAAACAGAAGAAGAAGATGAAACCGATGCAGAGTTAGATCTTGATGAATCTTTAGACGATTTGGATGAAGAGACTGAAATTATTGAAGAAGAAACGAATGAAATGGCTCCTCCAATGGCTGCTCCATCTAAAATGGCACCGGCAAAAGAAGAACCAAAAAAAGCTGCGCCTAAAGCTGCGCCTAAAGTCGAAGCTCCCTCAACACCAGTAGAAGATCATGGCCATATATCACCTCGTGATGTTTATGTCTCTATGGTGGTAGAAATTGGTCAGATTCGTATGACCATGGACAAGTTGTTATCACTCGAACCAGGTAATCTACTTGATTTAAATATTCATCCAGAAGATGGTGTCAATTTGATTGTTAACGGCAAAACCATTGGAAAAGGCGAATTAGTACGAATGGGTGATTCCATTGGTGTTAGAATTTTAGAACTTGGAATGTAATCTACAATAAAACCTGAGTTTTAAGACGACTACTTATGGCAGAATCTGAATTTCACAGGCAAGTAACATTGCCAACAG
The DNA here is from genome assembly GCA_013816265.1 of Parachlamydiaceae bacterium. GTDB lineage: Bacteria > Chlamydiota > Chlamydiia > Chlamydiales > Parachlamydiaceae > JACDES01. Next base: position 43,967 of record JACDES010000003.1, on the reverse strand, counting down.
TTGTCGGCATGGAATCTGCTGCAGAGCAGATTCCAAAGCAAATTGGACCCTATAAAATTGAAGCCCTCCTTGAGAAGGGTGGAATGAGTCATTTATATTTGGCTACCCATCCCGATACAAGAGAACCCATCACCATTAAGGCTCTATTTCCCGAATTTGCTTCTAATCCTGAAATGGTTCAGCGATTTCTACGCGAAGCAGAAATCATTGGCCTTGCGGATCATCCCAACATCGTAAAATTATATGGTCAAGGGCAATGGGAAGGTGGGCTATACATCGCCATGGAGTTTATCCAGGGTATTTCTCTTCGACAATATTTACTACGCAATCTTATCTCCTTAAAATATGCACTAGAAATTGTCATGGAAATAGCCATGGCTCTATGTCACCTACATGCCCATGGGGTTATTCATAGAGATCTGAAACCAGAAAATATTCTCATCACAGAATCGGGTGGTGTAAAGGTTATCGACTTTGGTATCTCTCAATTGTTAACAGAAGAAATTGCAAATAATAGCATCCACAAACGACGTCTTATCGGAACACCGATTTATATGAGTCCTGAGCAAAGGGAAAACCCAGAATCTACTTCATATCCCTCTGACATCTATTCATTAGGCATCATCGCATACGAACTCGTGCTTGGTAAATTAAGCCACGGCCAAATCCATCTTTCAATCATGCCTAAAGGCATCCAAAAGATACTAACAAAGGCTTTACAACCAAAAATTGAAGATCGCTATCAAGACATTGTCGATTTCATGATGGATCTTTCGGCATATATTAACTCGCCAGCGTTATTAAAAGAAAATAAAGAGGTTGCTCCGTTGAGCGACCTATCAGAAAGCCTACGAAAAGCGCAACATAGCCTTGTTCCCCAAGAGCCGCCCAATTGGTCTGAAACTGAAATTGGATTCGGCTCCTATAGAAGTTTAGGTATTTCTAGCCTTTACTATGATTTTTTTGATCTTGCACATGGAGCTTACGGAATCATCATTGGAGATCCCTCAATAAAGGGATCACCGGGTATTGTATATACATCTGTTTTAAGAGGAATGGTACGATCACTAAGTCAGTTAACAAAAAAACCTGAGGAAATGGCAACCGTTCTCAATGCGCTCCTTCTAGACGACCCAATGAAGCAGAAATTTGCCTTCAGCTATCTAATTATTGAACCAAAATCGAACCTTTTTAGATTTATTTCATGCGGATTAGGGCAACTTTGGCATATACCTAAAATGTCACATCAAATAAAGCAGATTCAATCAAATTATCCACCACTTGGATCTGATTCTCAAGTTCAATTCAAGGAAGTGACATCGGCGTGGCATATTGGGGATACATTGCTATTGGAAGCTACGATTAGTACAAATCCCGAAGAGGTCCATTCAGCGGAAGAGCTCTTCAGGACTTGGTTAGAAGAATCGGGTCAATTGTCTCCGCAAAAACAAGTTGACGACATATTACGCAAGGCAAAAATCAACTTAAGTAGAAAAGCTGAAGATCGTTCATTCTTTGTGTTGAGCTGCCTCAGAAAACAATAAATGTTTATTGCATTAAATTATTTTACTGAATTACGCAACAGCAATCATGCTTTCCACCCTGTTTTTTTGTATAATACCCTCCATTCCAAGGAACTCTATACTCCACATCCCATTCTTTTCCATTTCTAAATTCTCCAACCCAACTGCGTCCTCCAGGAGCGGTTCGATGCCCTTGACCATGCGTGGCATTGTTAACAAAAAAACCTACATGGACCTCGCCAGATGCCCAGCGCATTGTTCCTTGCCCATCTGGAAAAGAATTCTGAAATTGACCTTCATAACTAAGTCTTTTATATGGGTCGGAAGCAGGATATATTAGTTTTCCATTACCATGAGGAACACCCTCTTTATTAACTTCTCCAATATAGGTAGAACCATTTTTTAGCCTAATTTCCTTTGGTCGTTGTTGAGCTGGCTGCTGTTGTTGGGCTGCATAATGTTGGGCTGCTTGGTGTTGAGCAACTAACTGTTGTCCTGCAGCTGCTGCTGCTACCATTTGTTGGAACGTTCCGGCATCTATAGTAACTTGTGGTCCACTATAAGCACCCATTTGAGGAACACTCTGTTGCTGAGGGGATTGTTGCTGAGTATATGAATAATATTGATGTGATTGTGGGATACCGGCTCCCGCCGCTCCTGCTCCTGCTCCTAGTAATGGGGCTGCTGCACTATATTGCATAAAACATCCTTGGTTGAAAAATAAAAGTATGATCACGAAGTATCTTATCAAAAAAAACAGAAGAGTCAATAGAAAATCAATCAATCAATGCTTTTGATACGTCAAGTAAAGACTTTAATTAGAATTAATTTATACGACGTATGGCACAATATGGGGTGAAGGTAATGAATTAGAAAAATTAAACACAAAGACACAAAGACACGAAGAAACTAGTGAAGATGAGCCTTAATCTTTGTGTCTTCGTGTCTTTGTGTTTATACTCAGGAGTATAATCCGTTTGAAGGATTGAAAAAAGGTTTATTCAATTATTGAAATAGCTTTATTATCTCTTCTTTTTTTCCATTCCCACAATTCACCTAGCCCAAAACCTACTCCGGAAAGGAGAACACTCGCTATTTCCTTTGGAATTATTACAGGGTACATCCTAAATAAGAAAAATCCTATCGCTCCAAATAAAATCGCTAAAGCTGCAGAAGAGCGATTTCCATCTGGTTTAAATAATGCAATAATGACCGGGATAAATAAACAATAAACGGAAAGTTCATAACTCACTATCAACAGGTCAACGACATTATTGAATGAAAACGATAATAAAAATGCCCCCATTCCAATAGCAGTAGTAATCCAACGAGATTTTTGAATACTTGAACCTTTAAAAATGGACAAAGTAAAATCTTGTGTAAGATTTGAGCTTACGGCATTAATTAAAGAAATTGCTGTCGATATAATCGCCATCAATACTGCGCAACCAATGAAAGCTGCAAAGGCAGGGCTTGTTATTGCTTGTGTGACTGTCATAAACACACTAGCCCCTTCCTCAATATTAATGTTAAGGCTTTTTCCTAAAATTCCGAAGAAAATTGGAATGACACATATTAAAAATATGATAATGGCTGACCATAATGCGGCTTTTGTAACAACGCGAGGAGATTTTGCTGCAAAGCAACGTTGGGCCATATCTTGCTCAATTACCATAAATAGTAAAGGCATAAATAACCATCCAGATAACTTTGAAGCATCGAAATCAAATTTATCGGAATTGATGCCAGGACTCATCACATGTGCTAAAGGAGTTTCAATTGTATATAACACATAACCAAAACTCGCAACGAAGACGATAAGAAAAAAAGAAGCTTGGATAATATCAATCGAGACAACCGCCTTTAAGCCACCCATAACGGTATAAAAAATGATAACCGCCCAGAATAGAATAAATAATTCGTTCTGATTGACACCAATACTAATCATAAATTTTTTAGAAGCGATGACCTGCGCAACTAGTACCATAAATAACGATACAATCGAAAGTAACGAAGCAACTTTTTTTAATGCAACAGACTTATAGATGACTTCAAATAATTGAGCCACTGTGGACACTTGAAATTGAGCTAATTTTCGTCCAATGCCGCCAGCTAGAAGTAAAAATCCTAAGCAAGCACCCATTGGGTAGAGAAGAACATACCAGCCATATTGATAGGCTTCCTCGGATGCTCCTAAAATCATACCGCCTCCAACTTGGGTGGCAATGAAGGTCATCAGAAGGGGAAAGAATTTCACATCTTTACCGGCTAGAAAATAATCATTTTCAGTTTTCAAATTTTTTAAAACACGACTTCCTGCAATCAAACAAAGCAATTGAATGACGAAAAGTAAAGCAACAAATATTGGTAAATCCATAATTAAATCCAAAAGTAATAATAATCCAAAAATTCTAAAAACAACAATAAAATCAAATTTTTATTGTGTTTCGTATATGTAAATGGAATAAGATCCAGCGATAGGCTAATTTCAGCCTCGATTACTAGTAAGAATGAATAGAATGATGGAAATGATGATGGAAAGAAGAACAAGAAATAGCAATTTTAGGGTTTGAGAATAACTGTTTCTGTAACAACAATGTTTGCATTTTGAACTCCTTTTTAAGTTCTTATTTTCCATTAACAGTAATAATTATAACACTAATTAAATTAAAAATCAAGTTTATTTTTTAGATATATAATCCTCTAGATAATTTCCCATGAACTGCCTGCATTCAAAAATGGCCGTTTCAAACAAAGCGAAAGAGGACTTTCGCACTCCAAACGCTTTGCGTAGCTTTGATGATATGAATTTACTAATTTTACGCGAAGCGTTTGGAGTGCGAAAGCCCTCTTTCGCTTTGTTTGAAACCGCCACTATTGGATTTTATACTTATGGGCAAAGCACGCCCGGGATTGAATGGTATATGTTAACTAGATGTTGGTATATCCATCTATTCGACTATACCAACCTCTTAACCACCTATGCTCGTTTCGCTCCTTGGGTGAATTCTGCACTCGCTTTGAGAGAATTTTTTTTGCTGAATCAATAAACTCTTTAACAGCGGTTTCTGGTGTGGACCCTTTCATAATAGTTAACACCTGTACCAGCCCCCATCCTTCAGTTTGATAGCGCTCTTTCGATGATATCCCCTCACCCTTAAAGTTAATATAATCCAAAAGAACAAAAACACCCTGAGGAGTGCGTGCTAATCGATGAAACTGATATGCGATAGCCTTTTTGTTCTCATTAGGTATGGATTTTAACATTGCTGGAAGAGCATTCTGAAGCCGATCGACCATAAAACTAACCTGTAAAGACAGCTGCTCGGATAAAATTTGCCGTAACTCTTTCATCTCAGTAGTTTCTTTTGATTCAATAAACTCCTGACGAGATTTCCAAGGACAACCTACTGCATCATTTAACCATAATGGTAACGCAACCTTATTTTTTTTAAAGGTCTCCAATAAGCTTGGAAAAGATTGTTGAAATACCACTGCCTCACCAGCTGGATACCAAATAAAATGACCGATTCCTAAGGAGGCAAACTCCTCACCTTCATTCCAAGAGGTTAATCCTTCAATTTTACCCCCACATTCATTCTTCCAAATTTTCAATCCCATTTTTTGAGCCATCTCTGATGACAACACAATATTTGAATTAGGCCTCACATTAAACCCAAAAAGAAAAATAAATCCTAAAATGGCAAGTGAAATAATCCATTGTTTATTCATAAATATCACTCTTCTCAAACATCATATTAATTCCTGCTTGAATAGAGTTGCGATCCGGACTGAAGGTATTCAAAATTACAGTAGCTCTAGAAAATAGTGTCGAATCTTGGGGATTGTTCAGCACGAAGATGAAAAGAGGCTTTTTAGAGTTTTGCATATTGAAAATCATTTCTTTTTGTTCTTCATTTTTCCATGCGTTATATGAACAAACTATTAATGTATCTGCCCAAAGAGATAGTTTGTTTACCTGATTTTTTTCTGAAATTTTGGGATCAAATCCTTGATAATAAAAAAACTTTGTTTCTTCACCGATCTTTGACAGATTGGTATTCTCAATTTCTTTTTTAATTGCTTCAGGGGCAACAACAAGAACTTTTTTCAAGGGTTTGGAATATGGTAAATCTACACGTGTATGCATGACTTGAATTGCTTGTTTTGCAATATCTTTTGCCAATTCTTTATTCTCAAATGTTCCCAAAAGATGTAAATTATCGCGTAAATTTTCTATTTGGCCTAGAGAATATTTTCTTTTTAACCTTACAATTCTATTAACAGATGCATCGAGGCGCTCCGTTGAGATCCTACCTTGTTTTACAGCATTAACTAAAGCTTGATGAATTCGAGTAATATCTTCGACAGATAGTTCAAAGCCTGTTTGCTTATGCGCGAGCTGTTTTCCTCCAAGCAATATGATATCATGACCTGCTTCAAAACAACGAATTGCAGCTTCCTCTATAGAAGGACAAATGGATAATAATCCTTGCATGACTAATGAATCGCTCATGACAATTCCATCAAATCCTAATTTTTCTCTAAGCAATCCTTGAATGATCGTGGGAGAAAATGTTACACAATTATCGGGATCCCAAGCTGGCAATAGCACATGAGAAGTTAAAATGGCATCAGCATTTGGAGACAATTGTGCAAATGGATATAATTCAATTTCTTCAAACAGTTTTTTATCATGCCTAGCAATTGGTAATGATACATGGGAGTCGGCTTCAGTGTCTCCGTGACCTGGAAAATGTTTAAGCACAGCAATTATTTTCGATTTACGATAACCCTCCAAAGCCATTCTACCAAATTTTGCAACTTCAGTAGGAATACTGCTAAATGATCGAATGCCGATAATGGGATTTTTCAAATTGCTATTCACATCGACAACAGGCGCTAAATTCATGTTAATGCCAACTGCCCGCAATTCTTGTCCTATTGCAAAAGCTGTTTCCATAGCAAATTCGGGATTTTTGGTTCGTCCTAATGCATAATTGCTTGGAAATATGGTAAACCCCTTCTTTAGACGTACAACGGAACCACCTTCTTGATCTATTGTGATAAACAATGGTAATGAATACAGTTCAGCAAAATCTTGTAATGATTGGCTCAAGCGATGCACTTGAATTGGATCTTCTAAACCATTTGCCCATTCAAAATAAACGAAACCACCAACATGAACCTTCTCAATTAAAAATCGCGCATCGTAATTAATTTTTTTTCCATTGAAGTGAACGATGAGAAGTTGACCTACTTTTTCTTCCAAAGTAAGATCAGAAACAATACTGCTATCGGCATCTAACTGCGATTTAGACCCGCGCGAAAGTTCTGGCGATTCAACGACCGCTGTTAGGGAAATGGGAAAAAACAGTGTTAACACCGAAAAAAGGAATTTTACAACTAATCTCGATGAAATTAATCCTAAGGTCGTATTAAGATGGGGCATGATAACAAATCCTTATTTAGAAATAATGGGCATAGATTAGGTAATTTAAACTTTTGAATGCAAGTAAGATTTCTACAAGGGAATAAATTTAAAATGGTTAAACAAAATTTTAATTAATTGTAATTTAACATTCGATTAACACAAAATTAACATTAGTTGTTTACAATATAAGTTAATATTAATTAAATAAGGATATAACATGCATATTAATTCAGAAATGTTAAATCACATAAAATTAGGTCATTCAATTGTAATAGAAAAAGGTGTATTACGCTTAGGTAATTGGAAGGACACTCTTTCTCGATTAATTACTTGGAAAAAAGATTCTAATCAAGACAAAAAAATAGCTGAATTATTAATTAAGCAATTATCTCCAGAAAGTCCTAGAGAAAATTATAAAGAAACATTAGCAGCTGCAACGCAATTTACTAAATCGACTTGTCGAACAAATAGCGTTTATAAACGATTAGAGAACGTTGTTTTTGCACATAAATGTGAACAGATTCTATCTATACAATCAAGAAGGCTTGTTCAGAACGACGGCACAGCACTAAATCCATTTTTTTCTATTCTGAAGAATAACTTTCTTCATTACGTGATTGCCAAAGCAAATGAAAGAGATAAAGAAACGGCAATATTGATTAAAGATGATGAAATTTTCATTCGAGCAAAAAAAGGAAAAGACTTTCTTGATGAGCCGGATAGTATAGAAATGATCTTACACGCAACTCCTTCAGATCATCCTGAGCGTCCTTTCTTAAGATTATTAAGACGAGAAATGTTAAAGAAAAATCCTTCTCAGGAAAAAATTACTGAATACCGTTCTTCACTATCAAATACCAATTACCGTTATCTACCATTAAATAAAATTCCAACAGATAAAAAGGGCGTTTTAAAATCTCACGCTTACTTAGCAAATGGATTAGAAAAACATGATGGAAGTAAGTGGAAAGAGGTTAAAACAGCATTTATTGAAGAAAGCAAAACACCAGGCTATAAATTACGTGTGATCACACGTCTTCCAGAGTATGCTTTTTCCAAAACATGGATCGGATTTATTAAATGTGTATTTAAAAACATCTTGAATTTTAGAGCTCATGGCCATTCGTGGGTTGAATTAGTAGAACCAATGTATGATAAATCGAAGCAATTCACAGGCAAACAAAAAGTGATTGATATCGGATATTATTTCCATCCATTAGATAGTAAAAAAAGATATCAAAATGCGGATCCTATGTCATACATGCCCATTCCAAAAGACCAATTGATTGTTGAGGAAATAGATATCAGTAAAAACTCTTTTCGAAAAGGTGTCAAATATTTAAATCAAGTGCAAGCGATGTTACGTAAGCCTAATCGTAAGCTTGCGGATGTCCCTCAAGATCCTTCATTATCACAGATTGAGAGTGAAAAAATTCGATCTATTTATCAAATGACTATTAAAAGTACATGTTTAGGGTTTGCCAATAGCTTTAAAAAAGCTCTCACAGGCATCGAAACAGACGATAGAGGATCTGTGCGTAAATTTGTATTCAGTAACACAGTTAACAAAGTATTAGACAGACTTGATGTGTTACTCGATAAAACCTTTTTCTTAAAGACATTGATGAAACCAGTTCATTTTTTTACTCGAATGGAATTGCCATATTGGGTGAAAAATCATGTTTTCCAAAAAAAAGATAAACCAAAAACTGTTGAGATTAACCCAACTCCATAATCGAGTCTGTCCTGAAAGGATGGTATGATTGAGATCGCTAGATCCTTTGCGGCTGCCGCGGCAAGATATTTTTATTCATTTTATACCCAGGGCAGCAAAGCTGACCTGGGCTAGTTACCTAATCCCTAGGGGATTTATTGAAGTATGAAAACATTTTTTTATCCCAAAGGGATTAGGTAATTAGCCCAGGTCAGCTTTGCTGCCCTGGGTATAAAATGAATAAAAATATCTTGCCGCGGCAGCGGCAAAGGATTTAGTGATCTCAATCATCATCCCTTCTAAGGCTTTAAAAGAAGCCATTATCCTTGATTGAAAATCAACACACATCTAATCTAGTTTCATATCAATCTTAATTTTTGGAGGGTTATGGATATGACTTTGAATGATTATTTATTGCTTGAGCTTACACAAAAATTAAAAAATCCCCTCGAAGTCAAAGCATTCATGGAAGATCCAGCTAATGCCAATCCTGATCCTCTAACACCACATGCAGTCGAATGGGCTGACTTATCCCCTGCAAGCGGTTATCCAGGCTTACTACTTCTATTTTCTACTTTACATCGAAATGGTTTGTTAGAAAAAGGCGATGAGATTGCTCACCAATATGTGATCAAAATTAAAGAAGCTATCGAAAAAGATTTTTACCCTCACTATTCTTTATTTGGAGGTGTGTGTGGAATCAGTTTTGCAATCCAACAGGCTTCCATGGATGGCAAACGCTATCAACCCATGTTAAATACATTGCATCAATTTCTGATAAAAGGTGTAAGAAAAGAATTCTTAGAGCCTTTCGAAGCGCTTATACGTTCAGGAACGCCAATCCCATCATCATTCTATGATTGCATCTCAGGGATCAGTGGCATTGGACGATATACCCTTGAAAACACATCCAATCCCGAACTATTAGAACTTTCTTGCGATATAACGAAAATGTTAATTCGATTAACACAAAATATAAATATCGATGGAAAATTTGTTCCGGGATGGTATTTACCTCCTCAGGATTTACTCAATTGGCAAATTGTTTCGACTCATACCAAGGGCAACTTTAATTTAGGAGTGGCTCACGGGATTCCAGGAGTCTTAAGTCTACTTTCTGCTGCCTCATTAAAGGGAATTAATGTTGAAGGCCAAAAAGAAGCCATTGTATCCTTGAGTACCTGGATACGTAATAGATCATTTTATGATAATTCAACAATACGATGGTCTCATTCAATTTCTTGGGAAGAAGAGATGCAAAAAAAACCGAATGGTAAAGCTAAATCACAAGATGGTTGGTGTTATGGCGCTCCCGGTGTTGCAAGAACTCTTTTTTTAGCCGGCAAGGCACTCAAAGATGACGAATTAAAAACGTTCTCAGCAGAAGCATATCGTGGTATTTTTAAACGTAAGCCGGATGAATGGCAACTTCCTGGACCTGCCCTTTGTCATGGTGTTGCAGGATTATTATTAATCACTAATGAAATGGCTAAAGAAAAAGAATGCGCTGATCTTAAACATCATGTTGAAGATTTACGAAAGAATGTTTTATCGTTTTATGATCCTAAATCACCTTATGGATTCCAGGATTCGGAACCTTGTAAAAATGGCAACAGGGTATGGATAAATAAGGCTGGATATTTGAACGGAACAACGGGCATCTTGTTAAGCATGCTTACATTGTCTGATCCTAATCCAAATTGGCATTTACCTTTTATGATGCATGCATAGCAGGTTGCATAAGAATGGGCTATAGCCCAATGCTGTCAAAATAAGAAATGTGCTGTAGCAAAAAACGAAAGCGAAAGAGGACTTTCGCACTCCAAACGCTTTGCGTAGATTTGGAATTCTGTAGCATAAATATTTCTTAAAACTACGCAAAGCGTTTGGAGTGCAAAAGTCCTCTTTCGCTTTGTTATAAAGCGCCACATTTGTCTATATGCCTAGATTTGACGCTTACCTCCAAACGCTTCTCTATTCATTCAGAAAAGCTATTTCAATGATACTCGTAGCCCTCTTTCGCTTTCGTTTTTTGCTACAGCCTCTTTTTTGTGCGGGTCGCTTTCAATAGGATACATTCCAAAATTTAGGATGACGAGACTTTATTTAACGCTCGCTTCTTTTCATTTAATACAGCGATGGTATGAAAGGCATAAAGACGTGCTTTAGTTTCTCTTTTATTATCACGACCTAAAAATCGGTTACAATGCATATGAATAATACTATTTTGAATAGTACTTGAGGGCGTAATTAAATTATTCTGTTGTTTTAACTCGCTCATCTTCGTCATAAATGAACCTATTGCTTCTCTACGTTTTTGAAATGCATCATTCAATAAAATAAATTCAGATGAATTTTCTAACGCAACGTCATTCAAAATGGCTTCTCCAAGCAATAATAATTTTGATTTATGTTCTCTAAATCCCTTTAACCCTTCTTTATCCTCTTCGCTCGTCATAATAGTGTGTTTCTGATCGGGATTAAATCCAAACCCTTTCAATAAATCAATAATGCTTAATGCGGCAATCACTTCTTCATTAAGAGTCAATTTTTTACTAATGAGTGAATTAATAAGCGCATGCGAGGTTAATGAATCCGCATGGAATATTGACTCCGCAGATTCAATAAGAAATTCTCCTCCATAACGTTCAACTTCTCTTTCGTAGGAAGCCAAGGTTATTTCCTGAATACTCTGTTCTTGCAAAAGATTGTGCGCCCAATCATGTAATGCGGGGAGCAATTGGGTCAGAATGAGCTCCCTATTACCTCTAAAACGTAATCGTATATGAGGTTTGGGATCGGAATATCGGACAAAAAACCATTCTGTAATCACATTTTGTTTTAGAAAGAAATCAGCAAATCGATAACATTGATCCACAATAAATCTATTTTCATTTTCTGTACTTAGATAACATTTTGCATAAAGCCACTCACTAGCAGGCAACTTCCAACGGAAATTTGTAGGGATAGGTCCATGTTTGGGAAAATCTAAATTCAAGGAAGGAGTCGCATATTTTGAATTCTTAACGAATGGGACAACAAACTCTGAAAGATGGATTCCACTATTGCTCTGAACCCATTGTCCCCTTTCATCCCCTAATTTTTCTGTAAGAGTGACTTGAGTACCTTTCTTAATCCCTTGAATGACTTCACTCAAACAGGCAGAATGATTTCTGTCGATGAGAATTTTTTGATCTCCCTCACCCAAATAGCAATAACGAGGCAGTTTCCATTTTTTGGCCCATGCATTAAATAATTCTTCAACTTTGTCCAGATTATCTTTTATATCTAAACCTAACTGAAAAAGATCTAATTTCCATCTTGCAGGTGATATGATTGTTTTTTTGTAACGCACCCTTGGTAAAAATGCACTGTCATCTAAATCAAACCAAGGAAATTGATACATCAATTGATATCTTGATAATGATACGTCTCTGATAAATCGTATTGGTATGGGAGAAACAAGTGGAGTAAGCATGTTTCCTGTTGTAATAACCAGCTCTTTAGTACCATCTTTGAGAGTTAAATAAAATCTATCTAAAGTTGCTCCGACATAGATGTCTTCAAGATTAATATTTCCAACGCCGCTAATATCTATCACATTTTTTCTGAGGTTGGCATGTATCGCTACATTAGCATTTCGCGGTAAATAAGAAAGAAATGAAGATTGAGCGAATGTACAATTGTCTTCGATGGCCTCTTCTTGATGGTGTAAATGAGTTAATAAGTCTTTCCCTTTATCGCCAAAAAGATCTAAAAATCGTCCGAATGTTGCACCCGCTTGCCATGATTGCGATGTAAGCAAAAGACGATAGTCATCTTCAGCAAGTTTTGAGGGAGATTCTGCGATGATTTCACAAAATAAATCTATGGATAGAGGCGCTTTGGTCATATTTGATTTTTCTAGCAGTTTATCTAATAATTCCTCGGTAATTTCTATCTCACTTTTCTCTTCGCGCAAGCATTGTATCCACTGTAGCTTTAACCATTTTTTAAACTTACTATTTTGTTCTGCTATTGGCTTGTCGGACATCTTTCCTAAATATGTTTCAGGAGTACCGAGACCACTTTCTTCGCTTAACAACTCTAACAAGGGTATAAGCCGTGAAACCCCAAATTTCTCTACAAATTTTTCATGATACTGTTGTATCTGAGAAGTAATCGTTTTAGCATTCGATAACTTCCATAATACCTCTGCAGATTCTGCAAGTTCGGTTCCAATTGATTTGTTAAGAGTAATTCCAGAACCATTATAGTATGAATCGACTTGAAGAAAGTTCGTTGTTTTAGCAATTTTTTCCATTGAATTTTGCAAATCATTAAAACTATCTTCCCCTTCCCCTATGCTTGTACGATTATATTTATCGATTTTTGAAACAACCTCCTTTAAATCAGAGGAATCGTAAGTTGTCGCTGATATTTTGGATAAAAGGTCATTGAATGGAGAATCAGTAAGGAGTGTTGGCCATAAAGTGAATAATATAAATTGTTGTTGAAGAAGTTGTTTTATCACTCCCATAACTTTATCTTTCTCAAGCGTTGGATGTATTTCCAGAAGCTTTTCTATCAGATTATCAATTGTAAGGGGCTTTTTCGCTAACTCAAAGATTTTTTTAGTTAGAAAATTGCAACGAATCGAAATCGTTTTATTATCTTCGTCATGTTTTCCTTTACGTACATAATTGAGGAATACTCTTCCACCAGATTCGAATAGCAGTGGATTAGTTTTAATAGAAAGGAAGGGAATTAGTTCGGCATTATTTGAAAGCTGATCTATGACAGAAAAAAGCCATTCCATGTCAGGTCGAGCTCTTTTTCTGACTTTGGAGAGATCAAAATTTACAGAAGTTGTATCACCAAAAATGCCAAGCGAGACAAAAGAGAATAGACCAAAGGGCACAGAACGAGATGCCATTCGTGAAAAATATTTTAGAAGGGTAGAATAAATTTGCTTAGTGTCTTTTTTGCTTTCTAGGGCTTTGTGGAGTGATGAAGACGCGATTGCAAAAGCTTCTCGCAAAACAGGTTTATTTTTTGAGATCTGAAGAAGAGATTCATTAAAATCGTTGGTGTTGAGGAGAGATAAAAATTCTTGTATTGGTAAAAAAGGTGTTCGAGACATAAAGAAGGAAGCGGGCAAAAAGAGAGGTTCTTTTTCTTCTTTTTTTTCTTTATCATTTTTTTTCGAATGATTGTGGGATGTCTGATTCAAAGTGATTTCCTTTTATTGTTTAATACATACTCAAAGTTCGCTTTGTTTGAACCCGCCATTTATACATTATACTACTTATCGGTTGGCACGTTTTTCGTTGGGAAAAATTAGTGCGAAAAAGCATGCCCATGCACTTCATGAATGGGATTCCCGAATAACATCTCAACCTGATCCTTAAATTTTTTAGGATCGTCGCTCACATGATATTGATAATTGGGTTCTGACCCAAAATGTGTCTCCATATTATTTTGTTGCAATATCCTTGCAACCATCTCTGCACATGTCGACGCAGAATCTACCAACATGATCTCTGGGCCCACTTCTTGTTGAATCAAATGTTTTAATAGGGGGTAATGTGTGCAGCCCAGTAATATTGTATCGATCCCTTGATTCTTTATTGGAGCTAGATATTCTTTTACGATCATTTGGGCAGAACAGTGGTCTAAAAATCGTTCTTCAACTAATGGAACAAATAGAGGACATGCGATTGGTAGAACAAATGAATTTGGAAGACGTTTCGAAATTTCTCTTTGGTAGGCACCAGAAAGGATTGTTCCCTTAGTACCTAAAACAGCAAGACGTCTATTGCGTGTGACACTACATGCCTTTTCAGCGCCGGGCTCAATCACTCCAATGATAGGTATATTGAAAATTTTTCTCAATCTTTCCAAAGCAAAGGCCGAAGCGGTATTGCATGCGACTACCAACAGTTTAATATTTTTTTCTAGAAGAAATATTGCATTTTCAATGGAATATCGAATGATTGTTTCTTGACTCTTACTACCGTAAGGGATACGAGCAGTGTCTCCAAAATAGATAACACTTTCATGTGGCAAGCTATGCATCAATTGATGCATGACGGTTAATCCTCCTACGCCTGAATCAAACATGCCAATATGATATGAGCGCTTTTCATGCATAAAGATAATTTCTTAGAAATAAATTATGGAATTTTGATTGTCTGTCCGACGTTGATGCGATCTTGAGTTAAGTTATTGCAATCCCTTAAGGCCTGTATAGTCACTTTGTTGGCACGAGCAATTTTATCAAGAGAATCGCCTGGCTGAACTTTATAAGTTTTAGAACCGCTAGCACTTTTTGTCGTAGTCTTTTCAGGTGCTTCTTTCACTTGAAGAAGCTCCATGATAGAGTTTAGGGCAACTTCAAGACTTTTCATGTGTTGATTTTGTGACTCGATAATTTTTTCTATATCGCTAAGTTTTTGTTTATATTGTCCTAGAATAGCTACAGAATCATTTGATTGTGTTTTCATTTGTCTTAGATCAGATATTAGCCCTTTCACAACGCCATCTAAGGATTCTAATTTACCTTCAATATTGGCAATTTGAGCGCGAGATTGATCTTGTTGCGACTGGATGCTTTCGGTGACTTGTTGTCTTAAATTTTCTACAACATTTTCTTGATTTTGTAAACGACCATCAAAACCACGAATTTCATTTTCATGGTTATTTATTTCATGCTTCAAGTCAGCCATATTGTTACGGACTTGACGCAAAATTGTTTGCGTGTCTTCCATTCCATTATTGGGTCTGTTGTAAGCTTGAGGAGCAGCTTGAAGCGAAGTAAGAGGTAGTGCGGCAAGCACTACCCATCGATAATATGAACTAGCGAACATAAACCTTAAAGTCTACACGACGGTTTTTCGCCCAACCTTCTTCATGACGCTCCATAATAACTGGGCGTTCTTTTCCGTATGATACAGAAAATACGTTGTCTGGGTTAACCCCTTCGCTGATCAGCATATTACGTACACCGTTACCACGACGTGAACCCAATGCTAAGTTATAGGCTTGAGGGCCTCTTTCATCGGTATGACCTTCTACGAATACATATGTATTAGGATTTCTTCTCATGTATTCTGCAATATTGTGTATTGTTTGTAGGTTAACTTGACCTTTAACTAAGCTGCTGTCGTAATCGAAGAAAATTGTTCTGAAGGTACCTGCAAGCTCAGGAATAGTGCTTGGATCGCGGAAAGCTTCGATCCCAGGAATGGAGCTACCAGCTTCACCAGGTGTTTCACGAGGTTGTTGTGATTGCATTTCAGCCATTGAAGCTTCATTACATTGATCTTGTAATGGAACATAATCAGTTGCTTGGTATCCGGTATCTGGATAATCAACGTCTTGGAATCCGCCGCCTTGTTCGTTTTCGAAATTGTCGTCAATAGATTCAAAATCACTTTTTGATCTCACTTGTCGTGAATCGCCATTTTTTCCGCCTAATGCACCAACACCTCTTCCGACGTGGCGTCCGGCAGATTTTGTATCATCCCAAACATCGCCACCTGTTCGAGCACAGCTTTGAAGTGTGCAGATAATACCAATAGCAGCAAAATAAAATAAAAAATTTCGTGTTCTCATGAGGGCCATCCTTCGATCTTTAAGAAACTTCTAGAGAGGTTTATTGTTGAAGCTGAATCTTATCATAAAGAATTCATATTCGCAAAATGATTGTTTATAAATGAATAAAAACTTTATTTCGAATACATTAATTTATTTTAAATTCAGATAGGATATTTACACTAGGTCGGGTATACCACGCACGGCCTAATATCTTTCTATTGAATTGACTACAATTGTTTAAAGATTTTGCATAAGAAAATATGGAAGTAGATTAAAAAAACCAATACTTGCATTAAGATTAATGACTAAAGCCATGCACTAATTAGGTTATCTGAGCATACGATAACTAGTTATACTTTGGTTTTTGGTGAGAATTCATCTTTGAATATGAAATGGATCGATCGTACCATTCTTCAAAGCTTGGATGGGTATTAGCAAAAATGATTGGAGGATTTCCTCCAATATCGAATATTTCTAATTGTTCATTTTGAGTTTTGGCGTAATTTAAAAAGTCATTCTGCTCTAACAAATTTATCAATTTTTCAAGATTTGCTGTGTGAGTTTGACCTAATTTATTCATATTTTGATGAATTTTAGCATTAGAATATGCCAAAGATCCACCCGCAAATAAGACTCCGCCAAATGCTAAGCCTAAACCAGAAGCTGTCGTGATGACGGCCGCAATTAACAAAATGGCACAGACAACTTTCAAAAAACGGGCCATTTTGTAATGACTCTTTATTAATTCGTAACTTTTGATTCTGGTAATGATCTTTTCAGAAAATTGCTTTACATCAACTTTTTCCATCGGTTGGTAGATACAAAACTCAGTACTACCCGAAGATTGCGGTGGCAAAACACGCTCGATTGATTGTATATAATTTCCAATAGACATAAAAACACTTTTGTTCTTTTGTTTATATATATAATTTAAATATTAATTATATCATTTATTACTATTTAAGTCAATAGAGTTAAATTTTTAAATTTTAAATTACACCTAATATTTTATTTATTGAATAATATAAGTGTAATTAATGTGAGTTGGTTAAACTGTAAATAAGGTGACTTGGCCGGCCACTATGGAGTGCAATAGCTTATAAAAGATACATGAATCATGGAATAATCTAATAAGTCAGCAATACCACTCGCGAGTGGTATTGCATTAGGAAAGGAAAGTGTTTAAGAAAAAAGTGTGCTATTTATCAAACGAGCAAAATTTGCATCATTACCAATAAACCCAGGTAGTTTATTTCTTTTATCACTTTTAACTACTTGAAAGGCCACATTTGCACTAGCCATACCGAATAAGTCAACAGAGTCTGTTACAAATAAATTAAAAAATATAGAAATTATTTTTCTAATAACACCTTTAAAGCCGTTATTATATTTTGCCTCTGCTCGTGAAGCAATAAAAAGAACAGATTCTTTAATAGAATCCTTAATTTGCGGATTTACAGGCTCATTTAGAGAACCAATGCGTGTTAAATTTAATACATCTCTAAGTTGCATTTTAACACAATTACCGTTCCAAGATCCTTTTTGTTGGAAAAATTCCTTGATTTGCTTATCTGTTTTTAACTCCAAAGTACAAATGCCAGTTGGATAGATTACCCTGCATATATTTTTGCATTCCCCATCATTCTTTCGGCTATTGGCTGCATCAATTACCATCTGATTCCAAATATCAGAAGAAAACTCACGATTTGTTATGTTTAACATATTCAACCTTTTTATAATTTATTATTAGAGAACATTTATATAACAATAATCAATTTTTATCAATACCATATTTATTATTTATAAAAGCATGTTTTTAATGAGTTTTATAATAAAAGGGAAAAAACATTGAAAACTCAAGGATGTGGTTTGCACAATGCATTCAAAATAGGAAGAAAAATCAAATCCTTTTATTGGTATTAAATATAACGCGTCTCTAAGGTGTGGCTTTTATAAATTGTAGCAAAAAAGGAAAGCGAAAGAGGACTTTCGCACTCCAAACGCTACGCGTAGCCATGAAAAAAGCTTTTATGAATGAATCGCGAAGCGTTTGGAGTGCGAAAGTCCTCTTTCGCTTTCCTTTTTTTGCTACAATCTAAAGAAGCTACATCATAGCGATACTTCATGTCTAATACCAATAAAGAAATTCAATTTTGCCTCAAGCGATTGCACTCCATAGGGGTTCTCCTTTCTCCCGGAAGTAGCCATTTCTATCTAAAAGCAGTTTATTTAATCCTTGGCTCCCAATTTGGAAATCGTTTTTCCCCTTTCCCACTCGAAATTTTGGTCGCATCATGCTGATTGAGATTAATGATATATAAATCACTAGCATCTCCATCAGATGTGTTATAAACCAAATGCAAGTTATTTGATGCCCAAGATGGGTTTTCTTTATTTCCCGGTCCACTTGTCAATTGCTTTTCTTTATTTGTTGTAAAATCATACATCCAAATTTGACGATCGCCACTCGCTTTTGCACAAAAAGCAATTTTTGTTCCATCTGGAGACCAACAAGGTGCCGAATTCTCCCTATTTACCTTAGAAATCAAGATTGGTTTAACATCTTTTAAACTCATTCCAGGCTCAGGAATAGTTATGACGTATATTCTAGGACTGCCGTCTTTATTTGATACCAAAGCAATCCTTTTCCCGTCCGGACTAAATGTTGGGGATCCTTGCGTTGCTTGCTTAGCAGAAAATGCCTGAAATGGCTTTTCTTGTATGCCTGCATCAGGGCTAAATGGTTGTACAAATAGATCAGGGTTGCCTGTGATATCGCTAATAAATGCAATTTTATCACGATTACGTGATATTGCAGGCATGAATTGATTACCGCGCATATATGTCAAACGACGTGGCTTTGGATCTTTAAATGAAGAAACATAAATTTTTGGTTGGCCGATTTCATAGGAGATATACATGAATCCGCCAGTTAAAAATCCTGGCTTAGGAGGTAAATAGACTGGTGATATCGAAAAGAAGCCTCCGTTAGTCAATTGACGAGCATTCGCGCCATCATAATCTGCCTCCCATATTTCCGAAACAGGCTTTGTGCCCCTATCAGGCATTTTCTGACTATAAATGATATGAGTTGAGGCAATGCCATCCACTCCAAATAATGCCTTATGAACTGTATCGGCTAGTTTGTGAATGGTGCGACGGTCTTCATTCAAATTTCCAGTTAAAGGTAGATTGTCAGTGCTCTTAATATTTTGTTTATTAACATCAAGAACTAGCAAACTAAGATTATTTCCTCTTACACGTCCTTTCACCACATAATAGACATTCTGTGATTTCCAATCCCCTACATTTCCCAGTTGATCTGAAGATCCCTTCAAACCTATGTTATCGGCTGTTGGATTACTTTTAGCAACAGCTGTTGAGCCATTGTGATTGAGATCAAAAGTTAAAACTTGCTCGAGTTGCCTTAAATAATTTTCTTGTAATTCAGAACCCTCGTTAACTAAAGGAATGATATAAAGAGGACTCAAGGAACTCTCTGTTGCTAATTTGACAACGATGGGATCAAAATCCTCATCGGAGGCGAAACCTGCAAATGGAACAGATAATATTAACAAAAGGCCTAAAATAGTTTTTGAATACATAAACGGATCCTTAATGGTCGTTGTTTAGAGTTATCATAAAGGTATATTGTGCGGCATCACCAAAACGTGAGCCAAATGGGGTAAATATCATTGAGGGCAGCGTTCGTTCTACATATTGTTTATTTTTAGAACTTTCGCTACTCACAATTGAAACACTTGCGACTCTGCCTGATCGATCTAATGTGAGCTTGATTTTCACAGAACCGTAGTCTGGTAAACGAAGGGCTGATTTTAGTCTATAAGCTACTTCATCGCGATAATTTGCTTCTTTTACACTTAATTCAACCGGTGTATTTGTCCCAACAGGAAGGGCATCGATTTGAAGATTTTCGAGTTGCTTTGGAATTGATGTGCTATCTAAACTAGCGATTTTTGCCGTCCCAATTTTATCTCTCGTTTCACCAATTTTGGCAACACTTTCTTTCGCTTTTGATATTAGCTCTTGTTTGCGAGCCTTTGCAGCCGCGAGCTCCTTTTGATGAACCTTTTCGGCTTCTTGAGCTGCAATTTCTTCTGCTGTAGGCTCCTTTTTCACTTCTGCTTTTGGCTTCTTCGGTTCAGGGGTTGTTTTCTTTACTGGAGCCTTAGGTGGAGTTTTTGCTGCCGGAGCTGTTTCTTTTTTCGCTGGGGTCGTTTTAGCAGGAACCACTTTTTTGGGAGTTGTTTTCTTAACTTCTGTTTTTGGCTCAGATTTTTTCTTGGGAGTCACAGCCTTATTTTTAGGCGTCTCTTTAATAACTTCAGGTTTTGGTTTGGGCTGTTCGACCACCTCATTCTTAGGTTCAGGCTTGACTTCTTCCTTTTTAATAGGAACAGCAGCTGGAATTTCTTCTTTTTTCTCAATTTTTACTTCTTCAATCACTTCTTGTTTTACTTCTGGAATAGCCTTTGGGGTTGCTTGAGGCTTTTCTTCAGCAACAGTAGCTTTTTGAGGAGCCTGTTGAGAAACGGGGCTCAGGGGTTTGTGCTTTGGATTTAACTGCACTGTCTTTACAATTACTTTTTGACGAGGTTTTTCAATTGGCGTCGAATTAATAGTCGTCATCCATAATCCAATCACATGAATAAAGAGCACTCCTAGAGTAATCCAAAGCAAGGATAGATCCTTATTTAAGGCATTTATGCCTGAAGCTGAACCAGAAGTAGAGTAATAAGGCACATGATTCATGAAAGGCCAACGAACTTTTTTAGGCTGGTTTTAAAATTATCTCAATTTGACTATATCCCGCTTCTTCAGCGGCATTTTTTATTGATTGATAGGTTCCAAAATGGGCCTGTCGATCATGAAAAACTTGTGGGGTTGCTTTTGGTAAACGTGCTTTAGCTTGTTTTAGCTCTTGCGTCAGTTGTACTAATGAGACTGGTTGATTATTAAACCATATTGTATTGTCTTTGCGAACATGAATAGTAATAGGACTGCTTTCTTGCACCGATTGTGAGTTATTAATTTGAGCATGGGGACCGTCGGCCAATTCAACACGATCGAGTTCTAATAAAGGCGCTATTAAAATGAACATAATCAATATCACAAATACAACATCTATCAATGGTGTTAAATTGATTGTAGGTTCTTCTACAACATTTTCGCGAGTAAAAGCTATGCGACTTCTTGACATAATATTTAGATCTTTAAAGAGTAATTTTAGTTATCGACTTTGCGGTATTGTAATTCAACGCTTGCTAATATTTCGTTAGAAAATCCTTCCATATCTGTAGCAAAATCACGAATCGAATTTTTTAAATAATTGTATCCAATCAAAGCAGGAATAGCATCGAGCAAACCTAAAACGGTAGTAGCTAAAGCGAGAGATAAGCCCCCTAAAACCATTTGATGAGTGCTGCCAGCACTTTGCGATTGCAATGCTGAAAAAGTCATTAATATCCCCCAAACTGTTCCAAGTAAGCCTAAAAATGGAGCTAAGCTTACAGTGGTCGAAAGGATGTATAAATGCTTTTCCAGGAACTTGACTTGAGAAGCAACAGTTGCAGAAAGATGAGAAGCAACAAAATCAATATCACTTAAAGATAACGAATTCTGTGATGGATGAATTGAATTAGCATTTGTATTGATAGAAGAAATATTTGTTGCTTGCTGACTAAAGTGCCGATTTTTAGCTAAAAGGTCTAATGACTGTTTCTTTAAAACTTTATATAAATCCAAAAATGGATTAATTGCTTTTTTTTGACTAAGGTTATCGAAATCAAGACTTAAAGGATTCAATTTTTGTAATTGGAACGCCTCATGAAATCGAAGCGCTGACTTTTTTACTTGATGAGTGAGCCAAATTTTATGAATGAGGATTACCCAACTACAAACAGATAAAGCATAAAGGGCTATAAAAATAAATTTTCCGAGCATATCT
Organism: Parachlamydiaceae bacterium; assembly: GCA_013816265.1. Taxonomy (GTDB): domain Bacteria; phylum Chlamydiota; class Chlamydiia; order Chlamydiales; family Parachlamydiaceae; genus JACDES01. The sequence continues at coordinate 21,750 of JACDES010000003.1, read as the reverse complement.
GATTGAATATAAGCATCAAAGAAAGGATTGGCACCCAATATTATAGTATTTACTTCCATTTACAATTCCTTTATAGTAATTACCAAAGTTTTGGAGTAATAGACTGGTATATACAATTTTTTAATTGTTATTTCATATTTCTGACAAGTGGAATACCTTATATATGACCTATTTGTCAAGGGAAGAGAGTAAAAAATTATGATAAATTTTATATCAGTATGTTTTAAATAAATTTATTGATAAAAACCCATTTTAATTGACAATTAAATATTTTAGTATTATAATTAGTTATTAATTTTTTATTTTAATGTATGTTTATAGTGGGAATGATTATTTCCCATTTATCCTGTCACTAAGTTGATTAATAGTGGCAGAAAGGCTCAAGAATGAGCCGCAAAAAAAGGAGAATTTTTTAATGGTTCGCTATTTCCGATTTGTATTTTTCTTAATGGCTTTAACCCTTCCCCTACTTTCATTTGCTACAACTACCAACGAATCACATGTAAAAATCAGCCTAGTATCTGAAGAAAAGACAGTCCAACCAGGTACTCCATTTTGGGTGGCTCTGCACGTCAATATAGAAGATGATTGGCACGTTTACTGGAAAAATCCTGGTGATGCTGGGATGCCCCTACAATTAAAATGGTCCCTTCCAGAAGGCTTCAAAGCTGATGATTTGCAATGGCCATTCCCTGAAAAATTTACTCTCGAAGATTTAGTCGGTTTTGGTTACCAAAATGACGTGATATTTCTTACCCGTATCACACCACCTGAATTGCTTGAATCCGGTACCGAGTTGCAATTAAATGGGAATGTCAATTGGCTTGTATGTTCTTCGGAAACATGCCAACCCGGTTCAGCGCCCGTTCAATTAGCTGTAAAAATAGATTCTGCCACTCCAGAAACCGATGACAAAACGGCAGAAATATTCAAAAAAGCTCGCGCCAACATGCCTAAATTAAAAGTACAAGTTAAAACTATTCAAAAAGAAGGTGTGTTGCAGCTCCAATTTCCAACAGATTCTGTTAAGGATTCTGTCACGGGTGTCTATTTTTTCCCTGAAGAACAAAATGTTATCGACTCTTCCGTAGATCCTGTAATGGGAATTAATGAATCGAAATCGAATGGCTATTTAGTTAATCTGAAAGGTGGAGAAGAAATTGGTGTAAAAATTAAAAATCTGAAAGGCGTTCTTGTTGTTCATACTGAAGAAAAAGGAACCCAAGCGTATGATATCGACAGCCCTATTCAAGAAAATAGTGCAGATGGTGTTTTAACATATCTTGATATCGAAGAAGAAAATAAAGTTTTTTCTCAAACGTCTATAGGTAATAGTTCATTAGTTGCCAAGCCACAATCATTTGAAGGTGGACTTGGATTAGCACTCCTCTTTGCTTTCATGGGTGGAATGTTACTGAATTTGATGCCTTGCGTGTTACCCGTTATGTCATTTAAGGTGATGAGTTTCGTGAAAATGGCAGGTCAAAGCCGTGCTATGACGATAAAACATGGTCTTCTTTTCTCATTTGGAGTTATCCTTTCTTTTTGGGTACTTGCCAGCGTGATGTTAGCTCTGAGAACTTATGGACAAGCAGTAGGATGGGGATTTCAGTTACAAGAGCCTCTCTTTGTGGTTATTTTAGCTTCTCTATTATTTATTTTCTCATTGAGCTTATTTGGAACCTTCGAATGGGGTCTTGGGATGGCTTCATGGGCAGGTCAAACAGAATCGGATAAACTTCAAAAGACCTCGGGCAATACAGCCTCATTTTTCAGCGGTGTGATGGCAACAGCTGTTGCAACACCATGTACAGGACCATTTTTAGGTTCTGCGATCGGTTTTGCAGTCACATTACCTGTATTCCAATCGCTACTTATTTTTACAGTTCTTGGATTAGGAATGTGTTTCCCCTATTTATTGCTTGCTGCGTTTCCATCTTTCTTAAGATTCTTGCCAAAACCTGGGGCTTGGATGGAAACCTTTAAACAACTAATGGGCTTCTTATTACTCGCAACAGTGTTATGGCTTCTATGGGTATTCAGTGCGCAAACAAATTCGACATCACTGATCTTCCTCTTAGCTGGGTTCCTTTGCTTTTCGATTGGAGCATGGTTATATGGAATTGGTACCACACCAATGATTTCCAAATCAAAGCGATTGATTGCATATGCAGCTGTGGCCATAATGGCAGTAGCTGGTTGCGAGCTTATCCTTATTCCACGTGCAACATGGTATAGTGATTCGACTGTAAGTCAGAATCAACCGAATGACTGGGCGGGATGGGAAACATTTTCACCGGAACGAGTTGCACAGCTTGAAAAAGCTGGTACTCCTTACATCATCGATTTTACAGCGAAATGGTGTCTTATCTGCCAAGCTAACCATATGGTTCTAACAGGAGCAGATGTTGGTCGTCAACTAGATGACGCCGGTGTTGTTCGATTAAAAGCCGACTGGACAAAAAGCGATCCTGTGATTACTGAAGCCTTAAGCAAATATGGCCGTAACAGCGTACCACTATATGTTTTTTCTAGTGGTGATGCCAAAAAAGAGCCTGTTATATTACCTCAGGTATTAACACCAGATTCTATTTTGGATCATGTGAAGTTATTAAATTCAGATGTGGCGATAAACAAATGAGTTCAAATTCATATTTTGATTCACATGCCCATTTAACAAGTGATGCCGTGTTTGAAAACTTGGGTGATACAATAAATCGTGCTTCTGATGCAAATGTTAAAAGTATTTTGAATATTTGCACAGATTCGATTACCCTCGAAAGAGGATTAACAGTTTCGAAGCAATATCCATGGATTTATCAAGCAGCTGCTATAACACCCCATGATGTTGAAAAAATTGGGGAAAGAGATTTTCCTTTCATCGCAGAATGTGCACGGACAGGAAGGTTGCAAGCTGTTGGAGAAACGGGATTAGATTATTTTTATGAGCATTCCCCAAAACAAATCCAGAAAGAATTTCTCATCAAATATTTGCATTTGGCTCTCGAATGCAAACTTCCTGTTGTGATACATTGTCGTGAAGCTTTTGCTGATTTCTTTGAAATTTTAGACGCCGAATATGTCGTTAATGGAAAGCATGCCCCTGGTGTTCTACATTGCTTTACGGGCACTATTCAAGAAGCCGAAGAAGTTCTAAAACGTGGTTGGATGTTATCCTTAAGTGGTATTGTGACATTTAAGAAAAGTACCGTTTTACAAGAAGTGGCTAAACAAGTTCCGTTGTCACAACTATTAATCGAAACGGACACGCCTTATTTAGCACCACAATCGCATCGTGGTAAAACCAACGAGCCTGCCTTTATCGTTGACACAGCCACATTTATTGCCAAATTGAAGGGAATTTCTGTTGATGAATTGGCCTCTGCGACAAACAAGAATGCCCGTCAATTGCTAAATCTATAATTCACTTTGTTAGCTCGGTAGAGCGTCTGTTCAAAGCCCAATGCTGTCAAAATAATAAAATAAAATTTGCGAATAGCCTTTTTCCTTTCCCACTCTTTTATCCACATTCAATTAAGAAAAGTTTCTTGTGTTAGGCCTGTAGGGCCGGCATGAAATAGCCCAGGTCGCAGCGAAGCGGAGGCCCAATGGCATTCGGTTAAGGTAAGTTCGTTTTTATAAGTAACTAAAAATAAGCATATCAAAAAAAACATGCTTTTTTAGCACAACCTTTAAAATATAACCAAAGGGCACTTGATTTCTTAACCGAATGCCATTGAGCGGAGGCCTGGGTGTAAATAAAATAATAATCGAGTCCTGAAAGGACGGCATAATCATGTACGTATCATATGCCGTCCCTACAGGACTCAATGTATTGTTTGTACTGTCCCAGGCCTCCGCTTCGCTGCGACCTGGGCTATTTCATGCCGTCCCTACAGGCCTAACGCAGGGAATCTTTCATAAAAATAAATGTAGTATAGAATTGGAAACCGTAACAGTAAAAGAAATTAGGCGTTTATGCTATTTTTTCTTATTTTGACAGCATTGGGCTTTGAACAGACGCTCTACCGAGCTAACGAAGTGAATTCTAGATTTAGATCAATTTTTTCTTAGCCTCAAGCGACGTGCACTCCAAAGGGTTCCATCTACAATAATTGAATCTAAACTAAAGTAACTATTATCTAATACGTCAACCAATATTGAACATTATCACGATTATTATTATTCAGGAAAAAACTTCGTCTAAAAAAATATTATTCATTAACTTATTCTTTACCGCTCTTTTTAAGTTTAAATCAAAAAAATTAATATGTATAAGTTAATCTAAATCGATGAGTGTTATCGAACTATATCATTTTTAATAAAAAATCGATTTGGGATTATTCTGGAAGCTTATTTTAGAAGGTAAAAAGGTAGTTATGGCTAATTATTATACGACTCCGATGTTTTCGAAGTCATTTATTTGGCGCCGCGTTCAGTCTTTGACAGGTGTGTGGTTTGTTCTTTTTTTAATCGAACACCTTCTAACTAATTCTCAAGCTGCCTTATTGATCGGAGACGATGGAAGTGGTTTTGTTGAATCCGTAAATGCCATAAAATCATTACCCTATTTACCAGTAATAGAAATATTTCTTTTAGGAGTTCCTTTTGCTATTCATGCTTTCTGGGGAATTAAATACATTTTCACATCTAAATATAATTCTTTTTCTTCTGATGGATCGACGCCCTCATTAACAGAATATCCTAGAAACAAGGCATTCACTTGGCAACGTCTCACAGCATGGTTCTTGCTTGTGGGTATTATTGCTCACGTGATTCAGATGCGCTTTATTGAATATCCTTCTTCTGCGCAATTGGGTACAGAACATCTTTATGTTGTCCGTTTGAATCGTGATGAAGGTCTTTATACATTATCGAAAAGAATAGGGTTTGAAATTTATGATGCAAATCAAATTCAGAAAATCAGAAATGATTTTCATTCCCAGCAATTACCGATCAATGAATCGCCTGAAGCATTAATACAAAAACAAGAAAATAGTGAATTGACTGGTTGGATTCATGCATTAGAAAAACGTCCATTGCAGATAAATCAAGTTGCCGCTGTTGCTAAAAATTTTGGTGTGGCCGAACTTTTAATGGTTCGAGATACTTTTAAGAGTCCTATTATGATAGTCCTCTATTCAGCATTAGTTCTAGCAGCTTGCTTCCATGGTTTTAATGGACTATGGACATCCATGATCCGTTGGGGAATTACCCTTACAGCAAAATCACAATTAATGATGAGAAGAGTCGCAATCTTCTTAATGATAATGATATCATTCTTAGGTCTTGCTGCCATCTGGGGCACCTACTGGCTAAATCTCAAATTCTAAAGGAAATCCCATTCATGAGCGATCAAGGAAAAAACAGAAATGTCATTGTTGTAGGGGGTGGACTTGCAGGACTTTCTGCAGCTATGAAACTTGCAGAACAAGGATGTCACGTAAAAATTATTTCTGTAACAAAAGTAAAAAGATCCCATTCTGTTTGCGCTCAAGGGGGAATAAATGCTGGAATGAATTTAAAAGGGGAAGGAGATTCTCCTCTAATTCATGCATACGACACGATTAAAGGTGGTGATTTCCTTGCTAACCAACCACCTATTGTTGAAATGTGTCTTGCGGCTCCTGCAATTATTTACATGATGGACCGTTTTGGATGCCCATTCAATCGTACACCTGAAGGAAATCTCGATTTTAGACGTTTTGGAGGTACTCTTTATAACAGAACAGCCTTTTGTGGGGCTTCGACAGGACAGCAGCTTCTATATGCTTTAGATGAGCAAGTGAGACGTTATGAAACAATGGGAAAAGTAGAAAAATTTGAATCCCATGAATTTATGCGACTTGTGTTAGATGAAAATGGAGTAACACGAGGCATCGTTTTAATGGATTTATTTAATTTAAATCTTGAAGTCATTAAAGCAGATGCAGTTGTGATTGCTACGGGGGGACCCGGACTCATTTTTAAAAAGTCGACAAATTCAACTTTTTGCACAGGAGCCGCAAATGGAAGACTTTATATGCAAGGGATGGCTTATGCCAATGGGGAATTTATTCAGATCCATCCGACAGCAATACCTGGTCCAGATAAACTACGATTAATATCCGAATCTGTACGTGGGGAAGGAGGTAGAATATGGGTGTATGGGAATTCTAATAAAACGATATTACATAATGACAAGGAAATTCCTTGTGGTAAAACCGGTGAACCATGGTATTTCCTTGAAGAAATGTATCCCGCTTTCGGTAACCTGGTTCCCAGGGATATTGCTTCAAGAGAGATTCTTCGCCTTTGTGAAATGGGACTCGGTGTTGATGGTGAAATGCAAGTCTATCTTGACATATCTCATCTTCCCCAAGAAAAAATCGATAAATTAAAATCTGTGTTGGAAATATACGAAAAATTTACAGGTACTGATCCACAAAAAGTCCCTATGAAAATTTTTCCAGCGGTCCATTACTCAATGGGAGGAGCATGGGTCGATTGGCCTGCAGCGGATGATCCTGATCGTTTTGAACGCTATCGTCAGATGACAAATATTCCTGGTTGTTTCAATATTGGAGAATCGGATTATCAATTTCATGGAGCGAACCGTTTAGGAGCAAATTCACTTCTATCTTGTATTTTTGGCGGTCTTGTAGGAGGCGTTGAAATCCCAAGATATTTAGATAATGTAAAAACTAGCTATCGTGACACTCCCTCTTCAGTATATGAAAGAGCATTATCAGCCGAGCAAAGTTTGAAACAAGACCTCATGTCTCGAAAAGGACCTGAAAATGTACATAAATTACATGATGAACTAGCAGATTGGATGGTAAAAAATGTGACCGTCGTACGTAATAATAAAGATTTGCAATTAACTTTAGATAAAATTAAAGAATTGAAGGAACGATACCGTCATATCAGCCTCGATGATCATGGACAATTTGCAAATCAAACCTATATTTTTGCAAATCAATTTGGACCTATGCTTGAATTGGCAATGGTCATGACTAAAAGCGCATTACTTCGAGATGAATTTAGAGGTTGTCATTATAAACCCGAGTTTCCAAAAAGAGATGATGAGAATTGGTTGAAGACGACAATTGCAAAGTATGATGAAAATAAAGATGAACCTGTCATTTCATATGAGGCTATTGACACACGACATCTAAAGCCAATTTTGAGAGATTATACCAATGCCAAGAAAGTACGACATGAATTAGAAAATATTCCGGCAAATATTGAATTGCCTATCTAAAGGAAGATGATGGAAAAGACATATATTTTAAAAATTTTTCGAGGTCATCCTGGTCATCAATATTGGGAGGAGTTTGAACTCAAGTTAGTTCCTATGGCGAACATCATATCTTCCTTGATGGAAATACAACGAAATCCTATTAATCGAAAGGGAGAAAAAGTGACTCCGGTTGTTTGGGAGTCGGGTTGTTTGGAGGAGGTATGTGGATCATGTTCAATGCTTATCAATGGTAATCCACGCCAAGCTTGTACAGCGCTTATTTCTAAGATTATTGAAGATAGTGGTAATAATGTCATCACACTAGCCCCATTTACAAAATTTCCTCTCGTACGTGATTTAATTACTGATAGAAGTAGTATGTTTGAAAGTCTTAAAAAAGCGCATGCTTGGATAGAAGTGGACAGTACGCATGAAAGAGGACCTGGTCCAAAAATAAGTCCAGAAAAACAAAAAATTATGTATGCACTATCGACTTGTATGACTTGTGGATGTTGTTTAGAGGCTTGTCCACAGGTAAATGCAAAATCAAAATTTATGGGAGCAGCAGTTATTTCTCAAGTGCGTCTTTTTAATGCCAATCCAATTGGGCATACGCAGAAGGCGATGAGACTTCGACCCATGATGGGAGAAGGAGGAGTAGAGGGTTGTGGTCAAGCACAAAATTGTGTGAGGGTTTGTCCTAAAAATATTCCATTGACCGATTCGATTGCAGATATTTATCGTGATGTGACTTTACAGGCATTCAAAGATCTGTTTAGTTTACCGGAAAGAGAATGAGTTTAGAAAAATTCAACACAAAGACACAAAGAGGTCTAACATCAAATCATTGGTGCGTCAATAGAGTTTATCGAGCACGGGCAATAGCCTTCTTTGTGTCTTCGTGCCTTTGTGTTTAATCCGTTTGAAGTTTTGAAAGAAGTCTAATATTCTAATTCTTTTTTGAGATCGCTTCGTAAGGCTTTAAAATCTGGCACATCTTCAATTTGAGAAAATTCAAAAAAGTTTTTTGGCCAATTTCTTTTCGAATGTTTTTCCAGCCAGTCCTCTAGTGCTTCATTTATTATAGAATCACAACTACAATGAAGATCGTTCGCTATTTTTGTAACCTTATCCCTAATTTCTTTATTTAATGTAATTTTGAAGATCATAGTTCCTCCGTTTCCATAATTGGAATATCTCATTTTATCAATTGACGTACAACTAACCTATTTCTAATGTTGTCACACCATAAATGCCATCTATAAATAGAGATGGTGCTTTTTTTGTATACATCCTTGAAGTTTCAAAAACTTTGTTTACTCGTTTTTTGTTTATCCAACTCATCGCATTTGAATTAAATTCAGGCACATCAATAAATATAGGCTGTTCAGAGGCATGTGAACAAAGAGAGCTAAATAATTCTTCCGCAATATCATCATTTTCAGCATAGAGTGGACCAATTTTATATCCATTTACACACTTTCTTATCATTCCCATCCCTTCTAACTTATTCTCTTTAGTAATCCCATAACCTACCGCATTTGGCATATTCACCCATTGCTGCAAAAAAATTTTACGCTCTTCTGGAAAAAATTTACGGTCATAGTCACTAATTTGTGAAATAGGTAAATCTTTTAATGAAATAGCTTTCGAAGATTGAACCCCTTTACCGATATATTCATAACGAATATTTCTATAAGCAAACTGAAAACCAGATTTTTTATAGTTGCCTTGTTGTTCAATAACACCATCTAAGGCTATGTTTCTATCCCCAAGATGTTGCATCGCTGCATTCCATAAACGTATGCCATACCCTTTGTGCCTATATTCTGGAATGACAATGTATAAACCTAGAAACCCAAAAGTATCTCCATATGTAACCCCTGAAACACATCCTATTGGTTTATTTCCTAATTTTCCTATAAAGAAGCCCTTTGGATCAGCATAATAAACGGTTTTGCCATCAAACAATCCAGGATTCCATCCCTCTTTAGTAGCCAAATCAAAGATAAAATCCATTTCTTCTATTGTGGCGTTACAAATTTGAAATTCCAAAGATTGTAAATTGTTATCTTTAATCATCCCTAATCCTTAATGAAAATAATTTCTATTTCATGATTTTATGTACAAATATAACTAACTGGAGTTATTCTTGTTTCTTTATTTACTTGGGTTTTCATGATTTTGTCATACTTTAAATTATTTATCCTTTTTTTGTTGCTAAAAGCTGCGATTATTATATCAATAATCTTAAATGGAAGCATTGGATTGGGGCCTGATGAAGCTCAATATTGGACGTGGAGTCGCTCTTTAGATTGGGGTTATTACAGCAAGCCACCGGGAATTGCTTGGCAAATTTGGTTAGGTACACAGGCAATTGGCCAAACTGAATTGGGCGTCCGAATCCTTTCTGTAATCATCTCACTATTTCAAGCTTTAACAGTCTATTTTCTTGCATTGAAATCAGGATTAAAGACTTCCGCAGCATTCTGGAGCGGAATATTAATGGCTTTTTGTCCCATCGGTATTTTTGGATCCCTATTAGCAATTACGGATAACGGTCTTTTATTATTTTGGACATTATCCTGTCTAGCTTTATGTTCTGCATTAAATGAAAAAAGGGATCCAAATCCATTTATCATTGGTTCATTGATTTTGGCTGGAGCCCTATTTAAATGGCCTATTTATCTATTTTGGATATTTTATTTTCTTTTTCGATGGAAATATTTTTCGCATCAAAACTTCTCAAAAGCGCTTAGTGGTGTATTAATATCATTGATCGGACTTTTGCCAAGCATTTGGTGGAATTGGCATCATGATTGGGCAACATTTCGACATGTATCATCTACAATACACGCTGGATCAGGAATTCCAAGTAACAGCAATACTTTTGAATTTATTGGATCTCAAATAATTCTTGTATCCCCTATTATTTTTGTTATTTTAATTTTATCTTTTGTCACTTGGTTTAAACAAAGAAGAACTCTTTCACCTCCTATCATATTTTGTGGAATCATATCTCTATCATGTCTTGGCTTCGGTATCGTGGCTTCATTTTTTCAAAAAATTCAGGGTAATTGGGTTGTCTTCGCATATCCAACTTGTTTTATTTTAATATCTTGGTATGCATGTGAGATCGAATTTAGAAAAACGCAAACATGGTTGAAAGCAGGAATCGTTCTTTCTATTGGATTAATAACTTCTATATTTTTGTTATCAATTTCAAATCTTATTCCCCAAAAAATGAATCCCCTTAAACATAATCTAGGATGGTCAAATCTCAGTGAAATTTTGACTGAAAACGGATATGACCCTTTAAAAAATTATTTAATAACTGATCGTTATCAGACGACAAGTATTCTAAGTTTTTATGGTCCTGAACAAAAGAGAGCCTATTTTTTAAATTTACATGGAGTAAGGAATAATCAATTTTCCTACTGGCCGCAACTGCAAAATGAACAAAAAGGTAAAACTGGTTATTTCATATGGGTAGAAAATGCTCCACACTTACAAAGAGAGTTGAATATTAAATCAAATTTCTATCAAGGTGAATTAGAAAATTATTTCGAAAAAGTTTCATTTATAGGAATTGAACCCCTTATTTTTAATGGGGATGCAATTGCGAAAGGAGCATTAATTTTTAAATGTGAAAACTGTTTAAATAAACAACCAAATCAATCAGATAAATACTAGCAAATAGCCCCTTACTCTTAATCTATGATTATGGTATAATGAGTTTGTACTGCTAACTGGGATATTGGTTTTTAGAGCCAATCAACGATATTCTTTTTTTTAAGGGACTATGACGCTAAAGGGAAAGCTTCGGATTATTCCATTGGAAAAATCCAAGGAACTTGAACTTTAGGAAATGGACCCATGTTTTACAAAACATGTTGAAAGCGAGCCTAGCCAGTCCCTTTTGGCGGTACTTTTTTTTCACATCAGAACTGTAGCTTTTCTATGAGGAGCTTTCAAGATTACTTCAATTTCTTCTTTTTTCACTGTCCTGGTTTTAAACTTAGTCTGTAATTGATTTAAAAAGTCTTTTCTAAATTGGGATTTTTCTGGCCAATAATCTTTTATTTTACAAAGAAACTCGGTGTGAGCTCTTTCCGACCGATAATTAGGTATTTTTTTAGGCAATAAGAGGTATTCCATATTTTCCGACGAATAATCCCACAATATTGAACTATGGTGAAGCCATCGATTTTTGCAAATAGATTGAGCATTACCACCAAACTTATAATCACCCAAAACATAATCATTTTCTTTTATTGCAAACAGCTCGGTATTAAAAAGAGGCCGATAGAATTGTTCGGTCCACTGCATAACATGAACAGGAAATGGCTTGATTGGGATAAATGAAGTATTACAAATAAAAGTGATGAAACAGGTATTTTCATCAATTACAACTGTGCCGCCCCCACTAAATCGTCTAATGACTTGTATGGGATCTTGTGTAATTTTATTTTTACAGACTAGTTCATCAAATTTTCCTGAAATGCCCATGACAATGGCCCGAGGCGACCCATAATTGACAATGCACCAATTACGATCATCAGCTCGTAAAAGGGCTTCTTCGATTTGCAGCTGTTGAAATATGGGTACATCTTCTAACTGAAGAATATGCATGATTGATTGTGTCATAAAAATCCAATGATGATGACAAAACTAAAAAAAGGATCTAAGGGACCTAAGGATTGAAAGGACTTTTTATCCCTTAAATCGAACAATCACAAGAATCTTGAATGGCTTCTTTACGCTGTTGTTTTGCCAGACTAATAAGAAGAATAGAAATATCAGCTGGAGAAACACCTGAAATGCGTAAAGCTTGTCCTAGATTATTTGGTCGCACCTGTCCTAGCTTTTGGCGGGCTTCATTACGAAGGCCATGAACAATCGAGTAATCAAAATCATGAGGAATTAATGTATTTTCGACATGGGATAATTTTGCAATTTCAGTTGTTTGGCGATCAATATAGCCTGCAAATTTATGGTGGAGCTCGATTTGAAAGTTTATATCATCACCATAATCACGAAGGGCATCAGGATAGGTTTGTAAGAGAGAGGCATATGTATTTTCTGGCCGACATAAAAGTTGAGCTAAGGAATATCCTTTTCCTTCAACCTGTTTGAAGACTTTTGGTAGACGTAGGTTTTCTTCATCCATAGCTTTTTGTTTTTGACAAACTTTGTTATATCGATCTCTATCGATTAGACCTAATTCATACCCATATTTGCGCAGACGTAGATCAGCATTGTCTTGTCTCAGTAAAAGACGATGTTCTGCACGACTTGTAAACATACGATATGGCTCATCGAGCCCCTTTGTAATTAAGTCATCGATCATTACTCCAATATAAGCTTCAGATCGTTTTAAGATGAGTGGAGATTTTCCTAATACTTTGTTAGCCGCATTAATACCAGCGATAAGTCCCTGGCCAGCAGCTTCTTCATATCCTGACGTACCATTAATCTGGCCGGCTAAAAAGAGTCCCGATATTTTCTTGCATTCAAGGGATGCGTCAATTTGTCCGCTTGTGACGTAATCATATTCTATTGCATATGCAGGTCGCATGATTTCTGCATTTCTTAACGCGGGGATACTACGTATAAAATCTAATTGAACATCAAATGGCAATGAGGAGGAAACTCCGTTGACATAGACTTCTTGCGTTTGAAGCCCTTCTGGTTCCAAGAATATTTGATGACGTTCTTTATCGGAAAAACGGACAATTTTATCTTCAATTGAAGGACAATAACGAGGACCAATCCCTTTAATTTTACCCGAGTACATGGGTGAACGATGGATATTGGCCAAAATGATTTGTTTTGTTTCTTCCGATGTATAAGTGATATAGCATGAAACTTGTGGGAGACGAGGAATACCTTCATCATCGAAAGAGAATTTCACACCTGGATCGCCAGGTTGTTCTTCGGTTAAGGAATAATCGATCGAGCGTTTATTGACTCTTGGCGGGGTTCCCGTTTTTAGGCGCCCCAATTTGAGACCCATTTTTTCCAAGGACGCCGACATTCCAACAGAAGGCTGATCACCAGCTCTTCCGCCTGAATAATTAGTCTCTCCAATATGCAAGAGACCACGCATAAAGGTTCCGGAAGAGATTACGATTGATTGACAATCGTATTCGATACCTTCTTTAGTGGTAACGCCTTGGACGCAGTCATTTTTGACTATTAAGTCTTCGACAGTACCTTGTTTAATATCCAGATTGGCAGTCTTTTCGAGACGATGTTTCATCTCAATTTGATATGCCCATTTATCCGCTTGAGCGCGAGGCGCCCAAACGGCAGGACCTTTAGTTGCATTAAGCATGCGATACTGAATACCAGTGATGTCAATGACTTTACCCATTTCACCACCAAGAGCATCGATCTCACGGACCATATGTCCTTTAGCGATCCCCCCAACAGCAGGATTACAACTCATCTTTGCAATTGTATCCAGATTCATAGTCAATAGTAATGTCCGAAGACCCATCCTTGCGCTAGCAAACGCTGCTTCGCAACCAGCATGGCCTCCACCTATTACTATGACATCATAACGAACTGGGTATTTCCACATAAAACAATATCACACTTTTAATATAGATTAAGCTTATACTGCAATCGGCATCAAACTGCGATTTGGAATCGCGGGAACTTTCGCGCGAGTCCAAATCGTAGTTTGATGCCGATTGCAGTATAAAACCTTAGGTTTAAAGCTTAAGTCTTATGACGATCACGTCTACTGCGCTTCTTGCGCTTGTGCTTCGCAATTTTGTATTTGCGCTTCTTTTTTACAGAAGACATATTTTCTCCAATTTGATTAAGTCATATACTATACCACACGCGTTCTAAAACTTGAATTTAGACCTTCGAAAAACACCCTGCGATTCAAGAATCGTAAATGGTCTATACTATTAATATTGACTCAGTTACGAGCATTGAACCTTAAGACTTTGGCGTGGTCTAAATTTCAAGTTTTAGTATGAGTGTGGTACAAATTAACAAACGCATTTAAACAGCTTATGTAAAAATGGATATATTGTAAAGGATTATAATCGTTAGGTATATTCTTCAATATCCGTATGAAAAAATACTCCAAAATCTTAGTTTTTTTTCCAATTCGGGTTTGTTATTAAAGATGTCTATTGACGAAGACGAAAGAATGTAGTAATAAAAAATACTAATATACCAAGCGCGGGTAGGATTGATAATTTTTTTTCGCCAGGTATAACTTGCAATTTGGTTTTTTAACTTTAGGGAGTTTTTTATTATGATGCTTTTACAAGGAATTCACATCAATTTTTTTGCCATTTTAATTGCGGCAGCGGTCTATTTTATTTTAGGAGGACTTTGGTATTCTCCAAAAGTATTTGGGCATTGTTATTGTAAACATGAAGGAATGGATCTTAATAAAGAATCGCATGGACTTTGGACTTATATTGGTGAATTCATTGTCGATTTAGTTATCGCCTATGTCCTCGCTCTTTTTATCGAATTAGCAGGTGTTGAAAATGGACTAGGTGGTGCTATAATAGCATTGTGGATTTGGATAGGTTTTGTGGCAACAGATCAATTTTCGGCTCTTTTATGGTCTAAGAAAAGCTACAAAAGTTTTTTGGTGAATGCTGGATTTATGCTAGTCGGATTATTAGCAATGGGAGTCGTTATAGGAACGCTGAAAAATTATCAAATGTAGTTTAAGAATTTACTTTTTTTGGAAAAAAACATCCTCAAATCAATTGTCATTATGTGGCAAACAAGTTTATTTGTCCAGGGCAGCAACGCTGACCCTGGTCGATTATGGCTAATTTTTAACTGTATTTAGCTATTAAAAGCGATCTTTGGAGCCATTTTTGTCATTAATAAATCCCGTCTTTTTCTTTGTGTCCTTCAATTTCTATCAAAATTTCTCACAAAATTTAGCAAAAAAATAAAAAAATAATTCCGAAAATCGACTTTTTTAGATTTATTTTGTGATTTTTTCACTTCAAACAAAAATATTTTTGTTTGAAATTCCGTAAAAAATAAAAAAAATGAAAAGGGACATTTGAGTTCTTACATCACATCATAAGGAAGATTAGGCTGGTTCGTGATTTTTTAAAATTCAGCCTTTTGAAAAATAAACAAGTTTTTTTTGTTCAAATATGTAAAGATTAAATTGCAGTAATAATAAAAAAATATTTTAATGCAGTCAAAGCAAGATTAAACAAAAACACAAGGAGTGCCAAATGTCAAGCGGAGCAAAATCAAGTCATTCAAAAAAGCCAAGTTCAAAAGCAGAGGCTGAAAAGCGTGCGAAAGCGGCTTTAGCAAAAAAATCTGCTGGTTCACACAGCTCTAAATCAAAATCAGCTGTTGCAAAAAAGGCAAGTCCTAAAAAAGCTGTTGTTAAAAAAGCTGTAGCAAAAAAAGCTCCAGCTAAAAAAGCGCCTTCAAGAACAACTGTAAGTGCAAAGAAAAAAGTAAGTGCTGCGAAGAAGCCTGTTGCTAAAAAACATGTTGCTTCTAAAGCAAAAACAGCTCCAAAATCAAAAGCTGCAACGAAATCAAGATTTGCCCCAAAAGCAAAATCTGCACCAACAAAATCTAGATCTGCTAGTGCAAAATCTAAGTCGCCAGCAATCCATTCTAAGAAAAGACCTGCTGCTACAAAAGCAAAACCTGCTGCAAAAAAAGCAATTGCCGTTAAAAAAGTTGCAACAAAAAAACCTGCACCAAAGAAAGCAGCAGCAAAAAAAACACATAGCCCAGCATCAAAGTCTGTAGCTACAACACAACACACAACTCACCATACACCACACCACACAACGCATCAAGCAACAACACATCACGTAACTCCAAAGATTATGTCTAAAGTATCTACAAAAAAAAGGACTTCAACTGCTGCAAAAACTGGCATTGTTAAAAAAAAAACAACACCAGCAAGTAAAGCAGGAAAAAATCCAAAGCCTTCTTTAACAAGTGGCTTTTTTGGCTTATTTAGTTAATTTTTCTGAGTTTCAATATTTCAAGAGATTAAAACCTTTGGTTTTAATCTCTTGTTTGTTTCTGCGACAAAATTTAATCGCTATCAAAATCCCTTTCTTCTATTTCTATTATCTTGAAAAACAAATTTGAGAAAAAACATAACTTTCCAGATCTTCCACCAACCAATTTATTAATAATAAAATTGTAAATACGACCAAAAATCAAGTTTTTTGGCCGTATTCATTAGTTAACGGCCAAAAAAAATGGCCGTTAATGCTTTTGATACAGGAGTTGTTTAAATAAAAATTAACCTAATTACCACCATTTAAAATTATTATTAACATTAAAAACTTGACACAAATGAAAAAAAAAGTTGAATCTCTCCTTTTTCAAAATAAATCATAGGGTAAAAAAATGGGGCGATTAACATTCAAGGTTTTCATATTTATTTTTCTATCCACTTTCACATTAAATACACACGCTGAAATCATTTACGACTCAAATCCAGAAGCGGTTACACTCAGAAATGTAAAACAGCTTACATTTCCTTCAATGGGTTTTGAAAAAGCCGGGGAGGCCTATTTTTCCCCTGACATGCAATATGTCATTTTTCAAGCTGTTCCAAATGGTCAAAAACATTACCAAATTTATGTGATGAATATTGAAGGGGGAATTCCCCGAATGGTAAGTACAGGACGTGGAGCTTGCACCTGTGCCTATTTCCGACCAGATGGGAAAAAAATTATTTTTGCTTCCAGTCACAGCGATCCGATGCTTCTCGAAGAAGAGAAAGTACAGGCAGTTCCAGGTTATAAAAGAGATGGAAAACAATATGTTTGGGAATTCACACCTTATATGAATATTTACGAAGCGAATCCAGATGGCTCAGATTTAACAGCTCTCACAACTGGTCCTGAATATCATGCAGAATGTGCCTATTCTCCTGATGGTTCTCGCATAGTTTTTGCATGCAATAAGACAGGCAGCATGAATCTCTATACAATGAAATCAGATGGTACAGATATACAACAGGTAACCCATACAACCAATAGCTATAATGGCGGCCCATTTTATAGTCCCGATGGTCAGTATATTATTTTCAGAGCCGACCGAGAAAAGCCTCATTATCTACAAATTTATACAATAATGTCTGATGGAACCAATGAACAACAAGTAACCAATAATGGAGCTGTAAATTGGGCTCCATATTGGCATCCAATCGGGAATGTATTCGCCTTCACAACATCGATACATGGTCATTTTCAATATGAAATTTATGCTCAAAATTTATCAACAGGTGTTCAATATCGCCTAACTTATAATCCAACTTTTGATGGATTACCCGTATTTAGCAACGATGGATTTAAGTTGTTATGGACCTCAAAAAGAGGCCCTGACAAAACATGTCAATTATTTATTGCTGATTTTTTTATGCCCCTAGAACTTAAGTAAACCAAGAGGTTTTATGAAACTTTTGTCTAAGATTTTTAACCATTCAATTTTATTTATTGCTTTGGGATGGATTTCATCTGTCTTTGCCGATAATCAAACTCCCACTTTAAGTCCGATCCTTCCAGGTGACGAGCTTCCATTTCGAATCGAAATAGAATTAGCTGATTTTAGTTTACCAGATGTTATCACTGGTAGCGGTGTACATTCATCTGTTGAAGCCATTTATAAAGGTAAGTGGTTGATTTTTGCCGGTAGAACAAACGGAATGCACACTTTTGATCAACTAAATCCACCTTCCAATTTTCCAGCAGCGAAACAAAACACGACTGTTTACGTAATTGATCCCATAAAGAAAACTGTGAAATACCGTTCACTTCTTGAAGATCTAAGTGTTACAGGAGGGCTTACACAGCACCAAATCGATTTGCTATCAGTCACAAGTCCACAAGCGTATCAATCAGGCAAAACTGTTTATGTTACCGGAGGATACGGTGTTATAACGAGTACTGGCAAAATGTCGACGAAAGATACCTTAACCGCCGTTGATGTACCAGGCCTGATGAATTGGGTTGAGTTTCCAGAAAAATATCCTATTGCGACTCCATTTGTTAGAACGATTAGCGATCCCCTCTTCCAAGTTACGGGTGGATATATGACAAAAATAGGAAAAAATACCCTCCTGGTTTTTGGTAATGACTTCGAAGGCTTTTATTTCGATTTTGGACATAATTCACAAGTATACACCGAACAAGTACGTATATTCCGTATTATTGACGATGGAAAACATCTAAGTATTGATAAAGTATCGGTAAATCCAGTCATCCCGAACCCTAATTTCCGTCGTAGGGATTTAAACGTTGTTCCAATTGTTGAAAGAGATAAACATGGAAGGCTTGTTCCAGCACTTGTTGCTCTAGCGGGTGTGTTTACACTTACAGAAGGTGCTTGGACTGTTCCTGTCCATATTACAGCGAATGGCGTCCCTTTTATGCCAAATCCTAATAAGGCATCCACATTTAAACAAGGAATGAACAATTATGTTTGTTCACTTGTTGGTCTCTATTCAAATAAATCTGGAGATATGTACAACGTATTAATGGGCGGTATCAGTTATCTAACTTTTGAAAACGGAAAGTTTGTGCCGGATGATGAACTTCCCTTCACAAACCAAGTTACTACTATTGTTACTAACAAAAACGGACGTTATAAGCAATATTTTATGAAAGATGAGTTTCCTCTCATTGTTTCGGAATTATATAATCCTCCAAGACAACTTCTCTTTGGCACAGGTGCCCAATTTATGCCATCAGACGATGTTCCCATTTATAGTAATGGTGTACTAAAATTTGATAAAATATTGAAGAAGAGCTTATTAACTAAGAAACCAGTTCTTTTAGGCTTTATTGTGGGAGGAATCCAAAGCAGTGTATCTGAAACTAATTTTGCTAGTGATTCTGCGGCAACTCAACTTATTTTTAAAGTAAAGTTAATTCCAAATGTTAGCGGCTGTGGTTGTGATGATTGCTCATGTAGTTGTGATGATTCATCTGATCTAAATGAATAAATTTGTTGAAGTTGATAAACAAAAGGAAAGAGTCTCCTTTCGGAAACTCTTTCCTTAATTTGTAAATAATCTTGAATTATTGTTGGATAGGTTGACCGTTGATTGTATCTCCTGAAGGCATAGGGACATATTCTGGCACAACTGTTACATTTCCAGAGCCCTGATTAGATCCTTGATTATAGCCCCTGTTGTAAGCACCGCCATATCCTTCCGGATGACCAACATTTCTATTATAATCCATATTATGATGTTCATCCATTTGATTGTAATTATGGTGTTCCATTTCTTGAGGATGGGCTTGCATATCACTTCTATGCATTTGCTCTCCCCCACCTCTCATCTCTTCTCGGGACCAGGCAGAATTATTTAGAGATAACATCATTATTGTTAATACACAGCAATAAATTAGGTATTTTTTATAATTAATCATAAAACCCCCAAACATTAGTTATTTATTAACACAATCATTATTATAATAATAATTATTTTATTAATCAATTTGTTAATTACAAATAAATTATTACTAACTTATATAGATTTAATATTTAAATGGTTACGAATGTTCTAATCATTATTTAATAGATCAATATTGGGCAAAAAAACCATTAGGGATGACATTTTTATCGTAATATAAAAGTTATTTTGGTGTATACCAGCCTCGTGGAAGATTGAAGTCTCAATAAAGATAATTTTATACCCTGTTAGGTCTAATGGAAACAGAAGCGATTAATCTTAAAATTGTAGTGATACTTTCGATCGGATTTGGTTTTGCAAGTATTTTTGGCTATATTACTCAATGTTTAAAACTCTCCCCAATTTTAGGATATTTACTTGCAGGATATGTCATAGGACCTTATTCACCAGGATATGTAGCTGACTTAGCTGTGTCCGAACAACTTGCCGAAATTGGAGTTGTTTTGATGATGTTTGGCGTAGGGATGCATTTTAAATGGGAAGAGCTTGTAAGTGTTAAAAGTATCGCAATCCCCGGTGCGATCATACAAACCTTAGTAGCCACAATCCTGTGTACATTTTTCTTACATCATATTGGATGGTCCATTGAAGCTGGGATAATAATTGGCTTAGCTGTAGGTGTAGCAAGTACCGCTGTGTTAGTGCGAATCCTTACCGACAATAGCTTATTGAATACAACTGAAGGTCATATTGCAGTCGGTTGGTTGATAGTCGAAGATGTTCTGACAGTTGCAGCCTTATTAATACTTCCAACAATCGCTGCCTCATCACATGGGAAAAATATTTCAATGGGTGATATATCTGTTGCGATTATTTTTATGGTGTTAAAATTTGCAGCATTAATTGGAATTATGTTTTCAATAGGTCAAAAAGGTGTTTCTTATATACTTCTTAAAGTTGCGAGAACTCGATCCAATGAATTATTTACTTTAACAATCTTAGCCTTAATATTTATTATTGCAACCGGTTCGATGTTAATATTTGGGACATCCATTGCACTAGGGGCCTTTATTGCAGGTATGGTTGTTGGACAAACAGATGTAAGACAACAAGCTTCTGCCAATTCTTTACCATTAAAAGATGCTTTTGTCGTCATTTTTTTCTTATCAATTGGGATGCTATTTAATCCATCAGCGATAATGAATAATTTTTCATTATTTCTTGGAATATTAGGCATTATATTAATCATTAAACCTTTGGTTGCTTTTTTAATCGTTATTGCCTTTCGATATCCTTTCAAAATCGCTTTCACGATAGCTTTAGCACTAGCTCAAATTGGGGAATTTTCTTTTATTTTGGCTGAGGAAGCAACCAAGTTAGATATCATTCCTGACATTGGTTACGACGTAATTATTGCATGCGCATTGGTTTCAATTTCACTCAATCCATTGATATTTAAAGTCATTGAAAAAGTCTCTTTTTTTATGCAAAATAAACTTGGCCCTTCCACTACATTTTTTGATGCGAAATACAAACTAAAGCCCTCAAACATCGCTTTAGTTGTTGGATATGGTCCTATTGGTCAAACTGTCATTGATGCAATTAAAAAAATTGGAATGAATCCTATCGTAATAGATCGTAATATTGATACAATCGTCAATCTTCGAGAAAGGCATCAAGAGGCTGTATTTGGTGATGCCTCCCATCCAGATATTCTTGAAGCCGCTCAGATTAAAAATGCCAAATTATTAATTATTACAATTCCTGAGATTAATACTTCGGTAAATATTATTGAGAACGCAGAAAAATTAAATCCTAATATCCGAATTTTAGCTCGTGTAAGATATACACACGACCAGCACCTGCTCAAAAATTTGGGAGTCGATTTTGTTTGCTGTGAAGAAGAGGAAGCCAAAAAAGTTTTCAATATTGAACTGCAAAAATTCAGTTAATTTTGGCTAAAAGACCAAAAAAAGATGCCGGTTGTCGATTTTTTCTTAGCCTCAAGCGAACATGCACTCCAAAGGTCAGCGTCAAATCTAGGCATATATACAAATATGGCGCTTTATAACAAAGCGAAAGAGGACTTTCGCACTCCAAACGCTTTGCGTAGCTTTAAGAA
>JACDES010000152.1 GCA_013816265.1 Parachlamydiaceae bacterium | reverse complement strand
CGCCCGGTACGAGAAACACGTACGCCGGTAAATATGGGGAAATGACCCCATTGCGATAACGGGGAGGGCAGGCTAGGCCTGTTCCTTACCCGCTGAAAGCCCTCTTTCGCTTTGTTATGAAGCGCCAAATTTGTCAACATGTCTAATTTGACGTTTACTTCCAGAGCCTCGTACAAATTATAAACTAAGATACTAAGAAAGCGCGCCTCTTCGTGTCTTCGTGTCTTTGTGTTGAATTTTATGCGACATTTCTAAAAGACAACGGGCACGGGCACGTAGAAAGGACTTTGGACACGAGCACGTAAAAAGGCATCAGAAAATTACAGGATCATCATCGCATCGCCATAAGAATAAAACCGATATTTATCTGCTATCGCTTTCGCATAAGCTTCCATGATAAGCTCATATCCACCAAAAGCACTGACTAACATTAATAGAGTAGAACCGGGTAGATGAAAATTTGTAATCAGGGATTCAGCAAACTTAAACTTATAACCTGGATAGATAAATATATCTGTCTCATATTTCCCCGCTTTAATATGCCCTTTCAAATCTGCAGCTGACTCCAAAGCACGGCAAGATGTCGTCCCTACACAAATATTGCGATGCTTTGGCATATCCTCATTTAATTCTTTTGCGGCTTCCAAAGTAATAATAAATTCTTCTCCATGCATAGGATGCAATCGTATATCATCCGTTTGAACAGGCTTAAAGGTACCCATCCCCACATGTAACGTCACTTTTGTTTGTTTCACTCCCTTAAAGGAGAGTATCTTCAACATTTCTTCAGAAAAATGCAATCCTGCTGTTGGTGCTGCCACGGCGCCTGGATTTGCAGCATAGACTGTCTGATAACTAGATTCATCGGCAATTTCTTTTTTATCACGTTGTATATAGGGAGGAAGAGGCATCTGTCCATATTGTGCTAAAGCATCTTCAAAATTTTGACCATAATGAAAACGAATCAATTTTGTTCCTGCTGAGAACGTTTCAATAACTTCGCATTTAAAATTATCGCCAAATGTAACGAATGAACCTATCGGAAGCCTTTTTCCGGGTCGCGCAAGAGCTTCCCATGTATCACTAGACAATTGTTTAAGCAATAAAATCTCAGTGTTTCCGCCCCCCTGTCTTCGGCCCATTAAACGTGCGGTAATAACTTTAGTATCATTAAAGATAAGACGGTCATGGTTACTTAAAAAGCCAACCAGATCCTTGAATAGATGGTCCGTTATTTTGCCGGATTTGCGATCGATAAGCATTAGACGAGATTGATCGCGCGGCACACATGGGTGCTGCGCGATCAGTTCTTGTGGTAGAACAAATTGATAGGAAGATAGAGCAAATAGATCTTTCTCCATATCAATTTATTAAGGACTTAGCATGATAGTAGTGCCAGGAAATGCCTTACCTAATATTTGAGCGGCATGTTCACCATTTTTTGCCATTTGATTAGCTTCGTCAATTGTGATTTGAGAAATACCCGCGTTCTTAAATTGACCTGACCCAATAGGACCCAATTCTGCAGGAAATGGTGTTGCAACTCTCTCATATACACCTGTACGGCTCATCACCATATTTCGTGTTAAACGTACAGCTTCTTTAGCAATATTTGATTGTTCATTTTCACTTGGATTGCCTTTGAAACCAACAGATTTAGCATCGAGCGCCCAAAATGTTGTCCTTGGATTGGCGGCTTGATAGTATGCATTTGTTCTCGCAACAATAGCAAGTGCTGAAACTAATTCAGGATGCCAGTTGTTAAGAGGAAGGTTTGACAAAACATCTCGAACAAATTCTTCTATTGGAAGCTGGTTCACGATGCTGATGGTTCCCCCTACGTCATATATTGACACAGGACCTGAATATTCATCGTTATCAATGATCACATATGTAGAGGCTTCATCGGGTTGAATTCTTAGTTGGTAAAGGCCTGGAAAGGACTCTCCCCATTTCAATCCATCACGCAAAGCTTCCATTTTTTTGCTTTTACCGACAAAGCGGGAGCTTATGTAAGATTTCGCATACGGATCATATAAACTATACTTTCCTTTTACTTCCAAATTAACTCCTTCGACGTCATGAACGAGTAATACTTGGATTGTTGGAATTTCTTGCTTATTTTTTCCATACATATTTTTTAAATTATCCCAAAGACCAGCTTCTAAACCTGATCCAAAAAGCACTATTGTCAGAAATAGTAAGAATATTCTTGAAAACATCTTCTTTTTCTCCTTGTTAATTCTGGTTAGGGACACTACGTCCCATATGTTTATATCCTAACGAAGTAACTTCACGACCCCTTGGTGTACGCTTCAAAAAACCTTGCATAATTAAAAAGGGCTCGTAAACTTCTTCAATTGTTGTAGGCTCTTCCCCGATTGAAACTGCAATTGTATTCAATCCAACAGGTCCGCCATTATAATGATCGATCATGATCGACATCATCTTTTTATCCATCTCGTCAAGGCCTTTTTCATCAATCGAAAGCATTGCTAGCGCCTGTTGCGCAACATTTCGATCAATTTTACTATTGGCTCGCATCTGTGCAAAATCCCTCACCCAACGTAATAAATGGTTAGCTATTCGTGG
Organism: Parachlamydiaceae bacterium; assembly: GCA_013816265.1. GTDB lineage: Bacteria > Chlamydiota > Chlamydiia > Chlamydiales > Parachlamydiaceae > JACDES01. Next base: position 3,675 of record JACDES010000152.1, on the reverse strand, counting down.
GGTTCCTCTTGATCTCGTGGCAACTTCTTTTATTGCTTCATTGTCAATATGCAGATTTAATATACGTCCTGTCCTCTTCAATATTTGCTCTAGTATGGAAGAATCGTAATAATCTAATCTGCATGTAAAAGCAAATCGCGATCGTAACGGCTCCGAAAGCAACCCTAAACGTGTTGTGGCTCCTGCCAAAGTGAAGCGATTAAGCTTAACTTGTATACTTCGGGCATTTGGTCCACTATCAATCATCAAATCTAATGCAAAATCTTCCATTGCCTGATACAGATATTCTTCTATTGCCCTATTTAGTCGATGTATCTCGTCAATGAACAGCACATCTCCGGTTTTAAGGCTCGTCAAAATGCCTGCAAGATCTCCGGGTTTTTCGATAACGGGTCCGGAAGTTAAAATGAGATTGGTCCCCATCGCTTTAGATAGTATGTTGGCAAGCGTTGTCTTCCCTAAACCCGGAGGGCCACTAAACAAGCAATGCCCTAACGACTCCCCTCTTTGCTTTGCAGCTCCAATAAGAACTTCCAGACGATCACGTATTTGATCTTGACCAATAAAATCTGTTAAACTTTGCGGTCTTAAGGGAATTTCAAAAATCGGATCTTCCTTAGCAATAGAAGACTCGACAAAGCTTTTACTCATATTTAAAAATCCTGAAAATCTTAAGAATGCAAAGGATACAGAAATTTCGGATTTATTCAAAGCCTTTATTAGCTATCCCCAAACACCTTTTTAGACGAATTTTGTCTCTATTAGTAAACTTCGCTGATGAAAAAATTAAAAAAATGTTCAACAGCTTAATTTTCGTTATTAATTCCTTAACTAATCAAACAACTTTATTAATAAAAAAATTAATTCTATATAAGCATTTAAATAAATAATTTAACAAAAAGTTGAAAAAGTGTTTACATATTTAATTGAAATGTGTTAAAATTAAATTTCGTTTTGTGTATAAATTATTATAAAGTAATAATATTAACCTGAGTTATCAACTTCATGGGAGGATTTCATGACTAATCCAAATGCTAATATACCTGTTGCAAACCAAGATCCGTCAAAGCGTATCGGTGGAGCAAACCATGATCCCCATGAGCTGACAGTACAGCAAGAAGCCTATTTGCTACATATCTTGCACGTAGAAGCTCTGAGAAAAAAGCTAGAAACAGAAGCGGGACAACTGAGAGAACGTCAAGAGAAAATTAAATTTATCCATGAGATCATGCAGCATATCAATAACTACATGGATGGCAATGGCGGCTTAAATATTGGAGCTAACTCAGATCTACAAGAGATGTTACAAGATGCCAAAGATCTCGGTATTAAACTACCAGAAGGTGACAAAACTGTATTTAATGCGCACGAATGCAAACGTCTGATTGACAACCTCGATTATGCGATTCAAGATTGGGAAAAAGAAGATACCATGCAGTTGCGCAAAATGCAAAATCTGTATACTGAAAGTGAGCAATCTATTTTGATCGCAAAAACGACTGCGACAAGTATGGATAAACCAACACGTGCGATGATTTCTGGAATTCACGGGAGGTAATATGACACTTAGTCAATCCCTAGAACAATTTGAAGCTCTAGCACATGAATGGTGGGAAGCAAATAAAAACAATGATGATGCTCCTGATATTACTCTAGATAAAGAAAATGACCTTTATGCTATCGCATATGGTTTTTATCAAGATCAAGAATATCAAAAATCTATTGATTCATTTCGCTTGTTGACTGCTCTAAAACCTTTCGAACAAAAATATTGGAAAGGTCTTGGTGCTTCTCTGCAAATGAATGAAGACTATGAGCAAGCGATCGAGAGCTATTTTTGCGCTCAAATATTGAGCAAAAGTAAAGCCGATCCCTACTTATATGTATATGCTTCTGATTGCTATTTTACCTTAGGTCAAATACAAGACGGTTTAAAAGCCTTAGAAGGAGCAAAATTAAGTGCTTCAGAACAAAAAAATGCTCAAGTACTTAAACATGTTGCCATCATGCGTGAAAGATGGTCTAATAAAAATATTAAATGAGGTCACTAAACATGACAGATACAAAATCCATAAAACTTTATTCTCCAGCAGATCTGGAAGATTATGATCATTTTACTCCTGATAAAGTGGAGCAAAAAAAGAAAGGTCTTGAAGTCTTTCGTGATGAATTAGTTCAACCAACAAAGCAGGCGATTGTACAATCCCAAAAGCCCTCTTACATATCTTCTCTGTGGAGTAAGATTGCAGCGCTATTCTGGGCTCCAACTAAGCAAATTGAAACGGCAACTGCACCAAAAACTGAATCCGAAGAAAAAATTGAATCTATTAGCAGAATTCCTGTGCTAGTCCCTCCTGAGGATAGCGCGGTAAAAAAGAATAAAGATAATGACATTGGTAAAATTCTAAAACCAAAAAACCCTTCAGCATATAAGTCATATCAAATGTCCCCTGAAGAACATCTGATGACGATTCAAGAGCTCATGATTTCGTTAGTGAAAGCTCGTATGGCCTTGCATGAAGAAACGGGTAAAATTTCAGGTGAGAGGTTTATTAAGTATCAAGAAATCAAAAAAGTTACGCGTGATTTAATCAAAGACTTGGAAGATAAAATTAGCAAAGACGAACAATATGCGAAGTATTTCGGCAAAGCTCAAGTTGTACTTGGTTCTGTTGCATTGGTTTGTTCCGTGGCAGCGATTATTAACCCACTATTTGGTCTTCCTGCAGCGCTCAAAGTCATTGGAGCACTAGCATCAGCCATAATTCATGGCAGCAAAAGCTATGTTAAAGCTCGCTCAAATGAAGACAGTGTTGACTTAACGCAGCGGGATCACAGCCAGCAAAAGTTCAATCAAGCTGTTTCTGATAGCATGCTACGCATGACCACCTCGCTAGAAGGGACGCTTAAACTTCAAGGCAATATGATTGAAACTGAACGATTAAGAAATGAAATTGCCGGTATCGTTTTACAAAGATAATATATTAACATAAGGAGTCAAAAATGGCTACAGACCCACTAATACACCAAGATAAAATTCATACCGCTCCAGAAAAACAAAGAAAAGCTCGTCCACAAGGCATTCCAGAATCGTGGATTGAATTTTTGAAAAACAATAAAGGAATAAACTTAAATTTGTTTTTTGACGAATGCATGGCCTATGAAGTTAGAATCACACGAGATTCAAAACGTTTGGTTTCTAATTTAAAACATATTTCAGAAGATCATCAATTTGATTTTATGAAGAAAAAAGTCGAAACACATAGCAAAATGCATCATATGTGGAGCAGTACTTTCCAAATTGGATGCAATATGGTCACAGTTTTTGTACCGAATTTAGACAGACCGATGCAAGTAATTGGACAAGGAGCTAATGCATGGGGCAAGCAAAAAGAAAACCAAGATCAAATTGAACATACGCAAATTGATCACGGTTCACATAAATCAAGAAACGCCGCGGACGAATTTGCGAGAACAGCTTCTCATCAAGATCAGCTATTCTCTGAAATGCAATCGAAGAAAGATCAGATCGCTTATTTAGTATTCGAATTAGCTAATAAAGTTCTTTCAGGATAGATATACCACGCTCGGGTAGGATTGTTAATATTTTTGGGCGTGAAAGCTCCCGCGGTTGATCGATCGTAAGCCACCCAATATTAGTAATATGGGGTGACT
>JACDES010000151.1 GCA_013816265.1 Parachlamydiaceae bacterium | reverse complement strand
TTCTATACCGGTACGGACCCGCATAGGTAGGTTTTGATAAAGATTGTTAGACCTTTATCTCACCGTTTGAGACTAAGTTAATACACCTGCAACTCACGCGCACTCCAAACGCTACGCGTAGACTTGAAAATAGCTTTCCTGAATGAATCGCGAAGCGTTTGGAGTGCGAAAGCCCTCTTTCGCTTTCCTTGTGGCTACAATCTATACAAGCAACAACATAGCAAAATGCAAACATGCTATCGAATTGATAACTTAGCGCTTTTACTCTAAAATGGTATTTTGATTCAAATTACTCTCAGTATTCTTCAGTGGGTCTTTTAAAGCTAAAAGCTTCCTGATGTAATTTCGATTTGCATAAATATAATCAAATCCTGAAAACAGCGTGTACACCGCAGCAATAGACACTATAATCGTACTAGTCAAACGTAAGCTATCTGATGATAAATAACCTAATGAATGGGGAATCAAAAGGATAATGATAACAAAAGCCGAAAATGCTTGAATTGCTGCCTTGAGTTTTCCGCTGGGACGCGCCGCTAAAGCAAATCCTTTCAATGCACAAATTGTTCTGAGGGTGCTGATAACTGAATCGCGATAAAGAAAAATAAATACTAAGACCATTGGCAGCTTGATTGGGGGCAATGTAAACGTTAAAAATACAGATAGACGATACATGCTATCTGCCATGGGATCAAGTATTTTACCTAAATCCGTTACTTGATTGTATTTTCTAGCAAGGTATCCATCGCAAGCATCCGAGATTTCAGAGACTCCCAACAAAAACAATAGAACGTAAGGTAACGTCATTGGGCTAATATTGAGATATTCATATTCGATGTATATGAATAGAAAAATAGGGCTAATCAATATGCGAAGAAAAGTTAAATAATTAGCGATACTCAAGCTGAACCATCCTAGGTTGTTGATCTATTCACATGTCCAATCCCCGGACCCCACGTGCCCGTGCCCGTGACCGTGCTCGATATCTTTTTTATCCATTCACGTTTCCCATATACCAGAATAAACGACATCGGGCACGGGCACGGGCACCGGGCACGTCTAAAGCTATTGGTACGAGAAGCTGGGCAAAACTTCAAACCATTATAAACTTATTGCCCATTTGAGCGAAGTTTTTTGTAGATGTCCAAATAAAGATTCGAAGAATAGTTCCAACTAAAATCAACATTCATCCCATTAATCATTAAGCTACGCCATTTTTCCGGTTCTTCAAACCAACATTGAATCGCACGAACCATAGCAGAATCTAATCCAGTTGCATCATATGTATCAAAAATATATCCATTTCTTTCTTGAAAAGGCTTCGTTGAGAAGTCAACATCATTAATTGTATCGCCTAATCCACCGGTACGTCGAACGATCGGAATTGTTCCATATTTCAATGCAATCATTTGCGTTAATCCACATGGTTCAAATAGGGAGGGAACAATAAACATATCACAACCAGCAAAAATAAGATGAGCCAAATCTTCTTGATGATGTAGGCTCAAATGGATATGTGGATGATCTTTATATTGTTGTTTTAAATGATGAAACTCTTCAGATATGCTTGGAATGGGGCTGCTGCCAAGTAGGACAAACTGCGCTCTTTTTTCAACGGCATGCTTGATGGTGTGTTTAATGAGATCGATTCCTTTTTGAGGGACAAGTCTAGTAATACAACCTATGATTGGGCGATGGTCTTCACTTAATTCGAGTTTTTCCCTTAAGATTTTTTTGATAAATCCTTTTTTATCTAGGGTATTACGATCTTTTTTATTGGCAGGCATTTCCCTTGGAGAGAAGTGTGAGGGTAAGTATCTGTCAATTTCGGGATTCCAATAAGAATAGTCGATACCGTTAATGATGCCGGCGAATTTCGATTGATATTGCAATAAAGTTGATTCTAAGCCACGTCCAAATTCGGGTGTCAACACTTCTTTAGCATAGCTAGGCGATACCGTTGTGATAAAATCAGAATAAACAAAACCGCCTTTTAATAGATTGATTAGAGTGGGGTAGACATTATCTTCCATTTTGTCTGATTGCAGATAGCTCGAGCCGTCCATCCCGATAAACTCGATATCTTTAGGAGCACATTTTCCCTGATATTCCATGTTGTGAACGGTAAAAACAATTTTTGGTTTTGAAAATCCTAGGGGGCTATACATGTCTTTGTATAGAGGTGCCATCACAGCTGTCTGCCAATCATGCAGATGGATAACATCAGGTGCTAGAGGTTTCTTGTACATGAATTCTAAGGCAGCACGAGAAAAGTAAAGAAACCTTTCGATGTCATCGTCACAACCATAAAAACAACCTCGATTGAAGAAAAAGCGAGGGTGATGAGGTTCGATAAAATAGACTTTTAAATTTTCCACCCAGCCAATCCAAACAGTATTTGAATACCATTCCCCTTGATAAAATGACATTAAGTCATTTTGATCGATGGTCATATCGCGAACTTGTTCACTATCCATGCAGTCATATTTTGGAATAATAATATCTACATCATGTCCTTTCCAGGAGAGTTCTCTACATAGACCAAGAATTACATCTGCCAAGCCTCCAACTTTTGCCAATGGGGCAAGTTCTGAGGCGACGTGAACGATATGCATGTGAAGCTCCAATACTTTTGTAATGGATCACAATACAAGATAGTGAATACAAACTTCCAGAAAAAAAATTGTATTATTGCAGTATAACAAAAAGGACCAAAGGGGACCTAAGGGATTTTTTAATGCTTTATTAACATGATATATTAGTTAAAATTTGTTTTATGTCTTTTTTGCATATATGTAGAACCCATTTATTTTCTAGTCTGAAAAAAATGTAAACCCAAGATAATATTATAATAACAACATTAGTTGCACGTATTTGTTTGTTGTGTTTAGTTAATCATTGATTTTGTGTAATTAAATTGTTGAATTATTTAATTGTAGTTATTAAACTTTAAATTAATTTGCGGTTAAATTAACATTGTGCTAATATTTGATGTTTTATTTAAATTAATCCAATTAAGGGGATAGATGTAATGAATAGTAATCTAATTCAAAATCGTGTAATTCAATCATACAATACATTCAAGGTGAATTCAGCTCAATTTTTTTCAAATAGAAATAATGTGATTGCAGCTGTTGCACTATCAATTTTTTCGCTTATTGTAATTGGGTATTTAGTCCTAAGAAAAAAAACAGATGCCGTAACAAAAGAACCAGTTGAAGATATATCTAAAACACAGACGATAGCAACAACAATATTGAATCCAGGTAAAACGGAACAACAAGAAGTTAGTAGCAGCGCTTCCAATAACGGATCTGAATCTACACCTGAAGGCCCTGAAACCACTTCTGGGAAAAAAGAAGAAACACAAAATCTACATTCAGAAACTGATAAAGGAGAAAAAACCAACTCAGAAATTAATGGTGATAGCTTGCCATCTTCTCAAACAGCATTGAAACCAGCTATATCGTCAGAAGAAATTGATGAGTGGCTTAAGAATCTATTAAAGAATGACATCATTGAAGAAGCCGTCATTGAAGAAAATGACTTCAATCAAATTTTGGATGGGGAAGGGACTCAAAAACTAAGTGATGGAACAATTCTGAAGGGTACTTTTAAGAATGGTTTACTTGAAGGAAAAAATTGTATTATCACATATCCAAATGGAACAATTGAAGAAGGTGAATTTTCTAAGGGATCTTTATTCTATGGTATAGAAAGAAATATTAATAAAGATGAAGATGGTGCCATCTCTCAAGTTACCTATACTTATGAAAAGGGTATTTTGGTTAAGAGTGAATTTAACGATTGCGAAGAAATCGATGTTAAAGATACCGATGAACAGGAATATGGTGCAAATAGTTATATAGCGGATGGTTGTAAATTGGTTGAAGGCACTTTAAAGAATGGTTTACTTCATGGGAAAAAATGTAAAATAATTTTCGAAGATGGATCATCTGAAGAGGGGACCTTCTCTCAAGGACTACTTAATGGAAAAGGTCTTCAATCATTTAAATCTGGAATGGAGATATTAGGAAAATTCGTTGATGGAGAATTGGTTCCAGGCAAGATTGGGGTAAAAAATTTGGAATTATTTAAGTTTACCGGAACGGTTCAAGCAGATGGGTCTATTATCATAAGTGAGGGTATCGGTGAGTTTGATCTTCCTAATGGCGATTTTATTAGAGGAAAGTTATTAAACGGAATGTTGCATGATGAAAATGGATATAAAATGACTGCTGAAGGTGATATTGAAACGGGTGAATTTCAAAAAGGATTATTAAATGGTAAAGGTAAAATCACTCGTGGAGATGGACTTGAGATTAGTGGTAATTTCGAAGATGGTCAACCAGTTGGTATGGTCGAAATAACACCTTTTGGAAAAGATCCTTATCAGGTATTAATAAAAGAAAATGGCGAAATTCAACCAATCAAAAAATTGGATGTTAAAGAATCTGAAATAGGAATTAGCTTACTAGATGAAGTTTTGCAACCTAAAGAAATGACACAAGCGTTAGTTGATGTTGCATCTTAATAAATAAGAGTCTTTTCCTCTTATAAATGAAAGTGAAGAGGGCTTCATGTATATGAAGCCCTCTTTCGTTTACATTGTAACCATTCTCTTATTTCTCTCTTGAAACATTAATAAATTGTTTAGAAAATATTCTTCCCAAGTAATTATTTAATCTGTTCTTGCTATAGATTGTTAATTATGATATTCTTTGTCATCAAGTTATAGTTTAACTAAATAAAAGGAAAACTCATGGATATTAAACAAATACAAAATTATTTTATCAACACATATAATACATGTAAACTAAGTACGGCTCAATTTTTTTCAAAAAGAAATAATGTCATCGCATGCATAGCCCTGGCTATTTTTTCAACTTGTACGGTTGCTCTATTTATCTATAAAAAGAGATCTTTGAAGGCGACAGATAAAACTCTAGCCAAAACTGATCCATCCAAAGAGACATCTCGTACAAATGAACAAGAAACTAATGTAGCTTCTAATCCAATTTCACGAATCACTGTAGAATATCCTAAACAAGAACAAACTACCTCAAATACTAAACCTGGGATAACCATCGAGCACCCTAAGACTGCTCAAGCAACCTCAAACACAGTTTCTGGAATAACAGTAGAATATCCTAAACAAGAACAATTGATTTCAGGCACAGGGATTCCTAAGGGTGTAGCTTTTGGATTAACATCACACAAAGCATCTGGGTTAGGATTGCCATCACTAAAAGATATGGGGATAACTGTCGACCCTAAGAGTGAAAAACCAACTTCAAACGCTGGCTCTGAATTAATATCTCTTCCCACGCCAATACTTCCCGCACAACAACAAACTATAAATCAAAGTGATAAATTAGATAGTCAAGTGGTTTCAATTAATTATGTTGCTACAGCAACCTTATTGCCAGAGTCTCCTATAACGGCTGCACAACCCGCAATAGCTCTAAAAACTCTAATTGAAAAAGACGATAAGCCTGTAAGCCAAGATGATGGTAGCGTTGCTAAGGATAAAGACCAACAAAAGCAACCTGATGCACAAGCCAAAGAAGAACTTGTTGTACAAGAAAATATCCTTCCAGCTATATCAGAAATAGTAAAACAAGATCAAGAAGCGAGTGCTCCATTACAACCTCAAGAGCCAATAACGGTAGATAATACTGCTGAAGAACATCAACCTGATGAAGTTTCTACTTTACAACCTCAAGAACCTGCAAAAGCTGAAATAGTTTTAGTTGCCGGAGAGCCTGAAGGAAATAAATCAATTGCTGTTGTTGAACAACAAACAGCTGTTCCTGTTGAAACTACGGCCAAACCTGTGGTCCCAACAAAAGTAGAACCTCATTATAATTCGAGAGAATGGGATGGAGCATTTGATGAAAAAGGTGAACCCCACGGTTACGGAACATTTATTGCTTATAATGGCGGTAAATTTATAGGCCATTTTGAACACGGAGTTCTGCATGATACAAAGGGTAAATTTATCTATCCAGATGGAGAAACGGTTTCGGAAGGTAATTATGTTAGGGGTATATTACAACCTGATGAGTAGAACTAGATATCAAAATTTACTAACTTGCTTTTCTTGTTGTCAATAAATCTATAACGAGCAAAAATTGGTTCGTAATACAAATGAGTGCTTTGTGGTGATGCCGCTTATTTGAATAGCCCTGAATGGGTTCTCTATCACCCACAACTTTCTTCTTATAGAAAGTTACCTGACTTAGGCCTGAAGGGCCGGCATGAAAT
>JACDES010000150.1 GCA_013816265.1 Parachlamydiaceae bacterium | reverse complement strand
TGGGTGACTTACGATCGCTCAACCGCGGGAGCTTTCACGCCCAAAAATATTAACAATCCTACCCGAGCGTGGTATAGCTCCTTAACTTGTATGGTTTCTAAAAAATAGACTAATTATAAGTCCAAGAGCAATAAAAAGACCACACTCCTGGCCTCTTCTTCTACATGAGACGCTTGGTTTTAAAAGATCAATGTTATGTTGAATTTGTTTTCTTTCCAGATCTCTCAGAGCTAAAATAGCTCTAATTCTGTGGTTTTGTTCTGCATATTGGCGTGAATTTTGATTTAATTGAATAATTTCATGTCTTTGTTTTTTTGATAATTCTCGTGTTGCCATACTTACATCAATGAATTGGCTTCTTTGACCTGCTAATCTTATCAATTCATTTTCAATTATGATCATTAAATAATATTCATTATTAAGTGCTTCTACACCAAGTTGATGATTTGTCATCGTTAGTAAACGACTATCCGAAGTATTTATTGGCTGCATAATAACTCTAAAGTAATTTAATATCATTGTAATCTAGATCTATTAATTAGTCAATTTTTTTAAATAAGTCATTGATACGAATCAATTGGTTTATTAATTTATGTAAAATAATAACTAATAATCAATCAATTAAACAGCATTGGTCCGCCCAACTCACCTTAATTTGCACTTTATTAAAAAATTAATTACTATTGTTAAGTTTGTTGACTTTGTTCTTTGTTTTAATATACTATATTGCAAATAAGCGTATTTTAAATAATTGAAAATTAAGAATAAGTTGCAGTATAATATAATTATTTATTATTGGAAATAATATGACGATTAATTTTAATTTTTGGACTCCTACAAGAGTCTTTGATTTTAGTGATTCAGGTTCTCTTCAGGGAAATTATCGAAATAAAATTAATGAGACTCTGCTTAAAATTGCTGAATGGGCAGACGATTTTTTTTATCTAGGCTCTGATGGAATTTCGGTTGTGCGTTCACCTAAAGAGGGTTGTACAGCAGATCTATATGTTTTAAAAGGGCGTGCAAAAACTTCTGGACTCCACAATCAAATAGTAATCGAGAAAAATCTGTCAGAAGGTTCTGAAAATACTGAAGAGGTTGTTAATGAGAAGAAATTTGAAAAAAAACCATTGTATATTTTGATTTTAAAAACTGCTATTATAGCGATGTTTTTTCCAGCCTTTCTTATCGTGAAAGCTTGCTATAAGTATTTATACATAAAATCATTTTTTGAACAATATAATGCTACACCTGTTTCTCTTGATGAATTAATTGAAGCATTTCCCCATGATCCCGATCTTATCACATTAAAGCTATCTAATCAGTTTGATCAATTTAAAAAGGGTACTCAACAACAGCCTGAGAATTATTACACAGATCTTCTATTGCTTATAGATAAAATTAAAGAAAACATGCAATTAAATCCTCATCAGGAACATGCAAACCTACTTTTTAAAAAATGTTTGAATATGGGATTAGTATCCACAGTACCTTGGTTAAAGGAAAATGATTCGGAAGGAAAATTTTTAATTAATGACGAACAGTGGTTTGATTTCTATGGATTTGTTCAAAAGGAGTCTGAAGCCCTCAAATTGCCAAGCGATATAAATCTGACTTTCATTGAGATATCTAAAAAGATTAAAACATCTGAGGATAAGAAAAACTTTAGAATGATATTTGAATTCGGTTTTTTCGGAGCTGTCCTTGATTTAACCCCTATGAAATATTTTATCGCGACGATTTCTGTATTAAAACAAGAAAATTGTGTTTGGAAAGGTCATCTTGAAGAAGATCAATGTTTGGAAATCATTAATTGGTTACTTGATAAAGAAGACATTAAGCAAATACCAAAAAATTCTCAAACCCCACTCGCTTTTTTTCAAGAAAAAGTGTTGAAAAATACCCCGCAGCCTTATAAGCAAAATATACTTGATTTAGAGAAACGTTTTACCCAAATGGACGCAGGCTTTACACAAGAATTTAATGATAGACGACTTCTTGCAAATATTTTCGGAATCGGTGGAAATACTAAAATCCAAAATATTTTTGCTGATATGAGTGGCTTTCCTTTTGAAACAGGCATCTTGCGGGATGGGGAATTATCCCCTTTTAAACATAACCTTAACCAAATCATTTATGCAGAGTTAAAGTTAATATTAGGTGATTCGGCACAAAAATCTATTTACAAAGACAAATTGCTGCAACTTCAAGTTCTTATAGATAAAAAAGAATCTCCAGATTTTAGCAGTCAATTATGCGTTAATGCAACAGACCTCGTAGATCAACCCCACGCCTGGAGTCAAGTGTTCTATAAAGGTTTTCTACTTATAGGAAATCAAGGCTATGGATGTCAAGACTATCCAGGAATTGTTGCATTTAAAGTAGATAAAGATAAATTCAAGTCAAGTAATAGCACAAAATTTAAGTTAGAAAGTGATAAATTAGGTTCGTTGTTTGGTATGAGTATGGCTTTTCTTAACCAAGAATATTTTGAAGGATTGAATGCAAGTGCTTTAGGATACCTTCCTCGTCCCTCCCAAAGAGGAAGTAATTGCCCTTGGAAAGCGATCAAACTTAATATTCTCTCTTTATTATTTATCATTTGTTCCGGTGAAGATCTTGGAAAGGGTGAATCATTTAAGACCTTACAGAAAAGACATTCGAGCGAATGCTTGTCAATCATGAGAGAAATTGTGGATCAATTAAAAATACGATTACTTGAAAAGTACCTTAAAAAGCACTCAGATCTGAACTGCAACCAAAAAATTGACAATACCCTTATAAAAAATTTAGCTGAAAAGGCTGCTTATAAGAAATGGACCCATGTCCAACGAGTCCTTCAAGATAGGAAATTATAAAAAAGTTATAAGGCTTTCCTGGGAGCCGTTTAGCATAATAATCATTGATTCAATATATTAAAAGATGCTGTAATAGATTCCTTAAATAGATCTGTAAATTTTAAAAAAAGAGTTGTAATTTCGATGTCCATAAATTTAATCCATTACCAAATATCCTAAGATGAAAGTTGATTTTAATTTTTGGACCCCTACAAAAGTACATGATTGGAGTTTTTCTTCTGAAGAACCTACTTTTCATAATATTATAAAAGGAACAATCATCAAAATTGCTGAATGGACAGATAAATTTTTCTATTTAGGGAATGATGATTTTAATGTTTTATACAGTCCTAGAAAAGGGTCCCATCGAGCAAACCATGATTGCTTAGAAGGACGCGCTAGACTCCCAGAATTACACAACCAAATAGAAATTTCTAAAAATTTGCCAGAAATTTCTGATAAAGTTGGTGAGTGCATTAAAGAGAGATCGTTTCAAAATAAGCGACTGCATGTATTGATTTTCAAAACCGCTATCTTTGCGATGTTTTTTCCAGCCTTTCTTATCGTAAAAGCATGCTACAAGTATTTATATGTAAAATCATTTTTTGATCAATATCCAGTTAAACCTATTGAACTAGATGAATTAATTGAAACCTATCCTAATGATCCCGATTTACTCACATTGAGATTATCCAATCAGTATTTTGACTTTATCAGTAGAACCTCCTTTCAACCAGAAACCTTTTATCACACATTACGTACGCACGTTGACAACATAAAAGAAAACATGCGATTACATCCTAAACATGTGCACGCACGTAAACTTTTCAAAAATTGTTTGAACATCCATTCACTAGATTATCGAGGCATTGTCCCAAATGAGCAAGAATCTGAGCAGGATTTAAAAGCTAATAGCGAACAATGGTTTGATTTTTTTGGGTATATTAAGAAAGAGTCTGAAGCTTTAAAGATTTCAGAAAATAATGATTCGCCTTTCATGAGAATATTTAAGAACGTTAAAACAATTGGATCTGAAAGGAAAAAATTAGAAGCTCTAGAAAAAGAATTTGAAGTTATAAAGGTCTCACAAAATTTGCCTTTCATGAGGCTATTTCAGAAGGTTAAAACAGCTGAGGATAAAGCAAATTTTCGAGCGATCTATAAATTTACAAGTTTCATACATTCACCTGATGAAAGTCTTGTATATAACTTTTTCAATGGCATCCATTTTTTAGCCATACAAGCACATTTGGGTGAAGATCGCACTCTGGCAATCATTAACTGGCTAATTGATAAAGAAGACATTCGGCTTGTTACAAAATATGGAAATACACCCTTATCAATATTTTACACTACAATATTACAGAATACGCCGAGACCACATAAACAAAATCTAGTGGATTTAGAAAATAGGTTTCTTCAAATTGATGAAGGCTTTACACAAGAGTACAGAGATAGAAAACTTCTTGCTAATATTTTTGGAATTAATGGAAATACTGAGCTAAGAAATATTAAAATTAGTTTAGATGGATTTTCTTTAGGAGATGGATCATTGGCTGATGAGGATCCTTTTCCCTTCAAGCACAGTTTGAAGCAAATCATTTATCCCGAGTTAAAACTTGTTCTAAAGGATTTGTTACAAAAATCCTCTTACAAAGATAAAATCGCTCAGCTTCAAGATCTCATAGAAAAAAAGGAATCTGCAGATTTTAGCAGTTTATTATGCTCCAAATTTTCTTCTCTAGAAACAATGGGTCACGGTTGGAGTCAAGTATACTATAAAGGACTTCTCCTACTCGGCAATCAAGGTTATGGATGTGGTAATTATCCCGGAATAATCGCATTAAAGGTAAATTCGGAAAAGTTTAAGTCTAGCAATAGTTCAAAATTCAATTTAGATATTGGTATTCAATCATCATTGTTTGGATTAAACAGAAAAGCCTTTTTAAAACAAGAATATTTCGAAGGGTTGAATCCAAAATGGTTGGGTCACTTCCCTCTGCCCTATCAAAGAGTGGGTAATTGTCCTTGGAAAGCTTTCAAGCTAAATATTCTTTCTTTACTATTCATCATTTGTGCCGGTGAGGATCTTGAAAAGGGAGAATCATTTAATACCTTGCAGAAAAGGTGTAGAGGCGTATGTATATCGATCACAAAAGAGATAGTGGATCAAATAAGAGTACGCATGCTTGAAAAGTACCTTACAAAGCATTCTAATCCAAACTGCAATCAGGAAATTGAGTATAAGCTGTTAAATAACATTGCAGTGAAGGCTTCTCAGAAAAATTGGCTAAATGTCCAACGTGCTCTACATATTAGGAATATAAAACCCTAAAACGCAGTTTTTTACTCCTTTTCCCTTGCATCAAATCATTAATTTAGTTTTATTGTTGCTATCAATTTTTATGAGTAGTAGTAAATTTTTGGGATAATAAATGAAAATTAAGTTCTTGTGTTTTGCAATATTAATGAATGCTTTATCTCTTTTTGCGGATGACGTTTTAACAAAATTAAATTCGAATAATGATCATGGATTCTGGTTTGAGCAAAATGCCGATTTAAAACTTCCATCTGATTTTAGTCTGAGACTACATGGAGAACAGCGTTGGGGTTCAGATTATCGCAAATTGTGGTATCAGGAATATGAATTTGTTCTTACCTATGATGTAACTAAATATTTTCCCAAATGTCCTAAGGGCCTTTTTTCATTAGTAAAATTAGGGCCAGGATTCAATGAGACTTATGTCCTTTCTAAAAACACACGTGGAATATACCATCATGTTTGGATTAACAAACCACTAATTGAAGCTCATTGGAATTCCGAATGGAAGGAATGGAAAATTAAACAACGTTTTCGTGGGGAGTATCATCAATATAGAAAAGAGCATTATCATAATCACGGCATATATAGACAAAGATTGGCAATTTATACTCCTTGGAAATTTACCTGCTGGAAAATTAATCCGTATATTCAAGACGAAATTTTTTTACGAGCTAATACCTACAGTAAGAATCATCATCCAACAGGTTTAGTCGGAGTATTGTATGAAAATAGATTTAGAGTCGGTTTATCCATCGATCCTTGGGAACATTTTAATACAACTATATTTTGGCAATTGCGAACAACAAAACAAAAACCCGATGTTCATCCACATTGGTTTAAAATCTATGAAATTGGATTGTTATTGAATTTAACGTATTAACCAGAGTTTTGGGTTTTTTGCAAAGATATCATTGTTAATGTATAATATTGTTTGAAGCTTTAGAGCGCGTATGGCTTGAGGCTAAGAAAAAATTAATTTAAATCTAGAATTTACTTCGTTAGCTCGGTAGAGCGTCTGTTCAAAGCCCGGAGTGACGTAAGGAACTCCGGGAAAAATAAAAAAAGAATTAGAGCTCGGTAGAGCGATTCAAATATGAGATTATTACGTAGAAGTATTCC
>JACDES010000149.1 GCA_013816265.1 Parachlamydiaceae bacterium | reverse complement strand
ATTTTGGCACCGCCCGGTACGAGAAACACGTACGCCGGTAAATATGGGGAAATGACCCCATTGCGATAACGGGGAGGGCAGGCTAGGCCTGTTCCTTACCCGCTGAAAGCCCTCTTTCGCTTTTGTTGAGGGGAATGCAGAGTCGGCTGATATTATTATCAATATGCCTATAAATAGTGTTATCCCAAATCAAGATAAAATCACATATTGTAGAAGAGATCGTGAGGAACATTTCTCTGATATTCAAGAGAAATTAATTGAAGAACTTCTTGCGACGTCGTAAGACTTAAAGCCTTCTCAGCAAGAATCACGGAATCAACAATGCTTGAGTTGCGTATCGAATTTTTAATCAATGGTAAACATCTGGGGGTAACGGAAAGTTCTTGAACCCCCAAACCTAGCAATAGAGACGTAAAACGTGGATCGGAAGCAATCTCACCACAAACTGTGACAGGAATACTTTTTTGATTAGCTTCATCAACAATTAGTTTAATCAATCTTATCACGCTTGGTTCGGTTGGCTCATACAACTCACATAAAGTTTGATCACTTCTGTCGATAGCTAGAGAATATTGAATTAAATCGTTTGTTCCAATAGATAGAAAATCGCACTCCATTGCAAAATAGTCTGCAATTAGTGCTGCAGATGGCACTTCAATCATACATCCAATTCGAATTCGATCTTTTATTCCTAATTCATCCTGGCATTCATAAACCAATCTTTTTGCCTCCAAGAGCTCAGGTAAAGTTGAAATCATGGGAAACAGAATGCTTACAGTTCCTTTCGTATTAGCCCGCAAGATTGCACGAATTTGTGTTTTGAATAAATCTTGCTCTTTAAGTAAAAAACGGGTTGCACGTGTTCCAAGGAATGGACTACGATCATTTGCAAAAGAATAATAGAGTGCGGCTTTATCGCCTCCTAGATCAAATGTACGGATGACAACAGGCATGTTGCCCATTTTTTCTACAATACTAGAATAGATCCGAAACTGTTCTTCTTCGCTAGGAATTTCTTTTTTCGGTAAAAATATATATTCGGAACGAAAAAGACCTACCCCACTGCCACCAAGGTTTCGAACTAAATCCACATCATGAGCCATATCTAAATTGGCAGAAAGTTTTATTGAAAATCCATCAAATGTTTCTGCAGGCCATTGAGTATTGAGCTCTAAATTGCGTGTCTGATTTTGCATTTGCTGCTTAAGAGATTCGTATTTCTTTATCGTTTCCTCTCTGGGATTGATAAATATCTTCCCTTTGCGACCATCAACAATGATTGTTTGATCTGCAAAGCTCTTCAAAGCATTTAAATCAACATTGGTTATGTACGGAATGCCTTTTGCTTTTGCTACGATAGTGGCGTGTGATGTGACGCCACCATGTTCTGTAATAAACGCTCCAACAGATATAGCTGTTGCTTCTGCTGTATCAGACGCAGTCAATTCCTGCGCGCAAACAATAGAATGATGAGGAACATGGCTCAGAGAAAAATGTCCGCTCTCGTGTAGATAATTAAAAATACGTCTAGAAATATCCATTAGATCTTTATAGCGTTCTGTAAAAAATTCATCGCCAAGAGCTTCAAAGTTTTTTTTGAATTTTAAGAGTGCTTTCTGAAAAATGAATTCGACATTTTTGTTTTCTTTTCTGATATTATTTTCAATATCAATTGTCAACACAGGATCCTGAAGCATTTCTAGTTGAGCATCCAAAATAAAGATGCCTTCCAGAGCAGATTCAGCTTCAAGTTGCTTTTGCAAACGTTTAATGTCTTGTTTACTGCGCGATAATGCTGCTCTGAATCGATTAATTTCTCTTTCAATTTCATGGACTGCGACTGAATATTCGCAAATATTGAATTCATCACGATCAAGGAAGAAAGGTTTCCCTATGGCAATCCCCCTAGAGATAGGCTTCCCCTTTAAGACCATTTCATTCGTTTGGAGCGGCATATTTATTCCCCGAAATGAGTATCAAACGCTTCCACTAATTTATCCATTGTCATATTTGCATCTTCACCTTCAACTTGAATAGTGATATTCGAATTCTTCTTTGCAGCAAGCATTAGAAGACTCAAAATGCTTTTAGCATTTACAGTTTCTTGTTTGAGCGTGAAAAAAACATCACTTCTACAATTTTGCAATAATTTTACTATTGTTGTTGCTGGTCGCGTATGTAAGCCTAGACGATTCTTTACTCGAACTTTTCGAACTATTTTCACTTTCTGTATTCCTTCTTGTCTTATGTATACCGGTCTCTATACCGTGCGGTTGAGTGATCGTGATTTCTTTTTCATTGTAGTTAAATCTAGCACTTTATTGCTAAATTCTTGCGCTGAATTATATCCCATTTCTTTTAATCGATGATTTAATGCAATTGTTTCAAGTAATAATACAACATCCCGTCCTGGCTTTACAGGTAGGGTATGATACGGACGTTTTACTCCCAATATAGTGGTAACTTTATCATCAAGCCCGACACGATCATAAAAATAATTATCTTGCCAAACTTCAAGCCTCACGACAATATCTAAACTCTTTTGGTTACGAACACAAACGGCTCCATATAAGTTTGCGACATTTATTATACCGATACCTCTAATTTCCATATGGTGCCTTGTGAGATCGGCTCCATATCCTTCCAAATACCCACCTTCTTTTTTCTTAACTTTAACGATGTCATCAGAAACTAAGCGATGACCTCTTTCAATAAGTCCTAACGCCGCCTCACTCTTTCCAACAGCTGAATCACCTTGAATCAATACGCCAACACCAAAAACTTCTACCAAGGTACCGTGTACACTAATGCTGGGAGAAAATTCTTCGGTTAACAGCAACGTAAGTTTGCTTAACAAATTCATCGTTGCTAAACTTGTTCTAAATAGAGGGATTTGATGTTTTTCGCAGATAGAACGAAGTTCCTTTGGAGGTCTATAGCGTCTTGCGATAATAACAGCTGGTGTGGGGGTTTTTAGAATTGCTTCTAAACGTGTAATTCGAGTCTCTTGATCAAGATGTCGTAAATATTCTATTTCGACTTTTCCAAAAATTAAAATACGTCTTTCAGCATGATTTCTTAAATAACCACTTAGACTTAATCCTGGACGATGAGCTTCCGGAACTTTTATTTTTCGCTCCAGCCCTTTTTTACCAGCAACAAGTTCTAAACCTAAGCTGCGACTATGTTTCTCAAATAAGTCTTTGACTAAATACATGACGAAAACTAATTAACCAATTTTTTCAAGATAAAATACAAGCCAATCCACAAAAGTTTCAAAAGCCATTGTTTCAACACGAAAATCTGTTTTTGAACAATCTGAAATAGTTTTTGCCAATCCTGAATAGTATACATTACCCATCTCATTCTCCGGATACCATTCACTCCAAAAACATTGAAAGAATGGCATTCCAAATGACTTATAGAAGGGAATCAGTGATTTTGGATTTACCACCCTGCCTTCCCCTGTCAAAATTGGCTCTTCTTTTTCCAGCATTTCCACAAATTCTCTATAATGAGCTCCCATTTCCATTGACTTCATGATACCGGTGTCAGTCAACTTCGAGAATCCATTATGAATTTGTAAAAAAGACAAATAATCGACAGGAAGAATAATGTCTTGGAAATCTTTTTGCAAGTCATTAATTTCAGCCTCCGTTGCTGGAGGTCCTCCATGAAAAAAGCCGCTGTTATCTGCTAAGCTATAAACCAACTGAGGTTCATAGGGTTCATCATTAGCATTCTGCGTTAAAAATATTCCTATATCATCTAAACTAGCAAAAAAAGTATCTAATGACTCAGAAAAATGTGAATGATAAGGCAGCTTTGTCATCCAAAATTCATGCAAAAAATCAATTCGATCTCTAGCAGAAAGATGGGCGAGCTCGAACCAACCTTTACATAATCGGGGTGAAAGCTCTGAAATTAATGACCATTGTATCTCCTTTTGATCGTGCAATGCAATAATCCGATGGAAATGGCCGTGCGGCAAATCATCAGTATAGGCGCTGTAATATTCTAAGGCATGACTGTCCATAAAAATGATCTCTTAGCTAAAAATTTAAAAAGAAGCTATCCTTATTTATACCAGCCTCTGGTTAAAATTTCCCGTTTGGACTGCGCCAAAGCCCCACGGTTGAATGATCGTAAGTCACCCCATATTTACTAATATTGGGTGACTTACGATCATTCAACCGTGGGAGCTTTCGCGTTGTCCAAACGGGAAATTTTAACTAGAGGCTGGTATATCACATCATATATTTTTAATCAGAGAAAAAAGATAACTCTATAGGACGCGCGAGTAAGATTGACGCTTTTTTTACGTGCGTGGCATAACAATTTTATGATGAAACTTTCTGCAAATATCATTAATTTTTGGCGTTACCATCCCGCGCTGCTTTATGGCGTTGCTTTTTTATTAGGATTTTATTGCGCTTTTCAACAATCTTGGATGCTTTACATACCCATATTTTTATTGCTATTTCCCTTTTTTCTTTCAATAAAAAACGAATTGCAAAATAGCAAATCTCTGCTTTTATGTATTGTAAGTCTTCTGAGTGCTTTTAGTTATGGAAAAATGCATTATAAGTTTCCAGATATCCCTTCCGATGGACTTCAAGGAATCGCCTATGTCGATATTGAATCACTAAGTGAGCAATCGTCTTATTTCTCCAAAAATTGGATTTACAAATGCAAATTACGTGAATTTATTCCTACTGATTCGAAGATATCTATCGCTCATAACATCAATTGCTCAATAAGACTACCAAATAAATCACAATTAAATCGACCTTTAGCAAATCAGAGTTATTTGATTGATGGTTTATTAATAAAAAATGAGGGTGGTCATTACAGCTTCAAACCGCAAAAGGATAGAGATTGGAATTCTGTTAAAGGCTCCTGGAGTCTTGCAGAGTGGCGATTTCATTTGAAACAAAAAATTGCAAATTTTATTAAGTCATCTTTTTCAAATCACAATAGCGCCACATTCCTTGGAGGGCTTGCAACAGGTGAATTTGATGATCGAATGATGCAATTAGAATTTGCCCGATTTAGCTTACAACATATCATGGCTATATCTGGATTTCATTTTGCCATTATAGCAAGTATTCTAAGTTTTATTTTTAGACTTTTGGTACCAAGGAAAATTGCTGCGATAATGATTGTCATTTTACTAAATACTTACTTTTTATTTTTAGGTTTAAGCCCATCAATTTTGAGGGCTTGGATGATGATTTCTATAGCGATGATTGGTTATTGTTTAAATAAGCAAGCAAGTGCTCTGAATTCTTTGGGAATAGCCCTAATTGGTGTATTGATGGTGGATCCGCTTATGATTGAAACAATCGGATTTCAATTTAGTTTCTTAATCACCGGTGCGATTTTACTCTATTTTACACCCATCGACTATTTTCTTAGTAAAATATTGCTAAAAAGATCTCTAAGTAATGTTGTAGATATGGATACATGGAATCAACATGCCTATTGTATATTGTGTTTTTTCAGACAAGGTTTAGCTCTTACACTAGCGGTAAATATTGCTGCAATCCCAGTGATGTTGTATTATTTCAATCAATTTCCATTAATGAGCCTATTTTACAATTTCTTTTTTCCATTTTTTGTAAGTTTTTCGATGTTACTTCTTCTTATTGGAATTTTCGTTTCGTCATTAATACCCCTTTTTGGACAATTCATTCATGAAATCAATAATATATACACACAATGGATCTTGAATCTTGTTTACAACCTGCCTAGAATGTCTGATTATCATTATGAGATTGAAGGAATGCCTAAAGATGTTGTGATAATATATCTAAGTTTCTTCTTTTTGACGGGGATATTGTTAAAACAATTGGTCGCAGAAAAAACGCTTGATCGGCAAGATTTTGCCTTTATATAAAATGTGAATGATTAAACACAAAGACACAAAGAGAAGTCTTCAGGCCTCAGTTTCGGTCATTATATTACCAGTAAGGTAATAAGTAAAAAATGATGGTTAAATGCACGAGTTTTATTCTTAATCGAGTTTCAACGCAGAGGCGTAGAGACAGAAAGAGGCATAGATGTTATACGAGTTAATTTATGCTAGATAAATGACTAGGCGACTCCTCGTTAGCTCGGTAGAGCGTCTGTTCAAAGCCCAGAGTGACCTTAAGGGAACTCTGGGCTTTAAACCAATGCTGTCAAAATAAGAAAAAAAATGAGAATTGCTTATTTCTTTACGGTTCTATTAATATTAAGGAAAGTTCCTTGTGTTAGGCCTGAAGGGCCGGCATGAAATAGCCCAGGTCGCAGCAAA
>JACDES010000052.1 GCA_013816265.1 Parachlamydiaceae bacterium | reverse complement strand
AGCTATTGTCAAGTCTTCGCGTAGCGTTTGGAGTGCGAAAGTCCTCTTTCGCTTTGTTATGAAGCGCCATATGTGTCTAAATGTATAGATTTGAAGCTAACCTTGGAGTGCGTTTTAGACCGCACTCCAAAGGTTTAGATACTAATGGCGTAAATAGGTCTACGCCATTGAAAGCATATTTATTTAGGCGCAGAAGTTAATGGAAATGGCAATGAAACTTTTTTTTCCATTATTTCAATAAAATATTTTTCGGCAGTTATTTTAGGAATCAAAGCAAGAAATTTTGAAACTCTTCTATCTTTACGATCAATTTCTGTTAGATTTTCGATCGGCATATCTTGCAACGTTATCCTCCAACAATTTAACAAATCTTGTTTATTTGAAATGCAGAAAAAGGCACTTACCTCATTAATGAATTTCTCTTCCTCTTGAAATGTTAAAACACGATCTTCAATAGGATGTGGAATGGAACCGACTTTTTGATCTTTTAATAGCATTCTTTCTATCGCTTGATTAATTTTCATTCTTGTATCACCAATAGAAATGATGCAAGCTACTAAGGTACTAATCGATTTTGGGATAGACTTGAGAGGCTGATAAACTAAATAATCCTTGCTAAATGCCCACTTAGTGAGTTTATATTCTTTACGAATGGACAGTGGGGCTGTAAAAAAATTTCCTATCGCACCCAAAGCAAAAATAGATAGAACGAACTCAAAAATTAATAAAGCTGTTCGTTCGGAATAGTAATCCCATTTGGTAAATGGACGTATGTATTTTCCTGTATAGGTACTAACCATCACTAACCGACCGGCTTCCATATCAGCATATCTTTTTGGGAAATGCGTATATTCCATATGTTTAATCGTTTTATATATCGGTATCGATATCATTAATGCGCCAATTATACCGCCAGCAATATCTCTGAAACCCCCGTTTCTTTGCATTTTACTTAATGAAATTTTAAAAATTTGCCATCGAGACAATTTTTCAGCACTTTTTGAACATTGGATATCACCCAACGTGCGTATTTCTGATGCCTCAGGGAAAAAATTCATTTCTATAACAGTGTGACGAACACTATCAATTACTTTTGAATCAGCAATATCACAAAGATCTTTTCTTGCCTTCCAAACAATCGTTGATGTATCATCTTGAGTGTTTTCAACTGTTTCAACATTATCTTTGATTGTTATATCCGTGTCCGAAGATCCCCAAATAATCCCTTTCGTTCCATCATCAATTACGCTATAGGGATTTACATAATTTCCCAACTTAATTACAGACGGCATAAAAATTCCTTATTAGTTTTTTGAAAATAAATAAAATATTAAAGATAAAATAATACTGAGAACGATACAAGTAACTATTGGAAAATAAAATTGAAAATGCTCACCCTTAAAAGAAATATCCCCGGGTAGTTTACCAAGGTAAGGGATGCGAATACCAAAAGAAATTAACAATCCTGCAATCAAACAAATCGAACCAATTATTAATAATAATTTTCCCATAAAATCCTAAAAGAAACCCCTCAGAATGACTATCCGAAGGGTTTGCCAATTATAGAAAAGACTGAACTAAATTGAGCAGATAATCTAAGTCTTTAACTCCAACAACTCTTTTTACTTCTTTGCCGTCTTTAAATAATATTAAAGTAGGAACTGATGTAATTTGCAGATTTGTTGTCACTTGTTGCGATTGATCAATATCAACTTTTGCAACATTTGCCTTTCCTTGCATCTTCTGAGCTAGTTGCTCAACAATGGGTCCAATCATACGGCAAGGTCCACACCATGTCGCATAGAAGTCTATCAGTGTTACACCTTTTGATACAGTCTCTTGAAAATTTTCATCATTAAGAAGAGGAAGATTTGCCATATAAAACTCCATTTTTAGTCATAATAATTTGTGTTATTTGATATTTGATAATCCTTCATTATCGCATCTTCTTGTCTTTTTTACCAGGTAATTTTATTAAACTTGGGAGTAGTTGATATAAAAGCAAGAATAGTATAATATAATGCCCTTAATCATTTCTAAAGAGTTACTTATATGTCAATAAATTCTGATTACTTTGTATTAGCCTATTACCATTTTACTTCCATTGCCAACCCACATAAAGAAATAGCTGCTCATAAGGCATTTCTTAAAGGGCGCGATATGACTTGCAGAATCTATATTTCAGAGGATGGAATTAATGGTCAAACAAGCGGAATTAAAGAAGATGCGGAAGCTTATATGCAATGGATGCATTCCAATCCCCTCTTTGCAAAGATGCCTTTCAAAATCCACACTTACCATGAAAATGCTTTTCCTCGACAAATTGTAAAATATCGTAAACAACTTGTTGCTATCGACGAAAAAATCGATCTTGCCAACGCCGGTGAACATGTTGCTCCAGAACGGTGGAAAGAAATGTTAAAAACTGGAGAAAATCAGATCCTTTTAGATGTGCGAAACAGCTATGAATGGGAAGTGGGTCGATTTGAAGGCGCTGAATGTCCTCCCTGCGAAACATTCCGCGAATTTAAGGAATATGCCTATAATTTAAAATCTAAAGTTGATCCAGAAAAAACACCTGTCATGATGTATTGTACAGGGGGTATACGCTGTGAATTGTATTCAGCACTTCTGAAAAAAGAAGGATTTAAAGATGTCTATCAGCTTGAAGGTGGAATAATAAATTATGGGCTTAAAGAAGGGACTGAGCACTGGTTAGGAAAATTATTTGTTTTCGACGATCGTTTAACAGTACCAATTAGTGATGAAGAGGCTCCAGTAATAGGAAAATGTCTCCACTGCCAGGTCGAAAGCGAAAGCTATTACAATTGTGCTAACATGGATTGTAATCATTTATTTTTATGCTGTCCTCCCTGCATTGAAAAATTTGCCGGTTGTTGCTGCGAGGAATGTAAAACTGCTCCTCATGTTCGGCCTTATCAACACCAAAATCCTCATAAGCCATTCCGTAGATGGTATAATTATTTTTCTGAGGACAAGAATAAAGCGCAAGAAGGCTCTTGTCAAATTCCTAAAAAATAGCGGTATTCTCCTTTACGTGCCCTTTGCCCGATGTATTTTTTACGTGCCCGTGCCCGTGCCCATGCCCGTGCCCGATGTATTTTTTACGTGCCCGTGCCCGTGCCCATGCCCTTTGCCCGATGTATTTTTTACGTGCAATGTTGAGGCGGACAAGAATACGAAATTAAAGGACATCGGGCAAGGGCACGGGCAAGGGCACGGGCAAGGGCACGGGCACGGGCACGGGCACATAAAAAGGGCAATGAACGAGGAGCTAGTGAAAAAACGCTCTCTATAGTACTCGAAAACGAATCAATTCCAATATCTTCTTTTGTGTAGGATCCAAAACGACTGTCAAACCCGGCTTAATCCCTCTCTCTGATAACTCAAATGCCTTCATCGTATTGCAAATTCTCCCATCTAATCTCACTCCTAATCCCTGAATCTTTACCATATTACCCCAGTCTCCAAACATCTCCAAGGTCATCTCACAAGCCGTAATAATAAATAAAATTTGCTTGCCGGGATTCTCATGGGCAATCTCGAATATCTTTCCCCCAATATAGTGCACGGTAGGAATGAACAATGGGATAATATTTCTATCTTGTCCCGCGTTAACAGCCTTTCCAATAAAACACTGCTGACAAACAGAATTTTCAACATCAGCAATACAATCCGGCGTAAAACGTCCTGATGGACATTCAAAGGGTTTATGACAATATGAAAACCCTAAAACAAATAGAGAATCGGGATTATTTATTAACCCCTTAAAATGTTCGACAGATTTGACCCCATACAAAAAAAAGTCTCCCTCGCGTAGATATGATTTACCTCTCCACATCGATTTTATCAAAGACCATCCATATTTTATTGGATGCTTTAAAAAGCCCTTCATGATCTCTCGTTTATGATCTTGCGTAAGCATCCATTTAAAGCTTTTCCACTTTAAATTTTTAGCTGTCTCTTCTGTAATACCTGGCATATTAGGTAATGAAGTAAGGCCCTTCAATTGTAAAAATGCCGCAGCCTTCTTAGCACGACCATCCCATTCTTTTTCCGCTTCATCCCATTCTTCTTTCCAGATCTTTAATTTGCTCATAGCTACCATTTTAGTATAACGTTTAACTAAATAATGCTATTATTTTACCTGAAAAAGAGATTAATCATGACTGAAATCGCATATATTATAGATCAACTAGAAACAGAAAAGCTTGGTCAGTTAATCATACGTCTTGTCGAATCAAATGGTTCTACACCCATTATAGATTCAAAATCAAAAAAAACTTTTACGCCTCAAACCCTTCGCCAACTTGCCACAACCAAAGATAAAGAAGCCATTAAGCTTCTGATCGATGAAGAATCGTTATACCAAAAAAAACTAACTGGAAATATCCCTAAAACTGAAACACTTTCCCTTAATTCTATCCATATCGCTTCTATTAATTCCATCGATGCCCTTAAAATTTTATCTGCAACAGGAAAACTTTATTTTAATGGAAAACAACTTGTCACTGATTTTTACACAAAAATTGAATTCTATTATCAAATTGAACCTCTCAGCCAGCAACAAATTAAAGTCACAGGAAGAGTAAAATGGAGAGATCAAGATTTCGATATTAGAGAATGCGAACTCATCGGACAAGGAAAACCCAATTGGTTTATCCGTGGATTGTCCCTCAAGGTTATTCATACCGATGTCAGTTGGAAACGCCTTCAACAAGTCAGGGGCGAATTAATCCTTTCTGGTATCGAAAAAACCAGCTTTTTGGATGATCTTGATCCACAAGATCCAGACAGCCCAAAATCCATTATTTTAGGTGGCTCTCAGTCAGATATCGAAAAATTATCAGAACCTTTACCTTTACTAATACTAAAAGATCGAACTGGCGCTTTTGCAGACCTCTTGATGGACTATGGAAAAGGCAATACCACCCCAATCCATCAAATCTCTAAAGAAATAAAAAATTCTTCAGGTGAAACAATCGCGATAAGGCATTTTGCAGCTGAAAAAAATTGGGAGAAAGATCTACTTGAGACTGACTTTATAAAAAAAGAAGTCTCCACTTCACATTATTATTGCCCCATTGACAAGGTTTCTAAGAGCCTTAACTTTCTTTTAGAACTTGGTTGGAATATAATTGATAGCAAAAGTCAACGTGTTGTAAGACAAGATTCATTGGATTTAACGATGGATTATTCCAAAGAAATTTTGACAGTTAAAGGATCTGTTCGATATGCAGATTTTGAAGCAAATGTTGCTGATGTTATAGGAGCGTTTAATCGTAGAGAGCGGTTCGTTCAACTGGGAAATGGAACGGTAGGATTACTTCCCAATTCGAATGAACAAAATAAACTACGTGAACTTGCGGAGGAAGGAGAAATTGTTGGCAATGAACTTAAAGTTAAAAAAAGCCATATCGGTTCCCTTTCGACCTTTTTTACAAATGCAAGAATATCACCTTCTTTGATGAATCTTAAGGAAAGGCTACAGAACTTTAAATGTATTGAAGAAGCTGAACCAGGAAAAGCATTTACTGGCAAGCTACGACCTTATCAGCAACAAGGCTTAAACTGGCTTTCATTTCTTTTAGAATACGGATTTCATGGTATATTAGCCGATGATATGGGTCTTGGAAAGACAGTACAAGTTCTTGCCTTACTTTCACGGTTGCCACAAGAAGGTCCTCATCTCATTGTCGTTCCAACATCTCTAATTTTTAATTGGAAAAATGAAATTGAAACATTTCTACCTGGAACATCCTTTACCATTCATTACGGACAAAAAAGAAATAAATCTATTCAAGAATTATCTAAAGCAAACATTATTATCACTTCCTATTCTACTTTACGACAAGATCTTCAAATCTTACAAAGCTTTCCTTATTTTAGTGTTATCCTCGATGAAGCCCAAGTCATCAAAAATGCCAACACTCAAACAGCACAAGCGGTTTTTTCATTACAAGCCCAATTTCGTCTTTCCATAACCGGAACACCATTAGAGAATCATCTTGGAGAATTGTGGTCCCATTTTCGTTTTCTAATACCTGATTTATTTGGTGAAGAAAATGAATTTTTAGGTGAATTACAAGCTGCTGAATCGGATTCACGATATCTACAAAGAATAAAAAAGAAAATATCTCCATTCATATTAAGAAGAAAAAAGGAAGAAGTCGCCAAAGATTTGCCGGAAAGAATCGATCAAGCCGTCTGGGTAGAAATGACAGAAGATCAACGTCGCATCTATGATGGCTTTTTAGCTAGCGTAAAAGGTAATCTTTTGAAGAAGGTTGATCTGGATGGGATTGGGAAGCATCGCATAGAAATTTTTGAAGCAATTTTGCGACTTAGACAAATTTGTTGTCATCCGCTCCTAATTTCAAATATGAATGAAGAAGCCACAACAGTATCAAGTGCTAAGTTTGATGCTGTGATGCAAGATTTAGAAACGATTATTGAAGAAGGCCGAAAGGTTTTAATCTATAGTCAATTTACGACAATGTTGCATGTTTTCACTAAAGCTGCAAATGAAAAAGGGTGGAAATTTGCCTATCTGGATGGCAGTACAATAAATCGTGAAAAAGTTGTTTCCTCATTCCAAGAAGACCCTTCCATTAATCTCTTTTTCATAAGTCTCAAGGCCGGCGGTGTTGGTTTAAATCTAACAGCTGCCGATTATGTCATTCTTTTCGATCCTTGGTGGAATGAAGCCGTCGAAGAACAAGCTATAAATCGTGTTCATCGCATAGGTAGAAAGGATACTGTTATCGCAAAAAGATTTTTAACGATTGAGAGCATTGAAGAAAGGATCATGAAATTGAAGGAATCTAAGCGAGGTATTATTGATGAGGTATTAGATGAGGAAGTAGGCAATCTTCGCATGTCATCGGAAGACCTACGCTACCTCCTCAGTTAATTTTTAACTTGTGTGTTATGAATTATTGAAATCCAAACCCTCTGTATTTTCTTCGTCTGATAGTTCACGAGCTGTTGCTTTTACCGTTTCCAAACCACCAGAGAAACCAACCATTCTCATCAAATGGTCAACATAACCTAATTCTGTTAGCAAATGATCATTTAAAGATTCTAATTTAGCTAACTTCTTGAGAAGATCGATTTTTTTTGTTTCGTTTTTCATATTTACCTCCTCAGGTCTTTAGAAAAAACTACATTCGAATAACATGAGATTAAATGCATCTTCCATGCCACCAACCAAAATCAAGATTGATTTTGGTTAAAATAAAGACATAAGATCCTGAACCTAGGTTTATTATATATTATATAAGTTCAGGATATTCCTATTATTAGATATTATTAGTACTTGAAAAACTCCATTAGAGCCCATTCGCATTAATGCCTGATAAAGATCAAATTAATATTAGTTAAAATTGAATTTAGAAAAATTCAATACCTATGTTTCCTCTTGGTGTCTTTGTGTCTTCGTGTCTTTGTGTTGAATTTCTACAGTCAATGGCGGTATTGATTCCCACTTGCTTGAACTTGTCTTTATTAAAGAGATTTGTGGAGGTGTAATGTGGTTAGAAAATTCAACACAAAGACACAAAGACACTAAGAGTGGCGCCATCGGTGATACAGTCTACACTTGATTCAACAACGAAGAGACTGTCAAGCAAACTGTGTAAACCATGTGGGTGAACTAAAGTGTAAACGATGTCGGTGAACTGGACAGTATTGATTCCCGCTTACTTGAACTTGATCTTTATTAAAGAGGTTTGTGGAGTGTAATGTGCTCAGAAAATTCAACACAAAGACACAAAGAGAGGAATTTGAAGTTTGAAAAAAGTAGTAGGATTTAGACAAAGAAAAACCTCGGTATCAGCTATTATTTATTATTACTAATCTGATCCGAGGCTTATATATTATATTAGGACTATAAGGGTTGAGACTTCACATACATCAAGAACTAAGACTACGAGGACTTTATTAGGACTATGAGGACTATAAGGAGCAACTTTTTGACTTTTTTATTACACCCCATTTAACAGGGCGATTATTAATTATTTATTAAGATCTCATCAAATTTTTATAAATTTTTTTATTACTTTTTTCTTTCTAGGAACCGTTGACTTTCTTGGGTTCTACCTTTCTATCTCTTCGATTTCATCTCAAAAAAAACCTCGGTATCAGCTTATTATTTATTTTTATTATTCTGATCCGAGGTAATTAGAAATTTTTATTTTTTTTATTTTGCTAGCAAAGCTTGCTAGGTGATTCATATATAATTATTGCTTATTTGAACCCCATTAAATCGTGCTTGTGTTAACGCCGTATAAAGATTTCATCAAAATCTTATAAAAAAATTAATATCTATGATTCTTGTTGTGGAATGTCTTGATTTTCAAGGAGTTCCAAGGCAACTTCTTTTGCAGAAGCGAGTCCATTTGGAAATCCTACAGATCTTAAAAGAGTGTCAATATAGATTAATTCCGCTTCTAATTGATCATGCATAGATTCTAAGCGGGCAATTTTGTTGTTTAATTGTGTCTTATTCATGACTTACCCCCTGTTAATGAACATGCCTCCTATATGCGAATGGCATGCCAAATAACTCCGGTTATCCCTTTCCCCCTTTACGTGCCCGTGCCCGTGCCCTTGCCCGTGCACGATGCCTTTGTTTTGCGAATTTTATTGCGATCAAAAAGAATACGAAAAATAAAGGACATCGGGCACGGGCACGGGCAGGGGCACGGGCACGTAAAAGGGGTAAAGGGGTAAAGGGGTAAAGGGGAGAGTTGGATTAAGCTAAAGAAATATTTTCAAAGTCTAGTAGACGTCTTTTTACATCCACTCCACCAGCAGAAAACCCACCTATAGAGCCATCTCCAGCTAATACACGATGGCAAGGAATAATCAAAGGAAAAGGATTTCGACCGCAAGCATTGCCTACTGCACGAGCTCCTTTAGGATTATGTATAAGATTAGCCACTTGTCCATAGGATAAAGTCGTGGAAAAAGGAATTTCAGTTAATGCACGAAGCACTTGATGAAGAAATGGAGAGAGCATATTAGTATTTATTGGTAATTTAAAGGGAATAGGTTTTTGATTCACATAAGATAAAACCCATTCTTCAATTACATCTTTTAATTCTTCATTAGGCTTATTTGCTACCAGATACCACTTAAATCCATTTGTTGATGATAAGGAAAGATCGATTTGTTCAATCAGATTCTTTTTCACATAAAAAACCACCTCAATAGAGGGCCCTTGAATAAGATGCTGAAAAAATGTGAAGTCTTGCATAATGGCTATCTCTATGTTATTAATAAATCTAAGTTTATAAAAATAACATCTTTTGAAATAAATCGAAACGATAATTGGCAACAATCAATGATAAGATACTACCAAGACTATTACTGGAAGATGGGAAAACCATATGGGAGTACTGTTGTGGAGCCAGCACATACATCCATTTGCTATAAAATTGTTCCAGACCCTTATTTTAGACGCTTTTCAATTGAAAAATATATCCAAGGGCATTTCGATCGAATTATCTACGATTCCTTTTTATTAGATTTTCGTCATTTAAAAACTATCGAACAACTTGCATGGCATAAAGAAAACCTTGAAGAAAATAAAGATACATCAAAAAGTCTATTGCGAGATCCTGATGATCGAGCAGTACTTATAGAAACATATTATTTTGAAAACAATAGATGTCGTTCATGCAATATCCATTCGATTCATGGTCTACATTTGGCTACAAATCGTATGTATTACAAGACATTCGGTGACACCTATAACGGTGTTGTTTTATATGATATTGAAAATCGTGCTATTATGAAAAAAATTTATGAACTTGATGAAATTTCAGGCGAATTTTCCACATTACTTAGTGAAGAATGGGATATGCAAAATGAGAGGCGGTATGGCCACCCTTTATTGTCTTAAACAAGATAAAAATCATTTCATTAAAGTCGGTACAGAGTTATTGAGAGCCTATCAAATTGATCCGACAATACCTTTAAAATTCGGGTGTTGTGAAGGTAAATGTGGTGTCTGTGTGATTAAAGTAGTAAAAGGTGAAGAAAACCTATCTAAAAGAACTAGGCAAGAAAACGAAACCCTTGAAATAAAGAATTTTGATCCTACATACCGTCTAGCTTGTCAATGTGCGATTTTGGGGGATGTCACCATAGACGTATAAAATCAAACGAAAACGAAAGAGGACTTTCGCACTCCAAACGCTTTGCGTGGCTTTAAGAAATATTTAGGCTACGCGTAGCGTTTGGAGTGCGAAAGTCCTCTTTCGCTTTGTTATGAAGTGCCATATTTGTCAACATGTCTACAATTAACACTAACCTCCAAACACTTCGCTATTCATTAAGAAAAGCTATTTTCAATGCTTTGCGTAGCATTTGGAATGCGAAAGGGTGAAGTCCTAATACAGGGAATGCTATTGATTACTCAAAGCATCATAAGTCTGTTTGTTGACTTGCTTATTTTGGAAATACCAGTCAGAGCTTTTCACTTCTTCATCTACATATGTATGAGCAGGCCCATGCATATTTCCTTTAACCCAAGTTACTTCTCTTGCAAGGTTCTGTCCATCATTACTATAACGTTTTTCAACTCCATGTTTTTTACCGTAAACATAAGGAACTGTTGCATACTTTTCCCCATTTTCATAAACATGGGTTTCACCGTGCTGCTTATCATTTTTCCAGTCTTCCATCGTGCTTGGTTCACCACCAGGTAAATAAGTCAGTCTTTTTCCTTCAGCTTTTCCATCCATATAAGGTGTCACTGTTTCTGGTGTTCCGTTAGAATGATAAGTCGTGCGTTTTGCCATTTTACCATCTTGAATTTCTTCAACTGAATCTAATTCACCAAAAAGATCTCTTCTCACACGTGTCCCATTTTGATTTGTCACGGTAGATTCTTGCAAATTTGCAGGTGTGAAATATTCCCCGGATTGTAGTAATTCATTTTCGTATTCTTCTCTAGATTGCGGCACTCCATTGTCATACCATTCAACAACACTTTGATTTGTTTCTGAATTATATGTCACTTGACGGCTTGGTAAACCATTTGAATAATTATGAACTTCCTGCTTTAAAGCACCTTGATCATATATTTCTTTTCTTTGGATGGTATCACGATGAGGAAATGAGTAAGTTGTTTCTCCATGTAATACCCCCGAATCATAATTTCGACTTGCAACAACTCCATCTTTCATTGTTGACACGACTTGTCCATGTTGTCCTCTTTCAGACCACTCTTCAGCTGGTAGCGCTACGCCATAACGGTGAACATAGGTTTCAGCTACTACATCATCGTTACGACGAGAATTGCAACCTGCTGACAATAATAAGAGAACTAAGGCATAAGGTAAATATTTCTGCTTCATATGACACCTCAGATTAAGTTAAAGAGCTAACATCATACCCATTCAGATAATTAGGATAAATGCTCTTATTAAACACCTGCATTATAGATATTTACACTCAACTCTAATTTGATCAAAATTAAGTTTTGATATTTTTTTACAAAAAAAAAGGATTTTTTGATTCCTTTTACATCGAAACGACTTTTTTTAACCTATGTTCAATAGATTTCAAATATTTTTGAATAGTCCTCAAAAAAAATGTTGATGGTATTACAAATAATAAAACTAAACAAAAAACAATGATTTAGTAAAACAAACACAATTATTTAAATTAAACAATTGACTCAAATCAAAGAATGGATATAAAATAGTTTTTAAATAAAAAAACAAGAAGAAATGATGATAAACACACATAACTACAAAGATCTTCCTCAAAATGTCGAATACAAAATCATAGGAGAACCCTATCTATGTATCCGTCAAAAATTTCAACGTATTGAAGGAACACAGACGATTACCCCTCTGAAACGGGTCATTAAATTGATAGTCGCATTTGCTCTAACAGTATTAGGAGTTGGTTTTAGCCTTTTCTTACCCCAACTACGTCGAGCCTGGTACGAAGCCGGTGTAGGATATAGAACAATAAGCGCAAACGTAGAAACTAACACTCTTCCAGAAAATATAACTAAAAAACTCATATTGGATGCCATAAGCAAAGGCGGCGATTCCCTTAAGTATGCCTCTAATGATCAAAAAGATGATAAAAAAGTTGTGCTAGCAGCTGTGAAACAAGATGGTAGAGCTCTTGAATATGCCTCAGAAAGACTAATAGACAACCGAGAAATTGTTTTAGAGGCGGTCAACCAAAATGGTTATGCATTTAATTATGCAAGTGCAGAGCTCCAAAATGATAAAGAAATAGTGCTTGCAGCTGTTACTCAAGAATGTGCTCTATTGAGACAAATTCCGAAAGAATTCTTAAAAGATAGGGATGTCCTTCTTACTGCTATCAATAAGAATGCCCAGTTATGCTTTCAGTTTGTACCTGATGAACTTAGATTTGATAAAGAAATAGCCCTTACTGCTGTAACAAATTACGGGATGTGTCTCGAGTATATCCCTAATGAATTAATTATGGATAAAGAATTGGTTCTTGCCGCTGTTAATCAAAATGGATTAGCCCTAGAATACGCCTCTGATGATCTTATAAATAATTCGAAACATGTTTTGGCAGCAGTTACACAAAATTGTTTAGCATTTTTATTTGCTTCAGATGAATTAAAATCTAATGAAGAAATAATATCTGCTGTACAAATTGGTTTAACAAAGCATTATATTGAAGACAATTCAAAAAAGCGTCAGGAATATGCCTTAAAAGCAAAATTGAATAAAAAGCCACCTACCCGATTGTTACCCGATGAATTAAGAAAAGATAAACTTGCCACTCTAGTTGTAATGGCACATAATGGTCTTGCTCTTGAATTTGCATCCGATGAACTAAAAAGGGATAAAGAGGTCATTGAAGCTGCAGTAAAACAAAATCCATTGGCTATAAAGTTTGCTTTGGAACAATTACAAGCGTAATTATTAAAACAATCCCTTTGGAGTGCGTGTCGCTTGCGACCGCTTTTAGATTGCACGTAATGGAATGTAGAAATTTTTAATGCAAGGGATGACCGCGCCCTTTATTGCCTCAGAGTATTTCTACATACCATTGCGTGCAATCTAAAAGCGGTCGCAAGCGACACGCACTCCAAAGGGGTCGCCTTCAATTAATGTAATTTTTTACTATTTAACGGCATCGCCTAATTTTTTAGAAACTTCTGATATCAAACGGAAATGCTCTTTATCAACTGTTTCCAACTCTATTGTTTTTGAAGGATCTCTATATGCAAAACGGAGCGTCATATTTTGGAACTCTTTACCAAGTTTTTCACTTCTGTATATATCTAATACCGAAACATCTTCCAAAATACTTGATCCATTTTTCTTTATTTCTTCCAACACTTTAACATAAGGAACATCCGTTTTTATCGTCACTGTCCAATCGCGTTCAGTTCCTGGATACTTAGACAATTCCTTAACTTTAGGCTTACGCTGGATGACCTGTATGAGATCATGCAAATTCAATTCTGCAAATAAAATGCGCTGTGGGATATCTAAGCGTCTCAAAATTGAAGGATGTACTTCACCAAGCACACCAATATCCAATGAATCGATATAAAGAGATGCCTGACGTCCAGAATGAAATGTTGAAACGTCTAAATTCTTGAAGATTGGATCCCCAACTCCTAGTTCCTTCAACAGATTTTCAACAATCCCCTTTAAATCATAAAAATCATAATCTCTATCTTTTCCATCATAATGATGAGGATGAGCTTTTCCACTTAAAACTATACCTGCGATGGATTGCTCTTTATATTGATTCCCCTCTTTAAAATGAATGCGTCCTATTTCAAATCCAGCAACGTCATGATTTTGATGATCATAATTGTATTTTACTACTTGCAAAAGACCCGGTAATAATGATGTACGCAAAACAGATTGCTCGATTGAAACTGGATTTAAAACACTCACAACGGATTCAGAAGGTCTCGAATGATCTTGTACAATATTTAAAAGTGCCGGTCCTATCAAATCGCATGTCAAAAATTCCTGCAAGCCTTCAGTAATTAATCGAGCCTGAATTTCTTTTTCGAATAGATAAATAGGTGCATGAGGTAGTACTGATGAATTGTATTTTGCACTTTTTTTAGGGATATTATCATATCCATAAATGCGTGCAACTTCTTCCACTAAATCAATCTCTGCTTGAATGTCGACACGATAAGTAGGTACTTGAACTGCGATTATATTTGAATCTTCCCAGTGCGACTGAAAATGAAGTCGTTGAAAAATCGATTCGATTTCACCTCTTCCAATATTTAGCCCAAGCATTTCGTTGACACGACTTAGGCGGCAAGGGATCACTTTTTCAGGAAATTCTTTAGCAGCAAATTCTTTCACATCTGCTAGGACTTGCCCTCCTGCAACTAATTGTATCAACATCGTTGCGCGATCTAATGAAGTGACAAGATTATTAGGATCTGTACCGCGCTCGAAGCGTTTTGATGAGTCAGTCTGCAATCCTAATCGTTTACTGGTTTTGCGTATTACCACAGAATCAAAATAAGCAGCTTCCAATAAAACATTTCTTGTTTTATCACTTACTTCGCTATTTGATCCTCCCATAACTCCTGCAATTGCCACTGAATTAGCTTCATCGCATATCATTAAATCATCGCTAGCTAAAATACGTTCTTTACCATCGAGTGTAACAAAACGTTCGCCTTCTAAAGCCTTTTTGACAATGATTTGCTTTCCTTCCAGAAGATCATAATCAAATGCATGCAAAGGATGTCCCAATTCCATTAATACATAATTTGTGACATCCACAACATTATTAATTGAACGTAGTCCACATTGTTCTATTCGCTTTTTCAACCATTCTGGGGATGGTCCTATATTTACATTTTGAATCAATCGACAGGTATATCGAGGACAAGCAATAGGATCCACAACCGTCAACTCTATCGCATCATCTATCGATTTATCAATTTCCTCTACTTCAATTTTTTGTTTGTGTATCGGCAGCGCGGTGGCAGCAGAAAGCTCCCGAGCTATCCCTAGAACACATGTACAATGGCCTAAATTTGGTGTCAAAGAAATTTCAAATATTGTATCTGTGTAGTAGTCAGCTAATGGCGTTCCTACTTTGTAACTTTCGGGCAATTCTAAAATACCATCATGATCATCAGAAATTCCAATCTCATCGCCAGCACAAAGCATTCCGCTGGATTCAACTCCGCGTATTTTTGTATTTTTAATCGTGAAATTTTTGCCATTTTCATCCTTCAAAATGGCTCCCAAACGAGCAAACGCAACATTTAGCCCTTTTCGACAATTGGGTGCTCCACAAACAACTTGAAATGTTTCTTTCCCATCTGTTACTTGAGCGATACATAATTTGTCTGCATTCGGATGCTTTTCGACTTCAAGAACATGCCCAACAACAACGCCCTCAGAATTTAAAGAGGCCCCTTCGATGCCATCCACCTCAATACCAGCTGATGTTAATATTTTTGCAATCTCAATGGGTGTTTGATTGAGATGTACATATTCTTTGATCCAAGATAAAGGAATTTTCATATGTCCCAAAAAGTTAATGTCTTAAAGTTTATTTATCTGTATTTATGAGACTAAGTATATATCATAACATTTAGATAATCCCAAAGATGAAAAAATACAATCATTGGACTTTTATATGTTTTTTAAGAAGCCTATGCATTTTTTCCTTTTTATGTTATAGTGTGTAAAATAGTGATTATGAAAACAAATTTAAGGGAGAATTTTATGACAAAAGAAAGAACATTATCCATCATTAAACCAGATGCAGTTGGTAAAAACCATATCGGCGATATCATTGCTCGATTTGAAAAAGCTGGATTGAAATTGATCGCTGTAAAAATGAAACAATTATCACAAAAAGATGCTGAAGGTTTCTATGCTGTCCATAACGGACGCCCTTTCTTCAAAGATCTAGTAAGCTTTATGATTACAGGCCCGGTTCTAATTCTGGCTTTAGAAGGCGATCATGCAATAACAAAAAACCGCGATCTTATGGGAGCAACTGACCCTAAAAAAGCCGTTCCTGGCACTATTAGAGCTGACTTTGCTAACTCTATTGATGAAAATGCTGTTCATGGTTCCGATTCAGCTGAAAATGCTAAAATTGAAATCGACTATTTCTTCAAACCAGAAGAAGTTTGCGTTCGTAAGCGTTAATTATATCATAATCCTGAGGTATTTTAGAATTCTTACCTCAGGATTTCTAAACAAATTTCTTGACATTCCCTCTAATCCATAGTTAACTTTCCTCATACATTCAGTAAATTTTTAACTTTTTAGGAGACAATATGTTTTTGAAATTTATCCCTGTTTTTATTATGACTTTAGTCATGCAAGTGGGTCTACAAGCGAAACCAACAATCGAAGTACAAGTTCAAAACGTTCCATTAGACGTGAATGCAAAGCCTGCAAAACCACAAGAAGCTATAGAGCAAACACTGTCCATGATTAAACCTGATGCCGTTCAAACAAATCATATCGGTGATATTATTTCTCGTTTTGAACAATCTGGACTACGCATTGCTGGTATCAAAATGGTCAAATTGACAAAAGATCAAGCAAGTAAGTTTTATGCGGTTCATAAAGATCGTCCTTTTTATAATGAACTTGTTAATTTTATGATTTCAGGTCCTGTAGTTGTGATGGTATTAGAAGGCAATAATGCGATTGCAAAAAATCGTCAAATGATGGGATCTTACGATCCTGAACAGGCTGAAGAAGATACAATCCGTGCCGATTTCGCTGAATCGAAAACACGTAATGCTATACACGGTTCTGACAGTCCTGCGGCCGCTAAAGATGAAATCGCGTTTTTCTTTAAGTCTGACGAAATCATGAAGCGTTTTTAAGATGGCTTATTAGAGAGTACTGGGGCAGCATTAGCTGCTTCATGGCGAGATTATCTACTTTGGGTTACTTTTAATCGATAAAAGCGATCTTTAGAGTGAGTCTCGCTTAATCTTAAATATGTGGATTGATTCACTCTTTGTGTCTTTGTGTCTTTGTGTTTAATTTTCTAGTAGCAAGCGTGAATCTATACCAGGATTGCGTGTAAAAATTAAACACAAAGACACAAAGACACAAAGATGTTTATAGGTTTCCATTTATTATTCTAGAAACATCGTCCATTAAGTAAGGGACTCCAAAGATCGCTTTCTATTAATGCATTAATTTCTAGAAAATCCAAAATAAATAATTATATAAAGAAGTCACCCCATGTTTAATGACCCCAAATTTTATTGGCTAATATTTATCTGTGCTCTCGTCGGAATTCTAGAGTTTTTCGAACTTGCTGGAATGCATGCACCCGCATGGTTCGCAATTCCTTTCTACTCTCTTATCATTTTTGGAATCGGCCACGAAACCCTTTGGCATGGTCTTAAAGCTCTTGCCACACTCAATTTTAAAAGTATTAATGCACTCATGTTAATAGCTGTTGCCGGAGCTTTTTACCTAGGTCAATATGTAGAGGCTGCTGTCGTCATCTGTCTATATACGCTTGCAGAGAAACTCGAAGATATTGGCATTCAAAAAAGTCAGTCTTCACTAGGTGATTTGCTTGATAAAATGCCAAAGACAGTTTTATTAGAGGATGAAACTATACCAATCCGAATTGAAAATGTTAAAATCGGTGATATCATGATGGTAAAACCTTTTGATATTATCGCTTTAGATGGAGTTGTGGTTTCAGGATTTTCCTATGTTGATGAATCGACAATCACCGGTGAACCGATCCCTAAAGACAAGGCCCTCGGAGATACCGTATTTGCAGGAACCATCAATAAACAAGGTTTTCTTGCTGTAGAAGTGCTGAAAACAAAATCTGATTCCACTTTAAATAGACTAAAAGAAATCACCTTGCAAGCAACAGAAAAAAAAGCACATACTCAAAAATTCATCGAGACATTCTCGCAATTTTATACACCATTTGTCATCGCATTAGGATTCATGGTGGTATTCATTCCCGTCGTCTTTCTTGGAGAACCATTCGATCCTTGGTTATTGCGTGGACTTACATTAATCGTTATTGCATGTCCTTGTGCCTTGGTCATTTCAACACCCATTTGTATTTACTCGGCGATCGGAAATGCTTCCACTCATGGTGCCTTAATAAAAAGTGGGCGCGATTTAGAATCCATTGGGCAAGTTAAAGCCGTAGCCCTCGATAAAACACGAACTTTGACCTACGGAAAACCCATTGTCAGTGATGTGATTCCATTTGGTAGCGGGACCAAAGAAAATCTATTGGGCTGCGCTGCAGGTATTGAGATATTCTCTGAACATCCGCTTTCCTTAAGTATCGTAGAGGCGGCTAAAAAGGATAATTTAAATTTTCATAAAATTGAAAATTATGAACGTTTTATCGGAAAAGGAGCTAAAGCCGACTGCCTCGTATGCGATAACTCGCATCATTGTATCGGCAAGCTATCATTTATTTTGGAAGAACATCACGTTCCAAATAGAGTTCATGCCATCATCGATTCATTAAATAGCCAAGGTAAAACTACCGTTGTAATTTCAACACATGAACAAGTGGAAGGTGTCATTGGTTTTATAGATGAAATCCGTCCCGAAAGTAAATCTCTGATTGATGGATTAAGGAAATTACAAATTAAATCCGTCATGTTAACGGGAGATCATCAAGCACCAGCTCAATCAATAGCTAATAAACTTGGTATCACAGAAATTAAGGCGGATCTTTTACCTGAAGACAAGGTAAAAGCTATTGAAGAATTAGTTAAAAAATACAAGTTTGTTGCAATGGT
Organism: Parachlamydiaceae bacterium; assembly: GCA_013816265.1. Lineage (GTDB taxonomy): Bacteria > Chlamydiota > Chlamydiia > Chlamydiales > Parachlamydiaceae > JACDES01. The sequence continues at coordinate 3,691 of JACDES010000052.1, read as the reverse complement.
GGGCGATGGAGTTAATGATGCACCAGCATTAGCTTTATCGAATGTAGGCATCAGTATTGGATCTTTAGGAAATGATGCCGCATTAGAAGCTGCTTCGATAATTTTGCTCAATGATCGCCTAGATATGATCCCATTCTTAATTCGTCTTGGGAAAAAAACAATCAATACAATCAAATTCAATACTGCATTGGCCATCAGCATTAAACTTATTTTCATAGGGCTTGCTCTCATTGGTCTTAGCAATTTGGCACTCGCTATCTTCGCGGATGTTGGTGTAACTTTGATCGTAATATTAATAAGTTTGCGATTAATGAAATGGAACAAACTGGCCTCTAGTTAAAACTTCCCACAATAACAAACAACAACAACATTATACCGCAATAATTGTAATTATATTGATTAAAAATTAAAATTAATATTATAATGGTTATTGAGGATGTAATTACATGCTAATAAAACCATGTTTTTGGAGGTGTTTTTATGGGATTCATTTCATTAATTAGTAATAGAGATCCTCTACCAAGACCACTAGACCCACACGCCAACATTAAAAAGAAAATTGAAGATATAGAAAGAAATTTAACCAATTTTGTTTCATCTAATGTCAATCTTAATCCCCAAGAGAAAGCAAAATTATTAGAACAAATTAAAACAAGAACAATTGTTGCTATAGAACCTTCTGATTCAGGCCTATACAAAACTTTTACAGCAACAATAGTTCACCCCGATATCATCAAAATCAAGGAACTCTTAGCTCAAACAGAACCTACTCAAAAATTATTGAAGGATGAAATTACAACTAAGCAAGAAATAAGGGATGTAAAATTAGAGCTTGTGAAGGATAGGAAAAGATTAGAACTATTAGAAGAACGGATTGATCTAGCTCGCAGGAAACATCCGGAATTGTTTGGAAAAGTTACTAGCGCAATAGGTAGACGCACTCTAAAACTAGAGAGAGAATTTTTTCAAACGAAATCCGCCATCGCATTAAATGAAAAAACTTTAGATGAATTAAAAGTCTTACTTGTTGAGGAAGATCATCGAATGCGAATACCTGAGTAACCAGTTGAAAATCTTGGACCCAATTTGTTTCTTGGGCTACTCCAGGAAAATCTTTAGTTCCCTGGTATTATACCAAATACAATTGTGGAATCTTTTGCTACTCGATGATCCTTTGCTACTAACGCAAAAAGTCAATTCTTCAAAAAAGGGTAGATTTCGAAGTTTAAAAAACAACGGATTTATGATCTAATAACCTGCGTATTGTTTTTTAGACTTGGTTTTTAGACTTTTTTCAGAATTTATAATAGATTAAACACAAAGACACAAAGACACAAAGACACGAAGAGAGGACCCCTCCTTAGAATCTTAAGAGTTGAATTTTCTAAACTCATTGTGTATAAGTTGGGTGAGAATTAAACACAAAGACACAAAGACACAAAGACACTAAGAGAGGACCCTCTTTAGAGTCTTAAGAGTTGAATTTTCTAAAGTAAAAGTAAATAGATTCCTATTCCAGCAAAGTATCCGACTATTGCGGGAATTCCCACTCTTCGTAAATACCAGAAAAATTGAACTTTTTCCATCCCCATAAATGCAACACCTGCTGCGGAACCTATCACTAAAATACTGCCGCCGGTCCCTGCACAATAAGCCACTAGCTGCCAAAAACTCGAATCTACTGCATGATCTGCAATTCCATACATCCCCATAATTGCTGCCACTAACGGCACGTTATCAATCACTGCTGAAATCAATCCCAATACAATTGCAATCATATGGGGATTAGAAATCTTGGAATCCATCCATAAGGCCATTTCTTCAAGCATTCCACTCATATCTAACGCATCAATACTTAACAGAATGCCTAAGAAAAATAAAACACTAGAAATATCGGATTGCGTAATGATGTGTGGTAAGTGGAGATGTTGACGATGTTCTCTCGATTTTCTATGACCGATATCGGTTATCACCCAAATGATACCAACACCTAACAAAACGCCCATAAATGGTGGTAAACCGGTCAAAATCTTGAAAATTGGGACAAATGCCAAACATCCAATTCCTAACCAAAACACAAGTTTGCCCATCGGTTCTGTTGTTTTATCTATTTCTCCGACCGACTTAAACTTTCCTTTTAAAGAAATACCTACTAATAATAGTGCTGCAATCATGCATACAAGACTTGGAATAAATAGGTCGCGCATGATGACGAGAGTGGATATTTGCCCTCCAATCCATAACATCGTCGTGGTAATATCTCCAATAGGTGTCCAAGCACCTCCTGCATTTGCTGCAATGACGACAGCACCCCCGACAAGTAATCTCTCTTCCCCTTTTTCGATAAATTTTCGTATCAAGGTGACCATGATAATTGTCGTTGTCAAGTTATCGAGGACGGCAGAAAGGAAAAAAGCAAGGATTCCTATCAACCATAAGAGTTTACGCTTCGAACGAATTTTGATGTATTGAGAGATGATGTTAAATCCACGATGAGCACTGATGGCTTCTACAATAGCCAAAGCACCTAAAAGAAAAAAAACAACTTGGCTTGTATTTGCAATATGTACATAAAAAGCTGCAAGATTTTCTTCATGGCTTTGTGAAAAATGTAAGAATTGAAGTATCCAACACAAAACTGCCATTAATAATGCGATAGCAGTTTTATTGATTTTCACAATATGTTCAATTGTGATAAAAAAATAGCCAATCACAAACACAATGATTGTGAGTACGTTGTAAATATTCATTCCGTCCATTCGTCTATCGTTTCCTTTTTCATTAAAACATAAATTATAAAGGATAGGAAAATAAAACAACGAGTATTTTTTCAGATTTTTTTTAGAAACTTAAAAAATTAGCCACCCAATGTAATGGATAGAAGCGGCAACAATAAATATAATCAACCCGATACAAATAAATCCCAAAAGATATCCCATCCCAATAAAAAATCCATCCTTTCCAATGATTCCTAATCCAATCAATATAATTGACCAAGCAGCAATAATATTACTAAGGGGTATCGGTAAAGGGAGCATCATAAAAAAACCCATCATTGCAATCATCATTGCATTAATAAATGACATAACTGGGTTTGTAGAAATCCATAAAAAACAGGGTCTTAGAATCTTATCCAATTTTTGCATTAACCATCGACTTTTTTCGACAATCATTTCCAAAACATGAAGCGGAATTTCCCTTTTTAATAACCATTTCGGCCACCATAATATGCTTGGAAAGGCCATGTGAATTCCAATGAACATAATAAGCAAGCCAAATGGAATTGAAAATCCAGGAATCTGTATAGGTTGACAAAAGGGCAAACTTAATATAAGTGCTAAAAGAGGATAACCTCTTCCAGAGAGGGTATCAAGCAGTTGTTGAACGGTAATTGGTTTAGATTTGGCTTTTTCTACTAATGTAACAAGATCATTTTCTAGAATTAGCTCTAAATCTTTTTTAGGGTTTTTCATTATCGTTTTATTTCTATTTGGTTGATTTATACTGCAATCACATCAAACTTCGAATTTGGGGTAAATTCAATTAATGAAGGCGAACCCCTTTGGAGTGCGCGTCGCTTGAGGCTAAGAAAAAATTGATTTAGAATTCACTTCGTTAGCTCGGTAGAGCGTCTGTTCAAAGCCCAGAGTGACGTAAGGAACTCTGGGTAAATAAAATAAAGATTAGAGCT
>JACDES010000051.1 GCA_013816265.1 Parachlamydiaceae bacterium | reverse complement strand
GTATCCAAGCGAGCGAATTGGTGTCACTATCTGAGGGAAGAGCCGTATGCGGTAATCCCGCACGTACGGATCCGTGCGGGGGATGATAAGTAACTATCATTCCTACCGCAACCACTCAAAACGCTTTGCGTAGCTTAAGAAGGCATTAAAGACCCCAAAGCCACGCAAAGCGTTTGGAGTGCGAAAGTCCTCTTTCGCTTTGTTATGAAGCGCCAAGTCTACATGTCTACTGGGTAGCTGGAACCTCTTTAACCATTAAATCCTTGCAATTGCGATTTTCCCACCCTTTTTTCAATTGACTCAATCGCTTGTTAGAAATGCCTCCAAGATGCTCCATCGACTTTAAGAAACGCGCTCTTGTACGATCCTTTCCTAAAAGTGTCGTTGAATCAAAAAGTGGTGGCCCTTGGGTTTTACCCATCAAACTTGCAAAAAGTAAGGGGATAATCACTTTCTTATGATTGACACCAAAGATTTCTCCAACCTCACGTGAGGCCTGATTAAGTGCTGTCCCATTCCAATTTTCTAATTCATCTAAACGCCAAATGATTGATTGAATGAGATAACAACATTCTTCTTTAGTTGCATCTTTATTATGAAATAGAGCATCTGAATATTTCACATGATTAATAAATAAGAACTCAAAGAGATCCATAAAATCGCCGAATGTCTTGATTCGTGAATGACATAGCGGCATCAGTTTTTGCATGAATTCGTCATTAAAGCTCCAGGCTTTGATGCGATCCCACAATTGTTCGACAGGGATTAATTTAATGAGATATTGTTGATTCATCCAGTCGAGTTTTTGAACATCAAAGACTGCTCCTGATACTCCAATTCTCTTGTAGTCGAAATCCTTTACAATCTCATCTAAACTGTAAATTTCGCGATCTCCTGACATACTGTAACCCATTAAAGTCAGGAAGTTCATAAAGGCTTCCGGTAGATAGCCGCTATCACGATAGAAAAAGATTGAAGTCGGATTCTTTCGCTTAGATAATTTTTTTCCATCTCTACCTAAAAGTAGGGGCATATGCATGAAAGTGGGAGGAGTCCATCCAAATGAATCGTAGAGTAAGATATGTTTTGGAGTAGAGCTCATCCATTCATCACCACGAATTACATGGGAGATTTCCATTAAATGGTCGTCCACAACGTTGGCTAAGTGATAAGTTGGAAATCCGTCTGATTTTAATAATACTTGATCGTCCACATCCGCCCAAGGAAATGTGATACGCCCTTTGATGGCATCTTCGTAGACACATTCACCCGTCGTTGGTACTTTGAGTCGAACAACAGAAGGTAATCCGGCTGTTTCTTTTGCTTGAACTTCGCTTGGGGATAGATGACGGCAACGACGATCGTAGCCTTGTCTTCCACCTTGTTTAGAAGCAATTTCGCGCATCTCATCTAATTCTTCGGATGTACAAAAACATTTGTAGGCTTTACCGTTATGAAGAAGCTTTTCGCCATATTCTTTATAGATAGGAAAACGTTCGGATTGACGATAGGGACCAAATGGACCACCCACATCAGGACCTTCATCCCAATTAATATTGCACCATTTGAGAGCGGAATAGATACTTTCTTCATACTCAGGTCGACTTCTAGTACGATCGGTATCTTCGATTCTCAAAATAAATTTTCCCCCATGATGGCGAGCGAAAATGAGATTGAATAAAGCCATATAGGCCGTTCCAACATGTGGATCTCCTGTTGGAGATGGAGCAATACGTACACGAACTGACATATGAAGTAAATCCTTTAAACCAAAATGCAGGTTTTAATTGAAATTGAATAAAATAAGAATGTATTGTCCTACAAATACACTTAGATTTCAATCTTGAAATAGTCAGATGTAGCTTGTGTGACAATCTTTTTGAAATTAGTTGTATACCGCGCGTGGTATAGTTTAAACATCGGTTTCTACTATAAGAATTGGAGAGCATTTTTAACTGTCCACTTTTATTCAGTAATTAAAGGGCTTTTCTGGCTCCTCTTTTAACTTTTTTTTTCCAGTTGAGTTTTTCAATTTCTACATTTACAACTTTTCTATTTAGAAGCTTACTCGATAGAACAACTAATTTATTTTGAAATCGAATAGCTAATCTAGATTCACTATTTAAAAATGAATTGTATAAGTTAGAAATTGTAGAACAACTGTTCTTTAAAATATTTAATACAGTTAAATTATTATTTGTTCTAGTGTTTAATTTTGTTTTATTGTCGCTTACTTCGTAATTATTTGTATTTAAACGAGTTAAACAATCCATTTTATTTTATCCTAAATAAAGTTTAAAGTTAATATTACAATACTTAATGGTTAAAAATCAATTATTTTATAATAATTATCAAAAAATGTATAATATAATTATGTATTAGTTAACTAAATGTAATTATAGGTTAATTATGAATACTGATATTAATTCAAATAATCAAATAGCTAGATTAAAAGAGGATGTAGAATTATTAAGTAAGGGATTACAAAAAAATTCACATGAAGACATCCCTAATTTTAATGGTCGTTTTATTGATCTTCTTCCTGGCAGATCGCTTTGGTCTCGTACGACAGAAAAATTAGTGGGGATGGTCCCAACGATGATTAAACCCCTCCAACAAACCGGTATGGCACACAGAGAAGTTTTATCTAAATTGACGGAATTTCAAGTAGATAAATTGAGTAAGAATGATCAAAAATTTGTAGAATTTAATTTGGGTCCTTCAGTTCCCTATTATAAATTAACACTTGGCGAAAACCAACGGAATGCTCTGGCTAAACTGTTAAAAGATCCCGATAAATATACGGATAATTTAAAAGGGCTTGCGGCTAAATATCTTGCTGGAAATTATTTGGTTTCAGATTTAACAGAAGGGGAGCGTTATGCCTTGGATTTAGTGAATTTTCAAGCCACACAAGATTTTTTTGTTAGTATGGCTCTTATGTCAAAAAATTCCAAATCGATTTTATCAAAATTCAGCAAAAATGAAACACGCTATAATTATGGTGAAGCTGTTGTCGCTGAAGTCTTATCAAAAGCATTAGGATACAATCAAAGCTTAGAAGGTAAAACGATTGATCTTCCTGTACATGTGGGTAGAAAAGGTATCATGAAACTCATGACTTTCACAATCAAAAAAGAATATTTAGGTGAAAAGCTTCCTTATTATGTTTTGGAGCCAATAGATAAGCCAGTAAGCAAAACGGCTTCATACGCTAATGAAAGCGAAATAGAAAAATTTGGAAGGGGTTGGGTTGTGATAAGGGGTACTGAGCCTATGTTGAAGGAAGATAAAGAAGGGGTTCAAGAAGCTCTATTGGCCGATCTTGCAGATACAGAAGGTGTTTCGGCACTTCCAATATGGCATAGAAGTGATAAACTTCTGGCTAGTTTATCGAAACTTGCAAAAGCCGATGAAACGGGTATTCATAAACCATTTAATATTACAGGACATAGCTTGGGAGGAACTTTAGCTCAATCATTAGGAGTGATTTATAATCCTTTAACTCACAAGACCTATGCCTTTAATAGTCCTGGAGTAGATGCTATGACTCACTCATTATATGAGAAGATGGGTGATAAAATTCATCACCCTGGCCATTTAAATTATAAACAAAACAAGCTAGTTGTGTTTCATCATAAAGGGGATATATTATCGAGTGTCTCTCCAAAGAAGATAGGACATAATTTTGAAATTCGTACCCAACCATTACATAGAGAGAAATCCGATGCTTTTTTAAAGCATGCCGACTTGATGCTCAATTCACCACATAGTCAAAAGGAAGTTGATTTGGTGAAAGATGAGAAAAATTTTATGCGTCGCGTGACGGAATGGGGCCGGAATCGTGTTTTATCGAAAGCGATCCATCTGCTCGTTAATAGTAACGAGTATGGGTGGTATAAGAATAAAGAAGAGTTGCGAGAATTCGGTAGTAAGTATTTGAAGCATGTTGACGACGTTGAGAAAACTAAGGGTAAAAAGTAGCTTTGGAATGCATTTCGCTTCACTAGCGAAGCGTTTATAGTTGTCCATTTTTGTCCAAATAGTCCATATAGTCCATGTTGTCCATGTTGTCCATGTTGTCCATGAAGTATGGACTTTATGGACTTTATGGACTTTATGGACAAAAATGGACAAAAATGGACTTTAAGTAATGCTTGCCCAACAGCTGGTCTGTTAATTAAACAATTTTTGCAAGTTGTTGTTTTTTGAGTACCTGATCCCTAATTAGATTAGCTGCAAATCTAGCTAAAACAGGTTTTTTTGCACCTACAATATTAAAAAAATCTGAAACACGGATTAATTGTTGGCTATTTGTAATCAACTTTATTTTTTTTATAATTAACGATGTTCTTTGTGGCGTTATACAATCAGCAACAATGTCATCTGCTAATAATTTACTTTTTTGAAGCTCAAATTCTTTACTTTTGGGATCTAATGCAGCCAACTCAACTTCTAGCAGCTCGACTGTGTTTACATAATGGAATAAGGGTGATTGCCATGGGTATGAATATAGAGCTGTTGCGTAGGGAAGATTTATTTTTGATAATTTTTCTTTTTCTTCAGTGCTAAGTTTTTTAATTCTGCTAAGGATTATATCATCAATTAATTCTGCTACTTCTGGTATTTTTATTAATGTTGTATAGGAACTTGATAATTGTGCCAATTTATATAGATCAGTGATGGGACCTAAAACTTCATGTACTAGTCGCTCAATGAATGGGCTTATTCCTTCAGCTCTGGCGGCAATCTCAATTGATCTTTCTAATACTTCTTGTTTTATAAGTTTCATTGAAGGCTCTGTAAACAAGTCAATTTCAATAGATGCATGGGCCACAGCTACATATGGGAGTAGTTTTTTTATTTCAGCAAAGTGATCAAGTTCATCTAAAGTAAGACCCTGAAGTTTCTTCACAATCATATTTTCGATATTTGTTAAATGCGTTTTCACATCTGCAAGATTATTTGAAAGCAGTATTGGATTTTTTTCATCCTTTATTTCTTCAAATGATTTGATGAGATCATCAAATTTATTCGCATCGAGCGATCTTAATCTCTCGATAAGTTGATTCAATACGAAATTTATTTTTTTTGTGTTGACGTTTATTTGTGTTAGAAGAGTTGTCTGGACTGATCTTTTGTTAAATTGATGGTTCACCCCTTTCAAACATGCAACATCATGCGGTTGAAGGAAGGAAATGATACTATCAATAAGTGGATCCGGTGCTTTAGACTGCCTAATAGGGTCAGAGAGAGTGTTGTGAGTTTCGCTAACAATAGCACGCTCTTTTGATCCATCTATATTTTCTTTGATATTAATTGGATCTTTGCTAGTGGGAACAAGTTCTTTAGGAGTTTTTTCATTTTTAATTCTTCTAAAATTGTAGCAAACTTCTTTCATTTTTTTATAGCAATGATACACACAATATGGGAGGACTGTGAAAGCGACTAAACAAACAAGTTTTTGTATTCCAGTCAGTTGCTGAGCTTGCTGGTAAATATTTTTTACTTCGTTGGATAAATTTACTCTATTAATATTCATATTTACATCCATAAGAATTGATTAGCAAAAAATGAGAATTATTTATAGTTTTTAGTTTTAATTATTATTTATTAATATTAGTTTAGGTTTTTAATTAATTAGAATTAATTTGTCATAATTAATAATAAAGATCAATATTTTTTGACGTTCTAGGTGATGATATTATAGTAAACGAGGTTAAATTCCAAATTTTTGACCTTGGGGGCTTTGGCGCAGTCGAAATGTTCATAACCTAACCGCGTGTGTATATATAGGGTCTAATCAATGTCACGTATTTGAGTTACTCTGAAGTGGGTTCTATATATTTTTTATTTTCAAAGGGTTCCCTCTGGTCACCTTGGGCTTTTAACAAATGCTGTTAACATAAGAAAAAGTGAAACAGCCCTATTCCTGAATCGCTTTATTATTTACTTTACGTTTTTAATAAAAACACTCTGTGTTAGGCCTGAAGGGCCGGCATGAAATAGCCCAGGTCGCAGCAAAGCGGAGGCCTGGGTATAAATAAAAAGTAATCGAGTCCTGAAAGGACGGCATAATCAGGTACTTATCAGTGCCGTCCTTACAGGACTCGATGCTATGTTGTCGGATACCCAGGCCTCCGCTTTGCTGCGACCTGGGCTATTTCATGCCGGCCCTTCAGGCCTAATACATGAAAGCGAAAGACCCCTTTCGTTCATTACAGACCTACTCTCTTTAATTTGATAATTAATCTGAGAGATGCTCTACGAGCTAAGAAAATATTTCTCGCCGGTCTATATATATTAAGGAGCTTCTTTTCTACGACTTATTGCGTTATATATAAAAAGGAGTAGTAAAGCACCCAACAATGACATGAAAAAGCCTACCGGATCGCCTTCATTATAAAGACCCATCGCTTGTCCCAAAAACTTTCCAAGGAGAGCGCCCCCAATACCAAGAAGAGTTGTGATGATAAACCCCATTGAATCTTTTCCAGGCATTAATGCTCTAGCAATAAGACCTACAACAAAACCAATAAGAATAGATAAAAGTATACTCATGATTCTCACCCTTTGTTTAAATTAAAAAAAATTTTCGCAATTCAGGTCATAATGACATCTTTTAAACACTACTATCCTACTGCTCAAAATAAATCAATTAAATTTTTCAACATTCACATTCACAAGTCATGGATTTAACGAAACCATGCTAATTAATTTATATCTGAGTGAATGTTTCTTTGGGTGTTCCTACAGGTAATGGAATACCCTTTTCTTGCATCATCAATAGAAGATCCTTCATAATATTGTAGGCTTCTTCTAGTTGTAAATCGTTTTGACCAAACTTTTCCATTTGCTCTGGATTAATATCTTCTTTCTTTTTAACTTCGATCAAGAAATTTTGATAATTTTTACTCGTTCCTACACGCTGTTCACTATTGCGCTTGAGCTTTTCAGTATAGGGAAGATAAGTCGATAACTTTTCTTGTAATCCAAATTTGTATAATTTCCGAATTTTGTCTCTTTGTAAAAATGGAATATCAGAAAGATCGTCATCAAAGTTCGATTTGATGTGATCATGTTCTAGAGGATATTTGGCAAAACGTTCTCCTACTTCACTTTCAGACAATGAACCTTGTACAATGATATCAGATAATACACCTGTTAACTGTGGTGTATTTCCAGATACAGTGTAGTATCTACCTCTTGTTACTTTATATTCACCCTTGGGATTAATATGATCATCGTCACCTGTTGCCAATGTAAAAGTTTGATAAGATCCTTTGCCATAGCTATGATCATCCCCAACGATAATGGCTCTGCCATAATCTTGAAGTGTTTGTGCAACAATTTCGGAAGCGGAAGCACTTCCTCGATTGATTAGAACGATTAAAGGACCATCCCAAGTCATATGACCATCTAAGTCACGTAGATGCTGAATACGACCATTTTCATCTTTTATTGAAACCACAATCCCTTTTGTGATAAATAGACCGGTTACAGATACCGCTTGCGTAAGAAGGCCCCCGGAATCGTTACGTAGATCTAATATTAAACCGTATAAATTGTGTTCTTTCTTAAATTTTTTAATTTCATTTTCTAAATCTGTTGAGGAGGAACTATCTTTATCTTGATAGAAGGAATAAAGGTGCAAATAGCCAATGACTCCGCTACCATAGGGTTCATAAGAAGACTTAAAACGAGTTTCTTTGAGAATGACTTTGCCTCTTAAAATGGTGATATCCAATTTTTGTTCTTGTTTAGAACCGTCTTCTAAGGTATTTTCACGAATAACTGTAAGTGTAACAGGCGTGTTTTCCTCTCCTCTAATAAGATCGACAGCATCAATGATATCCATCCCTACGACAGGTTCGCCATTTACTGCTATAATACGATCTTTGACTTTTAATTCTTTATTAAGTGCTGCAGGACCTCCCTCAACAATTTTGATCACTGAAAATCCATTAATATCATCTCTTAATTGAGCGCCAACACCGAAAAGACGTTGTTGAACATTGATCATGAATTGAGCAGCTTCATCGGGTGTAAAATAGGCTGAATGACTGTCTAAAGCGGATGCCATCGACTTTAAAATATTTGACAGGATTAAATGTTCGCGTTGAACTGTATCTGAGGTTGACATTTCTTCTTCGTATTTCGATTGACGTTTTGCGATTCTTTGCAAAGACTTATCTTTCATTTCGTCGCTTATTTTCGAAGCCGTTTCTAATTGTAAAGCTCTTAGACGTCTTAAACGTTCAACAAGTTCTTCTTCATTTTTAGCCCAGGGCATCTCTTTGAATTCTACAGATTTAACATTTGTAGGGAGATTAGAGTAGTCTATATTGCTATCAATAAGGTGTCGACGTGTAATAGCTTTTGTTAAAACACTTTGCAATTCTTCAAACGTTTTGAAATTACCAATATTATAATCTTCAATAACTTGATTTGTTAATTCGTCATTGGGATGAGCCCATTGATCGATATCGGACTCAATAAAATAGGTGCGATTAGGATCAAGAATATCTAAGTAGTTGGTTAAAATACGTTGAATTAGCTGGGGAGTTAGTTTTTTTTGTGAGGCATGCGCCTTCATTATTTCTTTTGTTTTTGTGACAACATCATTCTTATCAAGGTCTGGGAGCTTTGCTTCAGCGATACATGTAAAGCAGAGAGCTAAAAATAAGATATATTTCAACATTATCGATCCTTTTCTGTGGGGAATAACTCAGTTATGTGATTAGCAGATAATCTATTGGAATCCGGCACTTTTTTCCATCATAATTTGATTTTTTTTCGAAATAGATAATGAAATTGGCGACAAATTTCTAGATTTTTTCAATTTTTTTAAACATTTTTCCTGTTTTTCCTTGAAATTGGCATATCCAAATAATTTTTTTTTCAATTATTAAGTTAATATAAAGTTTAGTAACAAATATAGTTCACATAACGTGAAAAGAATGATTATTCTTTATTTCGATCTTTAAGAATTCAATGTTTTTTCTTAATGTTTTCTTAAAAACAAAAAAATTGTTGCAATAAAAACAATATAATTATAAAATTAATTCAGATTTATATTTGAAGTTTTCATAACTTAAGCATTCAAAGGATGAAGTTAATGATTTCTTTATAAAACGTTACAAAAAGTAAAAGAAAGTGAGTTTTTTTAAATTCGAGTTCTTTTAGTTTAAAACATAATTTTTTTATTAATTGTTGGATTAAAAATAATCTAGCTATATTTTAATATACGGAGGCTAATATATGTCTAATGATAATAAATTAGATGAAAAGAAAGTGGTTTCAATTACTGAAGCTGCAAAATTAAATAAAGTTACGCGTCAAGCAATCTATGTTGCTATTAAGTTGAATAAACTGAAAGCTACTAAAGAGACAACGCGTTGGACTATAAGCATGGATGATTTAGAAGATTATCGTCGCCAGAAGTATTCTAGAAGCAAATCTGTATTTAACGGTGAGCTTTTATTTGATAATAATAAGGGATACTATTCTGTAAATCAAGTTGCTCGTATATTAAGCGTGCCAGCACAAAAGATTTATTACGCTACAAGAATTGGTGTACTCAAAGCTCAACGTAGAGGAGCTGCCTGGGTTATCCAAGGTAACGATTTGAAAGAATATCAAGAGAAATTCGTTCAAAAGAAAAGTCGTCGTCAAGCTAGCTAATTATAATTAGAAAGCTTTTCTAAACTTGTAACCGCCTTAACATTGATATGTTGGGCGGTTTTTTTTTGTCTTAAATTCTGAGCTCAATAAGTGAAGCGCTAAACACAAAGGCGCGAAGAAAAGGGGTCTAGAAAAATTCAACACAAAGACACAAAGGCACGAAGACACGAAGAGGGGCCCGATTGTAAAGTTTATCGACATAGTTTTTTGGTATGTAATTCCTCTCTTTGTGTCTTCGTGCCTTCGTGTCTTTGTGTTGAATTTTTCTAAACGCAGCATATTTGAGTTAACCTAAAGTACTTACACTCTCTACACAATACCCTAATACAACGTTTTAGCTTTCTTTACACAATGAACCAAAGTTTCAACATGAGCAGTCTGTGGAAACATGTCATATACACAACATTCTCCAATATCATAGTTCTCACTAATGATTGCTAAATCTCTTGCAAGAGTGGCGGGCATGCAAGAAACATAAATAATTTCTTGCGGTTGTGCCTTCATAATTGTTTGAATGGATTCTTTTGTCATCCCTGTGCGCGGCGGATTTGTCAGTATGATTTCGGGTTTTATCTCTTTTGTTAGTTTTGGTAATAATCGATTCACATCCCCTTCAATAAATTGAGCATGAAGCTTGTTCGAATGAGCATTTTCTTTTGCAAAACGAATCGCATCGTCATTATATTCAATACCCGTGACATGGTGTCCTAACTCAGAAAGCATCAAAGATGTAATTCCAAAACCACAAAATAAATCCAAAATCTTCTTCGAGTTTTTATTTTCAAGTAAAGAACAAATTTTTTTATAGATATTTGTACTTTGTTCTGGATGATTTTGAATAAATGTTTGTGGTGTAATACGAAATGTTAATTTTTCGAAGATTATTTCAGAATAAGGATTACCGCATATAAATTCTTTTTTTCCTACATTGACAATAATTCCTGTGAATAACGGATAGTGTTGTAGGATACCTTGAAAAATGTTTTTTTCAATTTGAAAGGGCTCATTAAATTGAAATGATAAGATATATTGATTTCGCTGATTTTTCAAAATGATAACTCGCCCTTCTCCCGTAGTTGGATTAGGTATATGTTTTACAATCTCTTGTAGCTGATGTACCACGTTATCATTTTTTGTATTGAAAATAGGGCAAGTTTCAATGGCTATTAGAGTTTCATTATCAATTCCAATATATCCCGCTATAAATGTTCCCTTATGGGGTCTTAAATGAAGCGTGATATGTCGTCTATAAGCCCATTTCATATGAGCTGGAATAAATGAAATTGATTTCGGTTGGATATGTCCAATGCGTAGAAAGGCATCTTTGACAGCATCTAGTTTGTAATTTTCTTGGCCAATATCATCCAAATGTTGAATTTGGCATCCTCCACATGTTCCGAAATAAGGACAAGGGGGATCTATTCGATGAGGACCAGATTTTTTTATTGTAATGATGATAGCTTTTGCGAACGATTTTTTTACTTCTTTGATTTGACAGGTGACGATATCTCCTGGAGCAGTGAAAGGAACAAAAACGACAAATCCCTTATGTCGCAGAATTCCAGCACCCCCAAAAGCGATTCTTTCAATCGATCCCTCTATGATGTCATCCACTTTTAATAGGGGTAATTCAATCATGTTTTTTTTCAATCTCATGTACTTCCTGGGGATGATCAGAAAGATCCTCAATGATTTTAAAATCACGTATCAGAAGTTGGATACTTGATTTATTAATCTGAGGAGTAAAGGCGATGCGTAATTTTAGGTGTTTTCTACGTAAAATAGAGCTATAAGCGGCTTTTCCTAGTGCAACACCTTCTAAAGCACGGTCTCCTTGTTCTAGATATAGTTTAAGGTGGGTCTTTCCAACAATTTTTGGAGGCCATGTTTGATAGGCGTCACAATAAAGTATAGGTTGTGGATTTTCATTACCAAATGGCTCTAATAATTTTGCTGATTCCATGAAGTCAAAAGTGAGATCTTTGAAAGCAATTTCAGAATCGAGATTTAATTTACTCATGACGTCGAGTTCTTTCAATTGCCTGTCGGCTGAAGCGATGAATCTCTTTTTGAATTCATCAATATTTTCTTCACGGATAGTTAAACCAGCGGCAAAGTCGTGTCCACCGAAGTTAAGCAATATATCCGAACATTCTTTCAAAGTGGAAAGAAGGGGAAATTCACGAATAGAACGAACTGATCCTTTGCCGATACCTTTATCAATTGCTATCATTACTGTTGGACGATTATATTGTTTAGATATTCTTGTGGAGATGATTGCGATGACCCCAGGATGCCATTTTTCGGACATCATGACAACGGCTCTATGATCTAAGATGACAGGATTTTCTACGATGGTGGCATCCACATCAACAGACATTGTTCTTTCAATTTTTTGTCTTTCTATATTGTTTAAATCTAATTCTAAAGCCATTTTCTCTGCTAATTCGGCATCTTTTACCAATAGCATTTGAACGCCCTTTCTTGGATCGTCGATACGGCCAAGACTATTTAAGCGAGGAGCTATTTTAGAAGCTATTGTAAACGTTGTAAGATCATTGATATCGACATCGCAAAGAGAAAATAATTTAGATAGACCCATACGCTTACCTTTTCGAAGCTGTCTAAGTCCATATTTTACAAGCACACGATTTTCAGTATCGATTAATGAACCCATGTCCGATATGGTACCAAGAGCAACAAGATCTAAATATCTTTTGAGATCGATTTTATCTGGTGGTATTTTTCCTTCGGCAGTCAGTTGATTTGTCACCCCGTGAGCTAATTTGAAGGCAACACCAACACCAGTTAGATCTCTGTTGGGATAAATATTGTTAACGAGTTTTGGATTTAATGTGGCGATGCAGTGAGGGATTTTATCTGTAGGTTCGTGATGGTCGGTTATGATGACATCGACATTTTGTGCTTCTACTTTTGCGATTTCTGCGGCAGCTGTGATGCCGCAATCCACTGTGATTAAAAGTTTGCATTCATTCATTAAAGCGTATTCGAGAGCTTCCACAATTAGGCTTTGACGTAATGTTCCACGATTAGAAACATAGAAAAATACGTTTGCGCCTAAATCTTGAAGGAATTCAGTTAATAATGTTGTGCCGGTCATACCATCGACGTCATTATCGCCATAGATTAAAATATTTTCTTGGTCTTTAATGGCACGGCAAACTCTTTCAACCGCTGTGGGCATTTCAGCTAAAAGGAAAGGATCATGTAAATCGGGAAGAGTGGCATACAGATAGTCATGAATTTGTTCGAAAGAAGTAAAATTTCTTGAGACAAGAATTTGAGCCATAATAGGATGGAGTTTAAATTCTTTAATGATGCTTTCTTTTAGGGGGTCATCAATTTTGGGATAAACCCATAACGGATCGTCGTGGACTTGTGAGTTGGAATGCATCGAATACTATCTCCATCAATAAATTGTGGTATAGTAAGTATGTATTGATAATTCACCCAATTGACGCGAGAAATTAACAAGTTTTTTTAAACCTATGTTAAAAAAATAATTTTTCAAAAAAATGCGTTAAGATGCAGTGATGCTTTAACTTTTTTGAAATGCTCTTTTCTCCTTCAAGTGTACCAACTTTTTTGTGAAAGCATGGTCGTATAGAGCAATTTAGCTTAGAGATCGTATAAGATTATTTGCATTATTTCATATGTTCTAATGACTAAAGTGCTTGGTTTATGGGTTTTTTCAATCAACTTACTTTTATGTATGTATTTTAGGGTTCATTCGCTCAAAGTCAAGTTAAATGATCGATATTGGTTAAAAAATAATAGATATTAATTTTTTCACTTGCATTTTTAGACCGCTCAGCTTAATAATTTGACTTCCTGATTGTTTTTTTCGCAAAGAAATCTGGAAAATAATTTCAAATTTGCAAAAATCATTAAACTACCTAGAGGTTTTTATATGTCGCATGATGACAGAAAAGGATTTGGTCCGTGGCGGGCATTTTTTTGGCCAGTGCATGTTTATGAGCTAAAAAAGCTACTACCCATGTTCCTTATGTTCTTTTTTATATCTTTCAACTACACAATTTTAAGAGACACTAAGGATACATTAATAGTAACCGCAGCTGGTGCTGAGGCGATCCCTTTTCTTAAAACTTTTGGTGTTGTTCCAGCAGCTATTATCTTTATGTTGATATACGCTAAGTTGAGCAACGTCTTGAGCAAAGAGAATCTTTTTTATGTGACTCTTTTCCCATTCATTATATTCTTTGGATTATTTGCTTTTGTGATGTATCCAGCAAGAGAATCATTAATGCCGGTAGCATCTACAGAAGCACTACGTGCGATGATGCCAGCGGGATGGGGTGGATTTGCAGCAGCTTACCAAAACTGGATGTATTCAATTTTTTACATTTTAGCTGAATTGTGGGGAAGTGTTATTCTTTCTCTTTTATTCTGGGGATTTGCAAACCAAATCACTCGAGTTGGGGAAGCGAAACGTTTCTACAGCTTATTCGGATTGGGTGCTAACTTAGCATTGCTCGTTTCAGGTCCGGCTATCGTACTAGTGTCAGATATCCGCAAACATTTACCTGCTGGTGTGGATGCATGGCAAATATCGTTAAACTACTTGATGGGTATGGTTGTGATCGCTGGTTTAGCTGTTGCAGCTATCTACTGGTGGATTAATCGTAATATCTTAACAGATGTTCGTTTCTATGATCCAAAACAAGAAAGAGCTCCTAAGAAGCAGAAAGCAAAAATGTCTATTTGGGAAAGCTTTTCGTTCCTTTTCAAATCAAAGTACATCCTTTGCTTAGCCGTTCTTGTTATTGCATATGGTATCTCTATTAACCTCGTTGAAGTTACATGGAAGAGCCAAGTAAAATTACAATACCCAAATCCAAATGATTATAGCACCTTTATGGGATGGTTCTCATTCTGCACAGGTTTTGTAACAATCTTAATGATGCTTTTTGTCGGTGGTAACCTCATTAGACATAAAGGTTGGGGATTTGCCGCGTTAGTAACTCCAGTGGTTCTTTTAATCACAGGTGTGGCTTTCTTCGGATTCGTAATATTTAGACACTTATTAGAAGGATATATCATTCTATTAGGTACAACTCCATTGTTCATGGCTGTTATATTTGGAGCGATGCAAAATATTATGAGTAAATCTGCTAAATACTCCCTCTTCGATCCGACAAAAGAGATGGCTTACATACCTTTGGATGATGAATCTAAAGTTAAAGGTAAAGCCGCTGTTGACGTTGTGGGTGCTCGTTTAGGTAAGTCTGGTGGATCTATCATTCAGATGGGTATGCTAGCTTTCGGAACATTAGCAACGATCACACCTTATATCGGCGTGATATTAATGGTGGTAATTTTTGCTTGGATCTTGGCTGCTAAATCTCTTGGCAAACAATTTGTTAAGTTGACAGCAGAACAAGCCGCAGCAGCTTCTGCAGCTGCAGCAGAAAAAGCTCCAATAGCTTAATCAATTATTGCCATTATCTTATGGCAAATAAATGATTTCTATAAACCCAGTCGTAAGACTGGGTTTTTTTTTGTTTTTAGATGCATATAGACAAGGATGGCGTTTCATAACAAAGCGAAAGAGGACTTTCGCACTCCAAACGCTTTGCGTGGTTTTAAGAAATATTTATGCTACAGATTTTCAAAGCTACGCAAAGCGTTTGGAGTGCGAAAGTCCTCTTTCGCTTTGTTATGAAGCGCCATACTTGTCAACATGTTTAGAATTGACGCTATCTTTGGAGTACAGTCGCAAGCAATTACGCTCCAAATATGTTAGAGTTTAAATAGTTAGACTATTGTTATAATGGTAGATCTGCACCCACATGTGGATGATCGTGCAAAATTTCAATTGATTTGATGACACGATCGTAGCCTTCTTTTGAGAACATTGCTTTCAAATGATCTAGTTTAAATAGATTAAACGGCCCTGTTTCATATTTTAAGAAGACTTCATTACATTTTTTTAAAAATAACACATGGTCCTTATTTTTCGACTGATAATTCCAATGTTCACTTGATGAGGTTGTGTCTAATTTAACTTTACTCATTAATTGACCGGCCTCGGTTAAGTCTTTTCGGATTTCATCGAATTTTTTAGCACGAAGTATTTCGGCTTGATATCCAAGAGCAAGGATCTCTTTTATTGGCTCAACGTTTGTAAAATATTCTTTATATCCAAATCGGTCTAGCATTTCAGGATAGATTGATTCAAGTAATACCTTATCAAATGATGCAATAAAAAGTTGCCATTTCTTAATGTAATCTATTTCGTCTGAAGACAGCACCTTATGGCTAGTAATTTTTTCTTTTAGTTCTATTATGAAGGAATTGAGTCCATTTCCATTTATCCAGAGGATAGTATCATTATTCAATGTTCTAATTTGTTTCTTTAATGATTCGATTGAATCAATTTCTTTGTCATTTTTTTCTAGCAGTAACAGGCGAAATTTATCAGATTCATCTTTTTCAAAATCAGTTAAATGTGTAGCATAAGCATCAAAATTGCCATCTATTTCAAATTTGACATAGAACCATAAAGTTGATCTTAAATAGAATGATTCTGCAAAAGAAAGTGTGTTTTGCTTTATTTTTTCTAATAATATTATATCAAAGTCTTCATGTTTTAAGCCTATCGACTCTCTTATTTTAACGATGTCTTTGATACTCGATTTCATTCTAACAATATTTTGTGTATGTCTTTCTTCCAACGGATGAGGCATTTCGTTCTTGCTTGCAATAGGTTCTTTCTCTTCTACAGGTGGTTTTACATTTTTCTCTTTTTCTATTTCTGGGTCCTCTGAATCATTTTCATCGAGTTTTTTGATTGTATCTTCTATTACCTTCATTATTTCTTTTTTCATTTCCTCAGGAATAGTCGATGAAGGAGGTTGCCCATCTTTAACAGCGTCAACCAGCAAGGTTTGTAATTTTCCTTTATGGCGATCCAATAATTCAAGAAATATTGTGTCTGCTTTTGACATTTCGGTTTCTGAAGGTTCTTTAGACTCTGTTATTAGGACAGTTTGTGGTTTAAGGATCTCTACAGATTTTTTTGTGATAAGATTTTTATAGATCAAGTATGCAAATGTACAAGAAGCGAAAAGTATTGTTGCAACTTTTGTGATTAACTGATTTAAGGGCGAAAGAGAATTCCAATAGGATCTAGAAGAAACAGCAACTTTACTAAATAAAGAATCTGAAATTTTTAAAAACACAATTACCTCCTGACATATTAATAAAAACTTAAAGTATATAAAATGAGTTAAATAAAAATCAATTTGAATTGCACTCTATAGAAAGAGATGGAGGCCCCATTAATGAAAGCGAACCCCTTAGTTCCTTCATTGCGCACAGGGCTATTTCATAATTTAATTTTAAGGATTAGGTACATCTTTAAAATGGTGATCTTTCAATAGCTCAATTGACTTGATGGTTCGTTCGAATCGTTCTTTTATGAACAGGTCTCGCCACATCTTTATTTGTAAATGGGCTATACACTTTACTTTTATAAAATTTTAGGTAATTTTGTTAAAAAGAGATTCTGAAATTTTTAGATACATGATTAATTCCTAATATATAATGAAATTTCAGAAAATTAATAAATATGAATTTATTATGCTATATTTATTTCATCACCCCGCGCTCGTTTTGTCAATAGGTTGGGATTTTATGTAGACAGAATGAGTAATCATTTGTTATGCTGTTTGTTTTATTCAGATATGCAATATAAAATTTGCAAGAGCATTTTGAATTCTTTTTTGCTTTTTTCTCATTTCGTTTTGCGTTTTTGAAGCGTTCCTAGAAAGGGTTTTACAACCTAAGTCTACGTGCTGCTAGGTGCGGGGAAGTAAATTTTACACATATAAGAAGGAAACATTGCGCTATGGAAAAACAAAAGCGTTGGCAATTTTACCTGATCATTGCCGTTCTCGCTCTCACGCTTTATAACATTTTACCTACCATCTTTTATTATTCCAATCCACTCAAATCATCCATTGATGCTCCACGGGCTGAAAAAGTCGCTCACACAATGATTGAAAGGGTTGATGAACTCGAAGGTGAATCAATTGCATGGCTTGAATCGTTTAGCCATCTTTTAGGGGTAAAACCAACTAAAATTGAGGTTGATACAACCAATCGCAGTTTGATAAAAGTGGCTTTCCAAAATAATAAGGATGCCGATTTATTCAAACGTTTTCTGCCAAGAGCAGGAGCATTGATTCCATTTGTTCCAGCACAATTAGAGTTAAGTCCAGAAGCTGCGACAGAGAATCCTTCTCTTGTCCTCGTGCAACGCAATATATCCTTACAGCTAGATCCTAGCGAAAGCAATCAATTATTTCTATTTACACCTAAATACGAGCAAGATGGAAAAGTTGGCGAACTTTATCGTCAAACCGTCAACGATCGTGTCACACAAATGGCATTGGCAATTGCTGGTCCAAGTCGTGCCTCTACTCAGATGGCAGCAATTTTGGACTCTACAGACGCTCGCCATGATGACGCGGCAATAGCTCTTGCAAAAGAAATTGTTGATGTAGAAGCTGTTTTAGGCAAAACGCATCCAGTCACTAAGCGTTTCTATGGAAGCTTTTCTCAGTCCGATGAAAAAGATAGTGAAGGACAAGTTCAAAAATTCATTGCGAAACTCGATACCTTGAATAAGAAAATTCAAGAGAAAAGAGATTCCGTAAAGAAAGAACAAGTTGCTTTAAAAGATAAAAATGAACTTTCAGATCAATCCCAAGATCAGCTATTAGCTGTATTAGAAAATCAGCAGCAGTCTTTAGAATCGGCTCTTACTATTTTGCGTAAAAATACTGCCGATTTCCAAAAAGGGCCAAAGCCACTAAATGAAGCAAAAATACAAGCGTTATTAGCACAGAATGCATCGAGCCAACCAGTTCAAACTCTGAATTTGGATGGATTAAATCCATATATTAAAGCTCTCGTTATCAATTGGGACAGCAGCCAAGTGGCAGTTCAATTTTATGACGATGTACAAAAATTAAGACTTCAAGAAGTCCGTAATGAAAAAGAAGCTTTTGTTAAAGACAAAGTAAATCAGTATGTGATCAATGATGTTGCGCGTGTTGCACGCCATTCTGATGAAACATTTAAACCAAGTAGTGATGTGTTTGTTGTCAATCTTGACAAACTGACAAACAGTCAAAGTTATTTAGTTTTCAATTTAAGCTATTTAGCTCAAAAGCGTTCACAGCAGGTAATGGATCAATTAGCTCTTTCTTGGGCACCTACAAATACAGACTTAGCGAGAGAATCGTATCCTCTTAAAGATTATGATTCTTTTAAGTCATCCCCAAAGGAAGAGCAGAAATTAGGGTTAATTGTATACGCTCCTGCGATGTACAAAGAGACACCTCCTGCTGGTTTCCGTAATGGATCTATCTACGTCATCGCACGTGGAATGGATAGCATTGTACAAAAATATAAAGAAGCTCCAGATGCCCCAGAAAGCCAAGTTTTACTCAATGATTTCAATCAATTGAATTCAGTTCTTAAACAACTTGGATTTATTGGATACGCAGCTTCTGCATTCGATTTAGGCAAAGAATTTAGCAAAGATTTTATCTTTGAATTAAATGATTATTATAGCACGTTGTTAAAAGCAACACGTGAAGATTTTTCTGTAAAAGGTTCAAAGCGTTTTGCAACGCTTGATTTCACAGATGTTGAGCAACGTATTTTGACAACAAATCGTATTGAAGATCGTATTCAAGAAGATTTGATTAAATGGAAAGAAGCTTATCATGCTGCTCAAGTAGACTTGAATGCAACGAGCAAATACACAGTGCCGGCGCCTACAAAGAATATCTTCGTTCAAAATCTGAAATTGAGTACTGTGAAGTACTTCCGTGGCGATGATCGTAAAATCCTTAAATGGGGATTGGACTTATCCGGTGGTAAAACAGTAAGGATTGCTCTTGTTGATCAAAACAATCGTCCTGTCACAAACCCAGATGATTTAAAACAAGCTGTTAACGAGCTTTATAATCGTATTAACAAAATGGGTGTTGCTGAAAGAACAATTCGTATAGAAAATTCTAACATATTGTTAGACTTTCCTGGTTCACAAGGTCTATCAGCTGCAGAATTGATTAAAGCATCTGCAATGTATTTCCATATTGTAAACGAAAAATTCACTCCAAACAATACGACACTTGCACCTGCTGTTAACCAATTCCTCCAAGAGATTTGGAACGAAGCAGTTGTGACAAATCGTAAAGATAATGACAGCGTTAATGAGATAGCATGGCAACATTTGGGCGGAGATTCTTCTTCACCAGGTAACCTCTATCCACGTAGTGATTCAGCGAAATTGCTCTATGACAATGGATTGCGTTTTGCAAATCCACGTGAAAGAGCCGTGACGCAAGCATTTGATGACACAATGTCTTCAATTGGAATATTACGCGGTGATGAAGCGACAGAATGGCAAGGTCAATCACATCCATTATTGGTTGTGTTCCATAACTACTCTCTAGAAGGTTCTAATCTCGAAAACATTCAAGCAGGTTACGATTCAACAGAAGGTAACATGTTAAATTTTGGTGTTAAGAGTGGATCTCCAAGAGAAGACTTCTACAATTGGACTTCGCAATTTGCTGAAGATAAGATTGCAGGAACACCAAAAGAAGCTTACTCGCATGGAAGAGGATGGCGTATGGCCGTTATTCTTAACGGAAATATCATTACCTCTCCGACATTATCAGCAGCATTAAGAGATGGTGGACGTATTAGTGGAAGATTCTCACAAAGAGAAGTCAATCAATTGGCAGCCGACTTAAAAGCAGGTTCGATGACATTTACACCACGTATTCTATCTGAAGAAAACGTCAGCCCAGAACTCGGTCTTGAAGAAAGAACAAAAGGAATTGTAGCCTCGCTAGTGGCGATCGTTCTCGTTGTTGTAGCAATGATAGGCTACTACCGTTTTGCAGGACTCGTGGCTTCTTGTGCGGTTCTCTTGAACATATTTATTATGTGGGGAGTCTTACAGAACTTAGGCGCTGCGTTAACGCTTCCAGGTATTGCCGGTATCGTTCTTACAATCGGTATGGCTGTTGATGCTAACGTGTTAGTGTTTGAAAGGATTCGTGAAGAGTTTAAGATTTCGGGACGTATTGGTTCTGCGATACAAGCAGGTTATCGTAAAGCGTTCAGCGCGATTTTCGATTCCAATATTACAACATTGATTGCTGCCGTGATATTAATTCAATTTGATTCAGGTCCAATCAAAGGTTTTGCGATCACATTGATTATCGGTATCATCTCATCTATGTTTACCGCGTTATTCATGACACGCTATTTCTTTGCTGGATGGGTAAAAAATCCAGAGCACAAGCAGTTGAATATGGCGCAGTTTTTAAAGAACACAAATTTCGACTTCTTAGGACAAGCAAAGAAAGCAATTTTAATTTCCTTGATTGTGATGGCTGTTGGAGTTGGTTTCTTAATAAAAGAACGTAACACAATATTTGGAATGGACTTTACCGGTGGTTATTCACTTACAGTGAATATGGAAGAGAAGCCCGGTCAACCAAATTATCGATTAGATGCAATTAATGCATTCCAAGATCAAGGTGCGTCTGTCCGTGATTTTGAAGTGCGTGAATTAAGCCGTCCAAATCAATTGCGTATTCAGCTTGGAACAAGCATGAATGAAAGTGGACATCCATTTTATCAAATGCCTCAAGTCAATAACGAAGGAAACTACGCTTATGACTATCAGAAAGATCCGAGATTAAATTGGGTTGTGGATGCATTACAAAATCATGGATTGACCATACAACCTAATGAACTTGCTAGCTTACAGAAGAATTGGAGGATCATGAGTGGTCAATTCTCTGATGCGATGCGTAATAACGCAGCTATCGCCTTGGTTGCTGCTCTAGTTGCGATTTTGATTTACATCACTATTCGATTTGAATTTAAGTATGCAATCGGTGCCGTGGCGGGATTAGTTCATGACGTTATTATAACATTGGGAATTTTGGCATTATTCCATGCTTTAGGATTCCCGGTGCAGATCGACTTACAAGTAGTGGGTGCGATCATGACGATCATTGGTTATTCATTGAATGATACGATCATTGTATTTGATAGAATTCGTGAAGATGTGAAGCTTATGCGCCGAGCGAAGTTCAGTGATGTGATCAATCATGCATTGAATGTCACGCTAAGCCGTACGATCATGACATCAGGAACGACATTATTGGTATTGCTCGCCTTAGTTATTTTAGGTGGTCAATCAATATTCTCGTTTTCGTTGGTGATGACGATAGGGGTTCTCATTGGAACGTTCTCTTCCCTCTTTATAGCTTCACCAGTGATGCTTTACTTCCACAATAGGGAAGTAGAGAAGCATAATGAAGTGGAAGCAGCGAAGAAGGCTTAAATGCTATTTGATTAATCATGAATGATTAATCGTCTTTCTAAACACAGTTGTCAGAGATGACAACTGTGTTTTTTTTTAACTCATTCATTTCTATTTGTAATTGTGTGCAATTTTGAAGTGAGTCTTTGTTAGCTCGGTAGAGCGTCTGTTCAAAGCCCAGCATGACGATAGGAATGCTGGGTATAATTTAGAAAAAACATAGAGCTCGTAGAGCGACTCAAATCCGCGATGTTTATACTACGCACGGATAGTCAATCTAAACTCACTTTGGAGGCCCTCTACCGAGCTCTAATCTATTTTTTATTTACCCGGAGTTCCTTAAATCACTCCGGGCTTTGAACCAATGCTGTCAAAATAAGAATAAATAGCATAATCGCCTAATTTCTTTTACTGTTACGGTTTCCACATTTATTTTAAGAAAGATTCACTGCGTTAGGCCTGAAGGGCCGG